>NZ_BBOX01000091.1 GCF_001553455.1 Streptomyces hygroscopicus subsp. hygroscopicus
ACACCTGGTACGCGATCGTGGAGCGGCTGGCGGCGGGGCCCGGGGAGCCGCTGGCCGAGGAGTCGCGGGCGCGGGCGAGGGCCGAGCATCCGCTGCCCGAACGCTATGAGTTCCGCATGCGGCCCGCATAGCAGGCGTGCGCCTTGCGGGGGTGGGTGGCGTGGTGCCTGCGGTGTGAGGTGTGGTGCTGAGGCTTGTGGGGGTGCGGTCCGCATGGCGTCGCCCTGTCGGGGCACCCGGTCGGGGACGTCAGCACACCACACGACCAGGCAGGAGCCGCGACCGTGAAGACACCGCATGACCCCGGCGCGGACCCCGAGGACGAGGGGATCCCCGATCTGCAGGACGGCACGCCCGAGCAGCAGCGGGCCGAGGACCCGGAACAGTTGCCCGTGCCCGGGGACGAGCCGACCATCGCCGCATACCGCGACACCACGAGCGCGGAGACGCGTGAGCGGGAATCGCTCGACGAGCGGCTGGCCGATGAGGAGCCGGATACGGGGGAGCCCCTCGGCACCGAGGCAGAACCGGCGGGGCTGCTGTACGACGAGCCGGATCCCGAGCTCCCGCGTGAGCAGGACGTCTACTCCCAGGAGGGCTCGACCAGCGGGCTGTCCGCCGAGGAGGAGGCGGTCCGGATCAAGAGCGATGAGCTACGCGATGTGGACGACCTCTACGAGGAGGTCGACGACGAGGAGATCACCGCGGATCCGGGACCGCCCTCCTGACGGTCCGCCCTCCTGACGGGTCTGCCGGATGGTGAGTTCACTGGCGGGTCACGCCATCGGGTTCCGGTCGACGTACTCGAAGATCGAGCCGTCGGGGTGACGGGCGACCAGGGTGCGGCCCACGGGGGCGGGCAGCGGACCGGCGACGATCTGCCCGCCCACCGCCGTGAGATCGGCGATGGCCTGGTCCACGTCCTTCACCGCGATCGTCGCCGTGATCTTGCGGAGAATCGCCAGCTCCGACTCGGGGCCGCTCATCAGGAAGAAGCAGCCGACCGCCGCGACCGAGACGGGGCCGCGTTGGAAGCGCACCGCCTCGGCTCCCGTCAGCCGTTCGTAGACCGTGATCGCCGAGTCCAGATCGTCGACGCACACACGGAGTGAAGTCCCCAGAATATCCATGCGGGCGAGCCTAGTTGAACTGCTCAGACGCGGCAGAGGATCTCACCGTGCAGGACGGCGAACCAGCCGTCCGGGGCCTCGCCCCAGGTCCGCCACGCGCCCGCGATGGCCCGCAGCTCCTCCTCGGTGGCGTGACCGCCGTCCACCGCGAGCCGGGCATAGGCGGAGGCGACCGTGCGGTCCGCCCACAGACCGCTCCACCACGCCCGCTCCTCCTCGGTGGCGTAACACCACGCCGTGGCGGTCGAGGTGATGTCGGTGAACCCCGCCTCCAGGGCCCAGGAGCGCAGTCGGCGCCCGGCGTCCGGCTCGCCGCCGTTGGCCCGTGCGACCCGGTGGTACAGATCCAGCCAGCCGTCCAGCTCCGGAACGGACGGGTACCAGGTCATGGCGGCGTAGTCGGAGTCGCGCACCGCCACGAGCCCGCCCGGCGCGCAGACCCGCCGCATCTCGCGCAGCGCCCCCACCGGATCGCCGACGTGCTGGAGCACCTGGTGGGCGTGGACCACGCAGAAGGAGTCGTCGGGGTAATCCAGCGCGTGGACGTCGGCGACCGCGAAGGAGACATTGGCCAGCCCGCGCTCCTCGGCCACCGAGCGGGCCCGCTCCAGGACGGAGTCCTCGGCGTCGACGCCCGTGACCTGCCCCTGCGGGACCAGCTCGGCCAGGTCGGCGGTGATGGTGCCGGGCCCGCAGCCGATGTCCAGGATCCGCATATGGGGCTTGAGGTGCCCGGTCAGATACGCGGCGGAGTTGGCCGCCGTGCGCCAGGTGTGCGAGCGCAGCACCGACTCGTGGTGGCCGTGGGTGTAAACGGCGGTGTCCTTCGACATGGCGGAACTCCCCCTTCGGGCCCGGTGATCGAGAGGTTCCACCGTAGAGGGCATCTCGTATCGCGAGAAGAACCGTCTCAGGATGCGGGCGGGGTGGGCGAGTCGTGGTCGGTCGTGGTCGTCCTGGCGAAGGGGCGCGAAGCCGTCGGGCGAAGGCGGCGACGGCATGGTGGCGACGGGACGGTGGCGAAGAGGCGGTGGTGAAGGCGTGGCGGCCACGGGACGAACGGCGACGGGAGGGTGGCGAAGGGGTGGCGGGGCGAGGAGACGGCGGCGGGGCGCGGGGATCAGGTACGGCGGCATCGTCGGCGAGGCGCCACATGGCGAAGGGGCGGCGGGGAAGACCCCGCCGCCCCTTCGGCGGCTCACCACGCGCGGCTTCAGGGCGGCTCCGGCGCACGGCCGGGAGTCGGCTCCGGCACATCGCTGAGACGGATCACGCCCAGCGGGCGCCCCGCCTCGACCACCGGAAGCCGCCGCACCGCATGGCGCCGCATCAACGCCGCCGCCGTGGCCACCTCCTCGTCCGGCCCGATGGTCACCGGGTCCGCGGTGCACACCGTGTGGCAGGTGACCGCGAGGGGATCGACGCCCTCGGCGACCGCGCGCAGCGTGATGTCACGGTCGGTGAGCACCCCGAGCAGCTCTCCGTCATGGGCCACCATCACCTCGCCGATGTCCTGTGCGCGCATCAGCTGGGCGGCCTCCACCAGCGAGGCGTCGGGGTGGACGGAGATCATGGGCCGCGTCATGACGTCCCGCACACAGTGCGGCGGGTCCTGGGACATCTGTCCACTCCTTCGTGGGGGATGTGCTGCCCGCAGTACCCCCGCCCGGCCAGGCTATGCGCGGCGGACGTCCGCCGTTCCCTACTCGCGCCCGCGCGGGTGCAGCCCCAGCGCCGTGACCACCTCCTGCACGGTGTGGAACGTCCGGTCCGCGGGCAGCTCCTCGGCCAGGGAGATCAGACCGTCCGGTGCGTGGCGTTCCTCCAGGGCGCGCAGCAGCGCTTCACGATCCGCGGGGAACGCCGTACGCCCCAGCCGGCGCGCGAACTCGAACCGCACCGCTTCGGCCTGACCGGTCGTCCCACGGGCCGGGACCGGTCCCAGGGTCACATCGGGGTCGTCGTCGGCGGCCGGTTCCGGGTCGTGCCACTCCTCGACCCGGGTCGGGTGTCCGGAGCGGATCAGCCCTTGCAGCTCGTGCTTCATCTCTTCGTCCTTGTGGACGCTCAGCCGGTCGCTGCCTCGCTGCATGTCGGTCCCCTTCCTCAGCGGGTCCGTTGTGTCTCTCGGGTCGGTCGCTGTCCCGAGAGGTGTCGATCCGCGGTGTCGATCCGCGGTGTCAATCCGCGTCGCCCCCGTACGGCCAGCGCAGGAGTGCGCCCAGACCGCCCACCGGGAGGTCGCCGCCGTGCGGGTCCCCTTCGGCGGGCGGCAGCGTCAGCACCTCGGCGCCGGTGACCGCGGCCGAGCGGATCAGCGCGTCGTCGGCGCGGGCCGGGAACGGCCGGGTGTCGCCCAGATACTGGACATCGGTCCGGCGCAGTGCCAGCTGGTCCGGTTCGGCGCCCACCCATACCTCGCGGTAGAGATCGGCACCGTCGGGGCGTATCAGCAACGAGCCTATGCGGTGCTCCCGCGCCGCGTCGACCAGCGCCGGAACCCCCTCGGCGGCCTCCACGCGCCCGTGCGAGGGCGTCCGGCCGGCCCGGAACCGCTCGAGCGCCGCCTCGTCGCGCTCCCGGGTGTACCGGGCGCGGGCCTCGTCCACGTCCTGCTCCAGCAGCCGGGCGGCGTGGGTGCCGTGCGGGGCGGAACCGGCGGCCCGGCCGCCGTGCGAGGTCTCCACGGCCGCCGAGCGCAGCGCCTTGGGCAGGTGGTCGTGGACCGCGCGCCGCTCGCGCGGGTCCCCGGCCAGCACCAGCAGTTCCGCCTCGGTCTCCTCCTGGCAGACGCGCAGCTCCTCGGCGATCAGCGCCGCGTTCTGCTCCCAGGTGTTCTCCGTCTTGAGCTGGAAGTGGCGTTCCGACCAGTCGGCGCTGGCGGTCCGGTGCACCGGCCACTGGCGTCCCTGCACCGAGCCGACCCGGTCGCCGCCGCGTCCGTCGTGCAGCTCGACGTCCGCGCCGGTGCGGTCGATGTAGGCCACCAGGCAGGACGGGTCCTCGCCGGTCAGCTCCAGCAGCGGTCCCACGTGCGGAAGCCCCGACCAGCACGGGGCCTCGCCCAGCGGTGGCGGGGTCAGCAACGGGGTTTCGACGACGACCTCACCGGCCGTGGCGAAGACGGCCCATCCGGCCGGCCCGGCGCCGGCCGACCCGGTGCCGGGCGGCAGCGCGGTCAGCCTGTCGTAGACCGCGCGGCAGGTCGCCTGGTCGGCGCCCTGCCGCTCCAGCCGGCGGCTCGCCTCGCGGGCGGCGCGTTCCTGCTCCTCGGCCGCGGACTCGTCGGGGTGCGAGGTGTCGAAGTAGACGCTGGCCCAGGGGCCCGGGCGGTCGTAGAGCGGTTGGAGATGTCCGAGTCGCATGTACTCCCTCCAGCAATTGCGTGCCCCACGCGTACCCGTTACAACGGCATCGACACGAGGTTGTGGAACCGGCCGCGGAGACGTTTGACGTCCCCGGGGGCGGGGACCCGTCGTCCGGCCGAGCGGCCTCCGCAGGGAGTGAGGAGCGGCGTCGGACGTGGGACATCAGGGGCCACGTCCGACGCCGTGCCCTGCGTGTGCGACGCCGTGCCCTGCGTGTGCGCCGTGCGGTTGCCGTTGCCTGCCGGGCTGTGGTGGCGTGCGCGTGCCCCTGGTCTGCTCTGCCCTGTCCTTTCATGTCATGTCCTGCTCTGCCTGCTGGCTGCTGCGGTCGCTGGGCGTGTTGGGCCTGCTTGCTGTGCGCGTGGTGGTGGCGTGCCTGCCGTGCCCGCGTGGGCGTCCCGTGCCTTGCGGCCTGCGCTGCCTGCCGTTCCCGCGTGGCCGTGCCTGGTGTTACCGGCGGCGGGGCATGGGTACCCGCCGGTACATGACTGACAAATCGGCCTATCCCAAGGCGGGCATACCGTCGGCCGGTGACCTGGCGGAGCCGGTCGCACGGGCCGTCCGCGAAGAAGTCCGCAGAGAGCTGCGGGAACAGTCCGGGCGACGCGCGGTCCGTCTCTACGGTGGCGCGGCGGCGGCCGCGCTCTACGCGGGGGCTGCGCTGACGGCGTGCCTGGTGCTCCTCTTCGCCATCGCCCTTCCGGCGTGGGCTGCGGCGCTGGTCGTTTTCGCGCTGTTGCTAGTCGCGGCGGGGTGGCTCAAGAACTCCGCGGCGCAGGCGGCGGGGCCCGGGGCGCCGTCCGGGCCCGCCGCGCGACCCGCCGCGCCGTCTGGGCCGTCGGGTCCCGCCGCGCCGTCTGGGCCCGGTCCCGCTGCGACTCCGGGGCCTTCCGCTCCGTCGGGACCCCCGACGCCTCCGAGTCCTGGCCCTCCCCCGTCGCCAGGGCCCGGGGAACATCATCGGCCGCCCCAGCCCCCGCCTCCGCCGCCTCCGCTGGCGGGGTGATCACCCATGGCTGAGAATCCGCTGCTGACCAGGCACGGCGAGGCGCTCGACCTCTTCACCGAGCGCGTGCACGCGATCCGGCCCGACCAGTGGGACGATCCGACGCCCTGCGCCGAGTGGACCGTACGCGATCTGGTGAACCATCTCGCGGTCGAGCAGATGTGGGTGCCGCCGCTGGTCCGCGAGGGGGCGAGCATGGCCGACCAGGGCGATGCGCTGGAGGGTGATCTGCTCGGTGACGACCCGGTCGCCACGTGGGACGCGGCGGCGGCCGCGGCGCGGGACGCCTTCCGGGAGCCGGGCGCGCTCGACCGGATGGTCGAGCTCTCGTACGGGGAGAGCCCCGCCACCCACTACTGCGCCCAGATGACGGCTGACGCGGCCGTGCACGCGTGGGATCTGTCCCGGGCCATTGGGGCGGACGAGCGCATCCCGAAGCCGTTGGTGGACTTCTCGGTGCGGGAGGTCGCGCCGTACGCGGCGGATCTGGAGGAGAGCGGACTTTTCGCGGCGCCCGTCGATCCGCCGCCGGGGGCGGATGCGCAGGTTCGGCTGCTGGCGCTGCTTGGGCGCGAGCCGTAGGTCGGGTGGGCGTGAGCCCCCACCCCGCCCCTTCCCAATGCTCCAGACGGGTAGTTCTGGAGTGATCGGCAGTGACAGTAACGCAGCAGGTCACAGCAGTCTCGTACTCCTTGCGCTCCCCGGGCATGGAGACGAATGCGACGATAGGGAGCGGCGTCGCTGAGACCCCGCGAGGGGTCTGGTGCGTCCGGATTCCGCGTCCGTACTGTCCTGTCGAGCATCGAAACCCCCGTTCCCGCCCACCATGGCAGGTACGGGATTTCAGCCTCTCACCGGTTGCTTGGCTTGCGATGTGCCAGCGCTGGAATTGCGGCGATGGAGTCAGGGCCAAGGCGGTCCCAGAAGATTCCGGGTGGACGTGGGTGGGGTGGACACTCGATAGTTTCATCTGGAGTAACAATGAGGTCCACTCGAAAGTCGTGTTCGGACTCGGGTAGCGCTTCTTTCACGACTTGGAGAGGGTGAACCGTAGTCGCGATAAGTGTGTTCGGGCCGATGAGACCAGCTTCTTGCAATAGGGCTACTTCAATATCGGAGTATCCGGCGCCTTTCCCTAGTCGTACGCCCTCTGGGTTAACGGCAACACTTCCGCACACGATCAAGTCAACAACCGGCATCTCATGCACTCCTACCGGCTGCGCGACTTTTGCTGCTGTTCGCCGTTCGGCGGCTTCGTTCGGCGGAACACTGAGATTTTCAGGGTCCAAGAGGTAGAAAGGATTCTCCGTCGCCAGCTTCGGCGATGCCATATAAATCCGTTTGCCCTCTTGGAGTGCCCGAGCGCGCACAGGCAACTGGGCTTTGTCTGGAACCGCCTTGATGACTCTTGCAGTCTGCCAGGCAAGGTGTTCAGCGAGGCGGGCAGCGGCGGCGTCTGCACCGATGAAAGAAGGGATACGGCCCGTCACGTCCCCGTGCGTGGGTTCCAGTAGAGCCCAGACATGTTCGCGGACGGCTTGTTTGGCACGCTGAACTTGCGCCCTATTCATCGATGCCTCTTTCTGCTTATGCGGATGCAATGAGATTCAGAAGCCGGTCATTGAGTTCATGCACTACTGGTACGGCTCGCCAGGGTTGCAGTTCGCGACCTGCCTGAAAGATGAGGTTCAGCCCGCCGCCACCTCGGTTGCGTTCGACGACGTCAATCGCTTTGCCGAGTGTACTGGCAGCTTCCTCTACCTTCCGTTGTCTAATGTACGCAAGCGTCAGATTCCCCAAAGCGATGGCATGAGATTTTGATCCCTCGCGCAGCTCTTTAGCTGTGTCCTCCAGGACTTTCTGTGCGCGAGTAGTTTCATTTAGGAAAAGAAAGCAGGACCCGGCCAGTCGCCCGAACAGTCCAGGTGTGAACATCGACATGGCGGCATCGTTGGTACTAACTTGACTGAAATGCCATTCGGCGTTTCTCAGTGACTTTTCGCAGTCTCGGCGTTGTTGCAACATCGCATAAGCCTCGGCCGTGTGCAGCACAGCCAGTCCCGCAAGGACATGGCTGGCATCCTTAACCGTGTCGGCGGAGCGCTGTGCAATTTCTAGGCCAGTACGCGGGTTCTTCTCGCCATATAGGGCAACAAAAGAAGTGCGTAGTGAGGCCAGCCCCTCGGCAACGGGGTCGCGTAATTCGCGTGCCGCCTCGGCGGCTTGAGCGAAGTAAGTGCGAGGGGTGTCGTGGTCGGTCCTCCCCGAAGCATCCCAGACCAATTGACCCATTAATGTGGAGGCTTCCGTCTGTGCGGCATAGAGATCTCGGCGAACGGCATATGTGGTCGTTTGAGTATGCCAGTACGCGAGTTGCCCTAAATGCTGCCCGACTTCGGCGATGAGAGCTGTAGACGGCTCTGTGGCATAGCGCGTTTCCAGGGTTTGCACTTGTTGCCGGAGTTCAGCTACCGCCAATAGATCGAGGGTTCCGGGGTTCTCCCGAACGTACGGAGTACGCGCCTTGGCCTGGGAAACAGTCACAGCCTCGAAGGTAGTTCCGCCGTTGGTGGCTCCGCCAATATCATGTGAGGAACCCTCCCATGGCCGTTTCGGCAGTCCGAGCATTTCGCCGGGAATGCCGAAGCCGTCGGCAATACGTTCGATCACTTGTTGGCCGCGTACGCCACGGACACCCCGGATGATGTCGCTCACGCGGGAACTCGTCATCTTGCCGATAGCAGCGGCAATGTCCGCATGGCTGGATCCTGTACGCCTGTTGACGAGGCGGAAAATCTCCCGGAAGTTGCGGGTGGCGCATGCCCGCTGCATGGCCTCGCTCCCGAGGAGCGCATCAGGAATCGTCAGCGCGTAGCCCGCGCGTTGCGTCTCGCGTTCGTCCATGGCCCACCTAGCAGGGACGGAGGTGATCTCCCCAGAGTAGTCCCCGGTTCCCCGCAACAGGGTTCCCCAAAGTCGTTTGCGGGGTTCCCCGTTCGCGGTTCTGTCGGGGGTCGGCTGCCTCGAAGCTCGTGGGACACGTGCAGCGCGCCTCAAGGGTGCCCCCGCGACGGGCGAACGTCCGGGGGCGCGGGCTACCTGCACACATGAGAGAAAGGACAGGCAGCCGTGCGCAAGAGTAGCCACGATCACCCGAACGTGGGGACATTGGTAGGAGTTACGGCCACGGACCGTCTGGGCAGTTACGTGGGCCGGGGCGGGCCATACTTCATGCTCAGGCCCCGGCACGATGGCAAAGAATGGCAGGAACGCCCGGAAGACCTTTGCCCGGCAGAGGTGAGTCGTGCCTGAGCGTGAAGTCTCCGAACATCCCCGTGCCGCCGACCTTGAGCAACTTCAAGCCGCGTATCTCATGCACCGGGGCGAGTGCCAGACGTGCACGCCCGACCGGTCGTGCGACATAGCGCGACGGCTGGAAGAGGCACGGCGTACGGCGGGGATGCCATGAGAGCGGGCTGTGTGGAGTGCGCCCGCCTGGCGCGTGAGAAGGAATCGGCACGGAATGCCGGCGACCTGAGCAAGGCCACCGACTGTGCCGTGTTACTGAGGCGGCACCCGGACCACAGCAACAAGAGCGCTCACGCCGGACGGGGGAGGGCATGACTCGGGCTACCTACCGGTTCCGTAAGTTCCGACTCATCCCGGACACCGAGCCTGACGCCGAACCGATCACGTTCACCATGCAGTGCGCGGTGTGCGAGCAGACCGGGGAGCCCAGCGACGAGCAGGCCGCTGCGCACGTGTGGGCGACCGGCCACCTGAAAGCGAACCCGGAGCACTTCACCTATCGGGAGATCATCATCGGCCCCTGCCGGTTTGAACCGGGAGCGTGGCAGTGACGCGAACCATTCTGAAGGGCTCGGACCTGGTGCTCAGCGCCGAACGCGGGCAGGGAGCGCCGGACGGGATCTATCTCGCCGAGTGCATGACCTGCCCTGCCACGTCAGGGCGGGTGGACAGCGATCCCGGTCCCGTCGCGCGCTGGGCCATCCTCCACACCCAGCAACAAGGGCTGCATCATGGTCAGTTCCTCGTGACCGTTGAGCGTCATTGGCGCGTGGACCCCATACGCCCTCGGGACGGACACGGCACGGCCACGCTGCCCCCGATCCGTAGCGCCAGCACGCGGACGCCCGCCACACATCGCGCCCCCGGATGCTGGGGCGCCTGCTGGCGGCGCATCGTGGCGTGGCTGGGGCGATTCGCCGGACCGTTGGTCCTGACCACGTTCCTCGTGGCCGCCGGACTCGGCGGTTACCTCATCGGGACCGGTCAGGACACCGGCTGACCCGCTGATGACGCCCGCACGGCCGGGGATGCTCCCCCGTAGCCCCCGGATGGGGGCATGCGTGTGCCCGCCGCCCTGGGGCGGGGGCCAAGCACGGCACACGTAGGCGCAAGCCTGCCGACACGGAGGCGTGGGGCGGAGGGATCTCCGCCCCACGCTGCTCCCGCGTACCACCCGCACCCTCACGCACCGGCACCGGGGTGAACCGCGTCCCGCGCTTCGCGCCTCGCGTCCCGCGGAATTCAGCAGCGCACCCGTGGCCGGTCCCAGTGCCGGTGGGCGGCTATCGCTTCGGTGAAGGCCCGGGTGAACTCCTCGCTCGCCGTGCCCGTCGTCGCGTCCGTGACCACGCCGCGGTCGGCACACACGTGGCCGTGGCCCGAGGCGATGTGGAGGCCCTCCGGCTCCAGCGAGGCCAGGATGCCGACGCCCGAGCCGAGTGCCCCGATGGGTTTGCCGTGGCGGTAGGCGTCGCGGACGAAGCGCATGGCCGCGCTGTCCGAGGCCAGGTCGGGGGTGCCGGTGGGGCCGCCGGGGAGGAGGACGGCGTCGTAGAGGACGGAGGCGACCGTGGGGAGGGCGCGGTCGACCGCGTAGCCGTTGCCGTCGGCGCCGCGCACCTTGCCGTCGTGTGGAGCGAGGGCCTCGACGACGGCGCCCTGGGCGGTGAGCGCCTCCTGGGCCTGGGTGAGCTGGCCGGCGTCCACCCCGTCCGTGACCAGTACCGCGATCTGGCGGGTGCGGATCGAGCCGTCGCCCTGGAGGTTGTCGAAGCTCAGCGCGGGCGAGGCTTGCGGTTTGTGGTTGTTGGCGCCCGGCTCGGGCAGCGCCACGCCGATGCCCTGGGCCACCTGCGAGGCCAGGTCGTAGTCGACGTGGGCCAGTTGCTCGACCGTGCGCTCCCGCACGTGCACCGCCTCGACCTTGCCCAGCTCGAAGCGGAAGGCGTCGACGATGTGGCGTTTCTCCCAGTCGCTCATGCTGTTCCAGAACAGCGCGGCCTGGCTGTAGAAGTCCTTGAAGGACTCGCTCCGCTTGCGGATCTTGTGGCCCTCGACCCGCTCCGCGTAGTGGGAGAAGGCGTAGCCGTCCGCGCCCGCGATCGCCGGGCAGCCCCCGCCGAGGGAGTTGGGGGAGTAGCTGGTGCCCCTGTGGATCGCGGTCTGGTGGTAGCCGTCCCGCTGGTTGGTCCGGGGCGGGACGACCGGCTGGTTGACCGGGAGCTGCGCGAAGTTGGGGCCGCCCAGCCGGATCAGCTGGGTGTCCAGGTAGGAGAAGTTCCGGGCCTGGAGCAGCGGGTCGTTGGTGAAGTCGATACCGGGGACGACGTTCGCGGTGTGGAAGGCCACCTGCTCGGTCTCCGCGAAGAAGTTGTCCGGGTTGCGGTTCAGCACCATGTGGCCGATCGGGCGCACCGGCACCTGTTCCTCCGGGATGATCTTCGTGGCGTCCAGCAGGTCGAAGTCGAAGTTGAACTCGTCCTCCTCCGGGACCAGCTGCACCCCCAGCTCGTACTCGGGGTACTCGCCCGCCTCGATCGCCTGCCACAGATCGCGCCGGTTGAAGTCCGGGTCGCGGCCCTGGCACTCCTGTGCCTCGTCCCACACCAGCGAGTGGACGCCGAGCTTCGGCTTCCAGTGGAACTTCACGAACGTGCCGCGCCCCCGCGCGTCCACGAAGCGGAAGGTGTGCACCCCGAAGCCCTGCATCATCCGGTAGCTGCGCGGAATCGCCCGGTCCGACATCAGCCACATCATCATGTGCATGGTCTCGGGCTGGAGCGAGACGAAGTCCCACAGGGTGTCATGGGCGGAGGCGCCGGTCGGGATCTCGTTGTGCGGCTCCGGCTTGAGCGCGTGCACGAAGTCGGGGAACTTGATCCCGTCCTGGATGAAGAAGACCGGCATGTTGTTGCCGACCAGGTCGTAGTTGCCCTCCGAGGTGTAGAACTTCGTCGCGAAGCCCCGCACGTCCCGCACCGTGTCCGCCGACCCCCGGGGCCCCTGCACGGTGGAGAACCGTACGAAGACCGGGGTGCGCACGGACGGGTCCTGGAGGAAGGCGGCGCGGGTGAACTCCGCGCAGGACTCGTACGGCTCGAAGTAGCCGTACGCGCCCGCGCCCCGCGCGTGCACCACCCGCTCCGGGATGCGCTCGTGGTCGAAGTGGGTCAGCTTCTCGCGGAAGTGGAAGTCCTCCATCAGGGTCGGGCCGCGCTCACCCACCGTGAGGGAGTCATCGGTGTGGTCGACCGCCACGCCCTGGTCGGTGGTCAGCGGTCCTTCGGCGGGATCGGCGGCGCGGTACTTCTCGCGCTGCCGTTCCTTGCGGTCCTCCGTCATTGTGCCGATCCCTTCGTCGAGCCCTTCGCCGCCTTCGTGAACTCCTCCAGGAACGCCTCGCGGAACGCCTTGAGGTCGTCGGGCTTACGGCTGGTGATCAGGGTGTTGGGACCCCCGGTGCAGACCTTGACCTGCTCGTCCACCCACACCCCGCCGGCGTTGGTGATGTCGGTGCGCAGACTCGGCCAGGAGGTGAGGGTGCGGCCGCGCACGACATCGGCTTCCACCAGCGTCCAGGGGGCGTGGCAGATCGCGGCCACCGGTTTGCCCGCGTCGAAGAAGCTCTTGGCGAAGGCGACGGCCGTCTTGTCCAGGCGCAGGAAGTCGGGGTTGGCCACCCCGCCCGGCAGCACCAGGGCGTCGTACTCCTCGGCCGTCGCGTCCTTCACCACCTGGTCGACCTCGAAGGTGTCCGCCTTGTCGAGATGGTCGAAAGCCTGGATACGGCCGGGCTTGGTGGACACCAGCCGGGGGGTGCCGCCGGCGTCGCGGACCGCCTGCCAGGGGTCGGTCAGCTCGACCTGTTCCACGCCTTCCGGGGCGACGAGAAAGGCGACCTTCATTGCTGCTCACGTCCTTCCGGTCCGGGTGTCGCGTCCGTCCGGTGCGGCGGGTAGCCAGCGGGACGGGGTCGAAACGGGAACATCACGCCTCGTCGGAGGTCACGCCTCGTCGGAGGTCTTCTTCCGGTGCGGCCAGAACTCCTGCACCTTCGCCTTCAGCCCCTGGCGGATCATGCTCGCCCGGTCGGGGTCCCCCTTGATGATCGACTCCACCGTGGCCTCCATCTGCTCCCAGGTGGCGTGCGGCGGGATCGGCGGCACGGCCGGGTCGGTGAGGAACTCCACGACCACCGGGCCGTCCGCGCTCAGCGCGTCGCGCCACGCCTGCTCGACCTGCTCGGGCTTCTCCACCCGGATGCCGGTCATGCCCAGCGATTCCGCGAACCGCGCGTAGGACACGTCGGGGATCTCCTGCGAGGGCCGGAACTGCGGTGCGCCGCCCATCGCCCGCATCTCCCAGGTGACCTGGTTGAGGTCCTGGTTGTTCCAGACGCCGATCACCAGCCGGGGGTCCTCCCACTCATGGCGGTACTTGGCCACTGTGATCAGCTCCGCCAGGCCGTTCATCTGCATCGCGCCGTCCCCGACCAGCGCCACCGCCGGCCGGTCCGGACGCGCGAACTTGGCGCCGATCGCGTACGGCACCCCGCAGCCCATCGTGGCCAGCGTGCCCGACAGCGAGGCGCGCATCTCGCCGCGCATCGTCAGATGGCGGGCGTACCAGTTGGCGACGGAGCCGGAGTCGCAGGTGAGGACGGCGTCGGAGGGCAGCAGCGGGTCCAGGCAGCGGGCCACGTACTCGGGGTTGACCGGGTCGGCGGACACCTCCGCGCGCAGCGCCATCACCTCGCGCCAGCGCCGGACCCCGCCGATGATCTCCTCCTGCCAGTCGCGTGCCTCCTTGCGCTCCAGCAGCGGCAGCAGCCGCAGCAGGGTCTCGCGGGCGTCGCCGACCAGGTTGACCTCGTACGGATAGCGCATCCCGATCATGTGCGGATCGAGATCGATCTGCACCCCGCGCGCCGTGCCGAACTCCGGCAGGAACTGGGCGTAGGGAAAGCTGGAGCCGATCGTCAGCAGCGTGTCGCAGTCCCGCATCATCTCGTACGAGGGGCGGGTGCCCAGCAGCCCGATGGGCCCGGTGACGTAGGGCAGTTCGTCGCTGAGCGCGTCCAGGCCGAGCAGCGCCTTGGCGACCCCGGCGCCGAGGGTTTCGGCGATCCGCTGGACCTCCTGACGCGCCCCGGCGGCGCCCTGGCCGACCAGGATCGCGACCCGCTCGCCCGCGTTCAGCACCTCCGCGGCCCGCTGCACGGCGGTGCTGGACGGCACCGCGGACCAGCCGCTGCGGTCCAGGCTGGAGGGCACCATCTTGAACTCGTGGGTGGGCGGGGAGTAGTCCAGCTCCTGCACATCCGCCGGAATGATCACGGCGGTGGGGGCGCGGCGGGCGTAGGCGGTGCGGATCGCCCGGTCCAGGACGTTGGGCAGCTGCTCGGGGACGGTGACCGTCTCCAGGAAGTCGGAGGCCACGTCCTTGTAGAGGCTGTGCAGATCCACCTCCTGCTGGTACGAGCCGCCCATCGCGCTGCGGTGGGTCTGGCCGACCAGGGCCACCACCGGCACATGGTCCAGCTTGGCGTCGTACAACCCGTTCAGCAGGTGGATCGCGCCGGGACCCGAGGTGGCCGCGCACACGCCGAGACGGCCGCTGAACTTCGCGTAGCCGACGGCGTCGAAGGCCGCCATCTCCTCGTGCCGGGCCTGGATGAACCGGGGCTCGTTCTCGGCCCGCCCCCACGCGGCGAGCAGGCCGTTGATTCCGTCACCCGGGTAGCCGAAGACATGCTCGACGCCCCACTCGGAGAGCCGGGCGAGGATGTAGTCGGCCACTTTCATGGTCATGTGGGTCATCACTCCGTTCGGCGGGTTCCCACCGCTTGGGGTGGTCGGGTCTCATCTGTTCGTGGGCTGTTCGTGAGCTGTTCTCCGGCTGTTCGTCGGCTGCTCTTCGGCACCGATGGGCTCTTCGGGCCTCAGCCGACCACCTGCGGCAGCACCTTGGTGCGGTAGAAGTCGAAGAAGCCGCGCTGATCGGGGCCGATCTGATTGACGTAGACGGTGTCGAATCCGGCCTCGGCGTACGCGTTCAGCGCGCGGATGTGCGCCTCGGCGCCATCCCCGCAGACCACCCGCTCGGACAGCCGCTCGGGGGTGACCAGCTGGGTGGCCTGCTCGAACTGGCCCGGGGTGGTCAGCGTCGTCAGCAGCGCCCCGGGCAGCGCCTCGGACGGCCACAGCCGGTGCACGGTGCGCAGCGCCTCGTCGGGGTCCGGGCCGTAGCAGACCTTCAGCCCGCCTCGGGCCGGTTTGGTGTTGCCGCCGGCGCCGCTGCCGCGCCGGAACCGCGCCACCAGCTCGGCGTCCGGGACCATGGTGATGAAGCCGTCGCCGACCCGCCCGGCCAGCGCCGCGGCGGCCGATCCGAAGGCCGCGATGTCGATGGGCACCGGCTCCTCGGGCACCGTGTACAGCCGCGCGTTCTCCACCGTGTAGTGCTTGCCGTGGTGGGTGACGCGGCGCCCCTCGAACAGCTGGCGCATCACCATCACGGCCTCCTCCAGCATCTCCAGCCGGACCGGCGCGGGCGGCCAGTGGTCGCCGAGCACGTGCTCGTTCAGCGCCTCGCCGCTGCCCACGCCCAGCCGGAAGCGGCCCTCCAGCAGCACCGCGCTGGTCGCGGCGGCCTGGGCCACGACGGCGGGGTGGAGCCGGATGGTGGGGCAGGTCACGGCGGTCTGTACGGGCAGGCTGGTGGCCTGCGCGAGGGCGCCGATCACCGACCAGACGAAGGGACTCTGCCCCTGGGCGTCGTTCCAGGGGTGGTAGTGATCCGAGATCCACAACGCGTGGAACCCGGCCTGCTCCGCCATCCGGGCCTGCTCGACAAGGTCCGTGGGCCCGTGTTCTTCGGCGGCCAGGAAATAGCCGTACTCGGTCATGGGGCCCTCCTCGAGCGCGGATGCGGCAGATGCGACGGGTAACCGGCGCTCGGGGAAGGAAACCTCGTTCGGCGCGGCGCGGGGCGCCCCGTGGGCGTGCCTCCGTGCCTCCGCGCCGCGCCGTGCCTCCGCGCCGCTCCGCGCCTCCGCGCCGCCGACCCGAGCGGCTCCGCGCCGCCGCGCCGAGCGCCGCCGGCCCGGCGGTTCCGCGCCTCGCCGTCTCGGCGGCTTACGCCTCGGCGGCCGGGGCGGGTGCCGTCGTGCGCGGCATGGCCAGGGCGAGGTGGCGGGAGATCCGGTCCGCCACGCCCGCCTCCGCCATCCCGAAGGCGCCCCGCCCGCCGGTGCGGAAGAGGGTGAGCGCCCCGCGCACCGGGTCCGTGGCGGAGGCGCGCAGGGGTATGCACAGCAGCGAGGTGACCTCCTCCCGCACCAGCACGGGCGCGCCCGTCGCGTCCCGGCCGAAGGCGTCGGCGTCGGGCGGGCTCACCCGCAGTGCGGAGACCCCGTCGGACAGCGCGTCCACCACCACCGGGCAGCTCGCCGGATCCTGCTTGGCCAGGGACGCCGTACGCTCGTCCGCCGCGTCCCACGGCCCGAGCGCCACCACCCGGCGCGGGACGCCGGACGCGGTCTCCGGGGCCAGGTCGGCGATCACCCAGTCCGCGAACCGGCCGTGCAGCACCTCCGCGGCCCGGACCAGCACGGCCTCCGGGCCGCCACCGTCGAGCGCCACCTTCAGCAGCGCCGTCGTCATGTCGTCGACCAGGTCCAGCAGTTCGGCGTGGCGGGTCACCTCCGCCAGGTCGGGCCGGACTTCCGGGTACCACACCCCCGGCGCCGCCCCCGCCTCCGCCGGATGGCCGGTCACCCCGGGCTGGAACGCCGCCAGCACCGCCGGACGGGGTTCGCCCGGCGGGCGCAGCGCTGCCAGGGTCACCCGCAC
Organism: Streptomyces hygroscopicus subsp. hygroscopicus; assembly: GCF_001553455.1. Classification (GTDB taxonomy): domain Bacteria; phylum Actinomycetota; class Actinomycetes; order Streptomycetales; family Streptomycetaceae; genus Streptomyces; species Streptomyces hygroscopicus. The sequence goes on from NZ_BBOX01000091.1 coordinate 16,667, forward strand.
CTCGCCGTCGGCCGACGGCTGCGAGAGCCGCACCGTCAGACTGCGGTCGCCCTCGCCGCGGGCGACCGCGGCGACCTGCGAGCGCAGCGCGGCCTGCCCGTCGCGCCGCAGCGACGCGGCGAGCGGGCGCCCGGTGGCGTATCCGGCGCGGGTGTGGAACAGCTGGGTGGCGGCGAAGTTCATCCGCCGCACCACCGATTCGCGGTCCAGCAGCACCGCCGCGACCGGCATCCGCTGGAACAGCGCCCGCAGCAGCTGCTGTTCCTGCCGGTCGCCCCGGCCCCCGCCGGTGGTCCGGGAGGCGGCCACCAGCTCCTCGTACCGCGGCCACAGCACGTCCACCATGTGCTGGAGCTCGAAAAGAGCGGCGTCCAGCAAGGACAGCCGCTCCTGTGAGGGCAGCGCTCGCGCGGCCCGCAACTCGTCAACACGTCTGCGGAAATCCGTGAGCTCCGCACCAAATTCCTGCGCCCCTGGCATGGGCACACCGTAGCCTGACCGGCCGCCGCGCACGGCAAGGGTGGTGTTTTCCGCTCAATGGCGTGGGAAGTCGAAAAAAATCGGGGCCCCGGCGGGAACGGGGCCGGACGAGCGCAGCACACGGGAGTGAAGCGCAGCACACGGGAGTGAAAGGACTGGACTCGGCGATGCCCGGACGCACGCACAGCCGCCCGACCTGCCAGATCGACGCGCCGACCCTCGGCCGCGGCCTGGCCGAGCTGGCCGAGCAGGCCGCCGCCGGCACCCCCGACAGCTGCGGGGCCACCGCCACCGCCGTGCTCGCCCAGGACTCTCTCCGCGAGGCGGCCGAGGACCCGACCACCGCGGCCACCCACCCCGATCTGTCCGCGCTGGTGTCGGTCCAGCTGCACTCGGGGGAGGGCCCGATCCTCGCGGCGCTGGACACCGGCCGCCCGGCGGGCGCCGACGACCTGCTCCACGACGACCGCTGGCCGTGCTACCGGGCGCGGGCGCTGGACGCGGGGGTGCGGTCCACCGCCACGCTGCCCTTCGCCTGCGACGGACTCACCGTGACCGTCTCGGTTTACGGGCTGCGCCCCGGCCCCCTGAAGAAGGCCGCCCAGGGCGTCACCGGACTGCTCGGCGACCTGGCCACCGAGTCCATGGCCCGGGACCGGCTCTACCGGGCCGCCCTGGCCCAGGTGGGCCAGCTGGACGAGGCGCTGCGCAGCAGGCCGGTGGTCGACCAGGCGTGCGGAATCGTCATGTACGTCCTGGGGTGCGACCCGGACCAGGCGTTCGACCTGCTGCGCCGCCTGTCCCAGCGGTCCAACCGCAAGCTCACCGAGCTCGCCGAGACCGTGGTGCGCACCCGCGGCCGCGGCCTGGAGAAGAACCTCATCGCGTTCGGCCGGTCAGCTGCTCGCGGACCCGGTCGGCCAGCGTCCGCCCCGGACCGGGACCTTCCGGAGTGACCGGCGGCGCGCTCCGCGCCGCGGCCGTCGTCTCACCGACGCGCAGGCCCAGCGCCATCCGCTCCTCGGGGGTGAGCCGCTCCCGCAGCTCGGGGAAGACCAGGTCCTCCTCGCCGCGGATGTGCCGGGAGACCACGTCCATCAGGTCCTGGACCAGCGGGTCGAACCGGCGGTCCAGGGGGTCCACGGCGTCCAGGTCGGACAGGATCCGCTCGGCCTCGGTCAGCTCCTCGATCTCCTGGTCGGCGATCCGGTCGCCGTCCGGGAGCGCCTTGCGGACCGTGGGGTACAGATGAGCCTCCTCGGCCACGGAGTGCCGCACCACCTCGACCGTGATCCGGTTCACCAGCCGGCGCCGCCGCCCGGGGTCGGGTGTGGCCCGGTAGCCCGCGAAGAGATCGCGCACCGCGCGGTGGTCCGCGGTGAGCACCTCCACCACATCGTGTTGTTCCGGCGTCGCTGTCATGGCGCCCGGGTGCCCCGGCCCCCTTCCGCGAAACGGTGCCGGAGATCTGCGAAGGTGGACATACGTGGGCCGTTTACGCGCCGGTGACAGGCGGAGGTGTGGCGAATGCAGCGGCAGTGGACCGCCCCGGCTCCGGCGGACCGGGACGACGGCGGGCTGCCGGTCCTCCCGGAGCTGCTCGACAGCTTCGTCGCGGCGGCCGGGCGCACCACGCCGGAGCCGGTCGGCGGCTCCGCCGCACTGCGCTCGGCCGCCTGCGGCTACTGGTCACGGCGCGGGCTGTGGACCGACCCGGAGCACGTCGTGGTCGCCCCCGGCGCCGAGCCGCTGCTGCTGGCGCTGCTCGCCTCGGCCTCCGGCGGCGATGTGCTGCTGCCCCGTCCGTGCGCCGCCTGGTACGCGCCGCTGGTGCGGCTGGTGGGCCGGCGCGGCCACCACGCGCCCGTCCCGGCCGAGTGCGGCGGGCTGCCCGACCCGTTCGCGCTGCTGGAGACCGTCCGCAGGATCCGCGCCGAGGGCGGGGTGCCCCGGGTCCTGCTGCTGTCCGTGGCCGACGACCCCACCGGTACGGTGGCCCCGCCCGAGCTGCTGCACGAGGTGTGCGAGGCGGCCGTGGCCGAGGGGCTGCTGATCGTCAGCGATGAGACCTGGCGGGACACCGTCCACCATCCGCACGGCACGGTGCTGCTCAGCCCCGCCGAGATGAGCCCGGGACACGTGATCGTGCTCTCCGATCTGGTGGGCGCCTTCACCCCGGCGGGCTGGCCGGCCGCGATGGCAAGGTTCCCGGCCACCGAGCGCGGTGTGGAGCTGCGCGGCCGGGTGCTGTCCCTGCTCACCGCCGTACGGTCCGGGCTGCCCGCCCCCATCGCCGCGGCCGCCCGCTACGCCCTGGGCGAGCCGGAACCGGTCCGGGAGCGGATGTCCGCCGTGGCCCGCGTGCACGGGGCGGTGGCCGCCGCGGCCTACCGCACGCTGACCGCCGTGGGGGCGCTGTGCCGCCCGCCGCAGGCCGGCCGCCACCTGTACGCCGACCTCGACGAGCTGCGCGGGGTGCTCGCCGCCCGGGGCATCACCGACTCGGTGGAGCTGGAGCGCGAGCTGACCCGGCGGCTCGGCGGGAGCGTGGCCGGGGGCCATCGCTTCGGCGACCCCCCGCACACCCTGCGGCTGCGGCTGGCGACCCTGCCGCTGCTCGGCGCCGCGGAGGAGTCGCGGCTGCGGGCGCTCCGGGCGCCGGACCCGCTGGAACTGCCCCATGTGGCCATGGCGTTGACCGCCTTCGAGACGGCCCTGGGCGATCTGGTCGGGGACAGACCGGTGACCTGAGCCGCCGGGGGCCGCCCCGATGAGGCCCCGGCGCGCCGGGGCCGGCCCGGATACGGAAGGGAGTGAGGTCATGACCGACCACGCCGAGCAGGCGGAGCCGGCGGAACCGGCCGAGCGCAGCCGCGCCCAGCACGGCGCCGCCGCCCGGCCCCGGCTGGTCCCGGCCGTGCCCGAACCGGCCGCCCCGCGTCCGCTGGGGGAGGTGCGCCGCTGGCCGAGGTCGTTCCTGGACCGGCTCAGTTCCCCGCTGCCGGGGGTGCGGGCGGTGGCCCGGCTGGCCCGGGAGGGCCGGCTCAGGCCGCCGGTGGAGGTTCTCCGCCAGATCCCCGAGCTGCCCTTCGAACCGGGTCCGCTGCCGCCGGTCGGCCCCGGCCGGACCGCGCTCACCTGGGCCGGGCACGCCAGTTGGGTGGTGCGCACCGGCGGGCTCACCGTGCTCACCGACCCGGTCTGGGCCCGCAGGATCCTCGGCACCCCGGCCCGGATCACCCCGGTGGGGGTCCGCTGGGAGGACCTGCCGCCGGTCGACGCCGTCGTCATCAGCCACAACCACTACGACCACCTGGACGCGCCCACGGTCAAGCGGCTGCCGAGGTCCACGCCGGTGTTCGTGCCCGCCGGGCTCGCCCGCTGGTTCCGGACGCGCGGATTCACCCGGGTGACCGAGCTGGACTGGTGGGAGGCGGCCGAACTGCCCGGCGAGGACGGCCCGGTCCGTTTCGACTTCGTCCCGGCCCACCACTGGAGCAAGCGCACCCTCACCGACACCTGCCGCTCGCTGTGGGGCGGATGGGTCATCACCGCGCCCGGCGGACGGCGGGTGTACTTCGCCGGGGACACCGGCTACGGCCCCTGGTTCCAGCAGATCGGCCGCCGGTACCCGGGCATCGACGTGGCGCTGCTGCCCATCGGCGCCTACGAGCCGCGCTGGATGCTCCGCGCGGTGCACACCGATCCGGAGGAGGCCGTACGGGCGCACCGGGACCTGGGGGCGCGGGTGCTGGCGCCCATGCACTGGTCGACCTTCCTGCTGTCGGCCGAGCCGCCCCTGGAGCCGCTGCACCGGATCCGCGCGGCCTGGGAGGCCACCGGCCGCCCGCGCGAGGAGCTGTGGGACCTGCCGGTCGGGGCGTCCCGCGTGCTGGAATGAACCCCTCACCCGCCCTCCATGCGGGCGAATCTGACGCATGGATGATAGAGGTGACATAAGTGGCGAGTGGTGCGAAGCGCACCTAACTTCCTGTTCATGCGTACTCCGAAACTTCGTCACCTCGCGGGCCTCACGGCCGTCCTCGTCATCGAACTCGCCCAGCTCCCCGGGGCCCACGCCGCGCCCGCCGACCAGGCCGCGACCCGCCACGTGGTCCAGCCGGGCCAGTCCATCCAGGCCGCCGTGGACGCCGCCGCGCCCGGCGACACCATCGAGATCCGGCCCGGCACCTACCGGGAGAACCTCCAGATCACCACCGACCGGCTGACCCTGCGCGGCGCGGGCGGGACCACCGTGCTCACCCCGGCCGAGCAGCCGTCGGACAACGCCTGCGGCGCGGCCGGTCACGGCATCTGCGTCACCGGGACGGCCCAGGACCCCGTCTCGGATGTACGGATCAGCTCACTGAAGGTCACCGGCTTCGCCAAGAACGGCATCTGGGGCTCCGGCACCGACCGGATGACCGTGCGGGACACCGTCGCGGAGCGGAACGGCCAGCAGGGCCTGGGCCAGGAGCTGTCCACCCGCGGCGCCTTCGTCGGCAACGTCTCGCGGAACAACGGGCAGTCCGGCGTCTTCCTGGCCAACACCATCGACGCCGAGGGCGGTGCCACCGACACCCTGGGCACCGTGGTCGCGGGCAACGAGCTCAGCGCCAACCGGAACGGGGTCGTGGTCCGCCGGCTGCGCGACCTCACGGTCGAGCGGAACACCATCACCGGCAACTGCGCCGGGGTCTTCGTCGTCGGCGACGAGTCCACCCCGCGCGCCGGGGATCTGACCGTCCGCCTCAACACCGTCACCGGGAACAACGCCTACTGCGCGGCCACCGACCGGCTCCCCTTCATCCAGGGCGCCGGGATCGTGCTCACCGGCGCCGAGGGCACCCGGGTGACGGCCAATCAGGTGCACGACAACGTGGGCACCTCGCCCATGTCCGGCGGGATCGTGCTCTTCACCAGCGTCGTCGGCGCCCCCAACGCCCAGAACGCCATCAGCCAGAACGTGCTCAGCGGCAACAAGCCGGCCGACCTGGCCGACCGGGACAACGGCCCCGGCAACACCTTCACCGCCAATGTGTGCGCGCTCTCCGAGCCCACCGGCCGGTGCGGTACGGCGGCGTCATGACCACCGCCGGGACCACCACCCCCGCGGCCGCCGGCCCGGCACCGGCCGGGCTCCCGCCGGCCATGCGGCTGCGGGAGGTCGTCTTCGGCGCCGCCCGCGCGGCCTCGGTGCGCGCCGCGGTCCGGCTGCGGATCGCCGACGTGCTGGGGGAGCGGCCCGCCTCGCTGGGGGAACTGGCCTCCGCCGTGGACGTCGAGCCCGATCCGCTGCGCCGGCTGCTGCGCTCCCTGGCCTGCTGCCAGATCTTCGCCGAGACCGACGACGGCCGCTTCCGGCACACCGAGATGTCCCGGCTGCTGCGCGAGGACGCCCCGGGGAGTCTGCGGAACATCGCCCTGTGGTGCACCGAGCCGTGGACCTGGGAGGCGTGGCCGCTGCTGGACCGGGCGGTGCGCACCGGCGGCTGTGTCGTCGAGGAGATCCACGGCAAGGACTTCTTCGCCTATCTCCACGAGGACGCGCCCGAGTCGGCCCGGGTGTTCGACGCCGCCATGACCACCTCCAGCCGGCAGTCCGCCGCCGATGTCGCCGCCTTCCTCGACCTCGACGGGGTCAAGGAGGTGGTGGACATCGGCGGCGGTCAGGGGCAGGTGCTGGCCAACGTGCTGGAGAAGCACCCCGCCCTGCACGGCGTGCTGCTGGACCTGCCGCAGGTGGTGGCGCACGCCGATCCGCGGCTGCGGGACGGCGGGCCGCTGGCCTCGCGGGCGACCCTGGTGCCCGGCGACTGCCGCCGGGAGGTCCCCGTCGAGGCCGACCTCTACCTCATCAAGAACATCCTCGAATGGGACGACGAGAGCACCCGCCGCACGCTCGCCAACGTGGTCGCGGCGGCACGCCCCGGCGCCCGGGTGGTCGTCATCGAGAACCTCGTCGACCACAGCCCCTCCTCCTTCACCACGGCGATGGACCTGCTCCTGCTGCTCAACGTGGGCGGCCGGAAGCACACCGAGGACAGCATGCGCACGCGGATGACCGAGGCCGGTCTGAACGTGACCGACATCCGGCCCGTCAACGGCACTCTGCACGCCTTCGACTCCACGGTGCCCGCCATCACCCCCACGGCCCGCCGTTAGCCGCGTACGCCACGGTGCCCGCGTCGTCCTTCCTCGACGACGCGGGCACCGTGGCGGTTTTTACGGGCCGGCTGCTCAGCTGTACCGGTACGAGGCGAGGTGCGCGAACGCCACCACATTGGCCGTGTAGTCGTTGACCGAGTGGTCGTAGGCGCCGCCGCAGGTGATCAGCCGCAGCTGGGCGTCTGGGGTGTCCCCGTACACCTTCTCGTCCGGGAAGGCGTCCTTCTTGAACGTCTTGATCTTGTCGACGACGAACGTCGCCATGATCCCGTCCTCGCGGGTGATGACCACCTTGTCGCCGGGCTTGAGCTGGCTGAGGGTGGCGAACACCGCCGGGCCGGTCTTGGTGTCCACATGTCCGGCCACGATGGCGTTGCCGCGCTCACCGGGCGAGGGGCCGCCCTGGAACCAGCCCACCAGGTTCTGCTCGGTGTCCGGGGGCGGGACCAGCACACCCTGGGCGTCGAGCGACAGCGGGGTGAACGGCGCGCTCACCCCGATCGAGGGGATCTCCAGGAAGGAGGCGGGGGAGCGCGGCAGCGCCGGTCCGGGACGGGACTCCGGGGCCGCCGCCGACTCCGCGGAGTCCGGGGACTCCTCCTCCAGCGAGGTGTCGTTCTCCGGTTCGGAGACGGAGGCGGGGGTGCTGGCCGTGTGCCTGGCCGCCGGTGCCGGCGGCGCCGGGGTGTTCTGGGAGGCGGCGTCGACGGAGTTGTAGATCAGGAAGACGCCGATGATGGCCGACGCGGCGGCCCAGCGGAGGATGCGGGTGTTGCCGTCGGTGGCGCCCTGCTTGGCCGGCTTTCCCATAGGGGTGTTCGCCTTTCTCACAGCGCTCGTGGCGCTGCCGTGGCACCACCGCTGGGCGGAGGTGCCACGGCAGCACGGATGACGAAAGCGTCAGGCTCAGATCGCGGTGCCGGTCGGCTTGCGGCGGCGCAGAGCGTAGGCGCCGGCGCCCAGACCACCGAGGAGCAGGACGGAGCCGGCGGCCATGCCGCTGCCCGTGGTGGCCAGGCCGCCACCACCGGTGTGGACGCCGCCACGGGGCTTCTCGCCCTTCTCGTGCTCCTTCCAGGAGCCGCCGGACCACTCGTGGTCCTTCTTGAACTCGTGCTCCCGGCCGAAGCCGTGCTCCTCGCGGCCCTCGTCCTTGCCGAAGCCGTGCTCCTCGCGGCCCTCGTCCTTGCCGAAGTGGTGCTCCTCGCGGCCCTCGTCCTTGCCGAAGCCGTGCTCCTCCTTGCCTTCCTCCTTGCCCTCCTCCTTGCCGAAGCCGTGCTCTTCCCGGCCCTCTTCCTTGCCCCGCTCTTCCTTGCCGTGCTCTTCCTTGCCCTGCTCCTCCTTGCCGTGCTCTTGCTTGCCGTGCTCCTCCCGGCCGTGGTCCTCGTTGTCCTTCCAGGAGCTGCCGCTCTGGCCGTAGCCGTCCTCGGAGGACTCCTGGCTGCTCGAGTACCCACCGTGACCGCCCGGGTCCGAGACGTCAGCGGCGAACGCGGCGGCGGGGGCGCCCAGGGTCAGGGTGGCGGCAATCGCCGCCCCGGTGAAGAGTGCGCGAGTAGATCGCATGAGTCATTCCTTCCGGCGCCGTCGCGATACTGACTATTTGCCAGATAAAGGGATCGCAGCGGCGTCTCATCCACCGTCAGCGAAGAGCGCCCCCCCTGCCACTCGGCACGGCCCGCGATCCGCTCGGTTGTAAGCCCTCTGGGTGGAGATAAGCGGGATGATCACTCATTTGCCGCGCGAACGGACTGATGCCCTGTCACCTTTTCGGGCGCACGGCATTCCGATGAGCCCAGTAGTGTGAGATTTCCTTTTCCGGCGCATGACGACGTGCCGGACGGAGCGCGGAATCCGGCACTTGGCGAGACGCATGACGAAAAGGGCCGCCGGGAGACGGACATCTCCTCCGGCGGCCCTCGCGGGGCGACGCGCCCGCTAGCCCTGGTCGCGCTCCCAGCGGTAGAACTCGTGCGCCATGGCGTCCTTGGGCTCACGCCACGTCTGCGGGTCGTACGCCCGCATATAGGGCTGGAGCCGCGCGCTGACGTCGCGGAACTCCGGGTGCTTGGCGTATTTGGTGACCTCGGTGGCCGGCGGCCGCTCGGCCTCGATCAGATGCAGATACACCTCGCCGAACTGGAAGAGGCTGCGGCCGGTGACGCCGATCAGCTCGGGCAGTTCGCCCCGGTCGGACTCCGCGAATATCTTGGCGACCTGGGGTGCCGCGTCCGGCTGCATCTTGGCGACGATCATGGTGCGGTACCTGCTCATGCCTCCACCCTCTCCCGGGCCCGCTGCTCGATCTTGTCCCGGATCAGATCCATCTGGATACGGGAGTTGCGGTTGATGTGCTCCGTCATCGTGGAGTCGTCGACCGGTGCGTCCGGCCGCATCTCGAAGTCCTGGGTCCAGCGCATGCGGGTGCCCTCGGACTCCTCCTCGTACTCCCAGCGGATGTTCATGTAGACGAAGGGGCCGGGCTCGACGCGGCGCGCCCATACCGTGCGCACATCGCGGGCGGTCTCCCGCTCGGAGACCCACGACCAGACCTTGCCGTCCTCGTCCGGGTGCATGGTGAGGCGGAAGGTGGTGGTGTCCCCGCTCCGCTGGAGCACCTCGACCGAGGCGTACTCGCTGAACAGCTGCGGCCAGTTCTCCAGATCGTTGGTCATGTCCCAGACGAGGTCGAACGGCGCCTTGATCATGACCTCGTTGTCGGTGTGGCCTGCCATCGTCATGCTCCTGAGGTGAGTGAGGTGTTGATGACGTCGAGGAAGTCGCCCGGGGTCTTGCAGCTTTCGGCACCCGGCTCGATCGGGGTGCCGTACCGGTTCTCCAGCTCGCCGACGATGGCGAGCAGACCGAGCGAGTCCAGGCCGTACTCCTCGAAGGTGGAGTCCGGCCGGGCCCGCATGGTGTCCGGGTCGACGGTGAGCCCGGCGCACCGCTTCATCAGCGTGGCCAGCTCCGGGTAGGACAGTTGACTGGGCATCAGTAATCTCCTTCCGGTCCGCGGAGCACGAGCGCCGCGTTGCAACCCATGAGCCCCCGGCTGAGCACCAGCGCCGTCCGCGGCTCGGCGGGGCGCGAGCTGCGGGTGACGAGGTCGAGGTCATGACAGACATCGGTGACGTACGGGGTCGGGGGCACGACGCGGTGCTCCATGGCGAGCACGGCGGCCACCACGTCCAGCGTGGGGGCCGCGCAGTGCACCCGGCCGAACCCGGCCTTCGGGGCGGTCACCGGGACCCGGGTGCCGTGCGGCCCGAGCGCGTCGGCGATCGCCAGCGCCTCGGCGCGGTCCGCCTCCGGCACGCCCAGCGCGTCGGCGAACACCACGTCGATCTCCTCCGGCGCGCACTCCGCGTCCTCCAGGGCGACCCGGATGGCCTGGGCGAGCCCCTCCCGGGAGCGCTCCCAGCGGGAGGCGCCGGTGAAGGTCGAGCCGTAGCCGGCGATGAAGCCCCGGATCCGCACCCCGCGCCGCCGGGCGGCCCCCTCCTCCTCCACCACCAGCATCGCCCCGCCCTCCCCGGGCGCGAATCCGCAGGCGTCCTCGGTGAACGGCAGATAGGCCCGGCCCGCCTCGCGGGCCCGGCTCAGCTCGTCCCAGCCGAGCATGCAGACGATGGAGTACGGCGCCAGCGACGCCTCGGTCGCGCCCGCCACCACCGCGTCCGCCCCCCGCCGGATGGACCGGCGGGCGTGCGCGAGCGCCTCCAGACCACCGGCCTCGTCGTTCGCCACCACCCCGCAGGGACCCTTGAACCCGCCCCGGATGGAGACCTGGCCGGTGCTGGCCGCGTAGAACCACGCGATGGACTGGTACGGGCCCACATGGCGCGGCCCCTTGCCGTAGAGCTGCTGCAGCTCGCGCTGGCCGAACTCACCGCCGCCGGAGCCGGCGGCGGTCACCACGCCCACCGCGAACGGAGACATGTCGTCCACCGGCAGCCGGGCGTCGTCCAGCGCGAGATCGGCCGAGGCCATCGCGAAATGGGTGAAGCGGTCGGTCTGGACGAGGAACCGCTCCTCGATCACCGAACCCGGGTCGAAGCCGCGGACCTGCCCCGCGACCCGGACCGGGAAGTGCTCACTGCCCTCGCGGGAGATCCGGTCCAGACAGGGCATCCCCTCCCTGGTCGCCTTCCAGAAGGCGTCGGTGCCCACGCCGTTGGGGGCGATCACACCGATGCCCGTCACGGCCGCACCACGGCTGCGGGTGTTCATCGCTGCGTTCACGTGGCCCTCCCGTCCGCCCGGCTCAGCACCACCGCGGACTGGAAGCCGCCGAACCCGCTGCCGACCGACAGCACATGGCGCAGCGGAAGGGCGCGGGCGGTGCGCGGGACGTAGTCGAGATCGCATTCGGGGTCGGGGGTCTCGTAATTGGCCGTCGGCGGCACCACGCCGTGGGCGAGCGCCAGGGCGCAGGCGACCACCTCGATCGCGCCGATGGCCCCGAGCGAATGGCCCACCATGGACTTGATCGAGCTCATCGGGGTCCGGTAAGCGTGCTCGCCCAGGGACCGCTTCACGGCCGCCGTCTCGTGCCGGTCGTTCTGCTTGGTGCCCGAGCCGTGCGCGTTGACGTAGTCGATGTCGCCGCTGTTGACGCGGGCGTGGCCGAGCGCGTGGTCGATCGCCTCGGACATCTCCAGCCCCTCCCGCGTCAGGCCGGTCATGTGGTACGCGTTGCCGTAGGTGGCGAAGCCCCGGAACTCGCAGTAGACCCGCGCTCCGCGGGCGCGGGCGTGCTCCAGCTCCTCCAGGACCAGCACGGCGGCGCCCTCGCCGAGGACGAAGCCGTCCCGGTGGGCGTCGAACGGCCGGGAGGCAGTGGCCGCGTTGTCGTTGTTCGCCGAGGTGGCCTTGATGGAGTCGAAGCAGGCCACCGTCAGCGGCGTGATCGGCGAGTCGGCGGCCCCGGCGATGCACACATCGGCCCGCCGCTCCTCGATCGCCTGGAAGGCGTATCCGATCGCGTCCAGACCGGAGGTGCAGCCGGTGGAGACGGACTGCACCGGGCCCTGGGCGCCGGTCAGCTCCGCCACCCCGGAGGACAGCGCGCTCGGTGAGAACGCGTGCTGCAGATGCGGGCCCGCCTTGCGGTGGTCCACGTCCCAGTGCTCACCGGCGTCGCTGACCTTGACGTAGTCCTGCTCCAGCCGGGTGGACGCGGCGACCGCGCTGCCCAGCGAAACCCCTATCCGCCAGGGGTTGAGCGCCTGCAGGTCCAGCCCGGAGTCCCGGACCGCCTCCTGCGCCGCCACCAGCGCGAACTGCACATAGCGGTCCGAGCGTTCGATCTGCTCGAAGCTCAGACCGCAGGCCACAGGGTCGAAGTCGCATTCGGCGGCGATCCGGGAGCGGAACCGCTCCGCGTCGAAGAGCGTGATGGTGCGGGTGGCCGTACGGCCCGCGGTGAGCATGTCCCAGAACGCCGGAACGCCCACGCCCCCGGGGGCGACGATGCCGAGCCCGGTGACCACCACCCGTCGGGTCACGATGTCGCCTCGGCGGATTCGGCGGCCTCCGTGTCCACGTGGCCGAGCTCGGGACGCGGCGCCAGGGGCCCGAGGTGGAAGACCATCCGGGCCTCGGTGCTGCCCACGTTGCGGAACCGGTGCCGCACATTGATGGGGATCAGCAACGCCTGGTCGGGGCGGAGCGGATGGGCGGTGCCGTCCAGGTCCACCTCCACGTCGCCGCGGACGAGGTACACGAACTCCTCGGAGTACGGATGGTAGTGCTCGGCGACCCGTTCGCCGGGCCCCACGATGGCCATCCCCATGAAGCCGCTCGTGGCGCCCGCCAGACTCGGGGTGAGCATGGCGCGCACGTCGCCACCGCGCCGGCGGTTGGGGGCGACCGCGGCGAGGTCGACGATATGGGGGGACTGCGTGGTCATGATGAGTTCCTCCAGGTAGCGTTGCGCGGTCCGCGCCGAGGGAAGGTGGGAACGGGGCAGAAACGGGACAGAAACGGGAGGGGCACGGGAGGGGTACGGGATGGGAACGGGAGAGGTCAGTGGCCGGCCGCTTCGCGGTCGGTGATCGGGGTCATGTCGCAGTCGGCGAGGAAGCGGCGCAGCCCGTCGGCCACGGACAGGTCGATCACCGCCCCGTCCGCCCCGAGGTCCAGGAGCCGGCCCAGCACGGCGGCCGCCCGCCGTCCGCTGATACCGGCCGCCAGGGCGGGGCTCCGGTCCAGCGGCACGCTCAGGTCCACCAGCCGGACCACGATGTCGTCACGCTGGAAGATGGTGCTGCTCAGCAGGGTCCTGGCGGTCTGTCGCGCGGCCGTCTCCTTGTTCACCGCCAGCTCGTCCTGGCGGGCCAGCAGACTCGCCACGGCGGGCCCGCAGCCGGTCTTGACCGGGTAGAGCAGGGCGTGCCGGTGCACGTCCGCGGTGGGGCGCGGCCCCGCGGCCGTCATGTGGTGGACCACCGGAAGGGACGCCCGCGCGAAGAACTCCCGTGCCGAAGCGGGGTCGTCGAGGTGGCGGTCCTCCTCCAGATACGGGTCGAGGGCCTCCTCGACGGCCCTGATCTCCGGCTGCCGGGCCACGAAGCGCAGCGCCGCGGTCAGGTCGCCCTTGACCTCCACCGCCCGCACCACCCGGTTGCCGCTCATGAACACGGAGGTGCGGAAGAGCCGGGTGGTCTCGTCGACCCGCGCCTGGGGCGAGGGGTAATCGGCGAGGATCTTGGCGACGGTGTCCTCGCTGCCGGGACTGACCGTGAAGGTGAGCGCCTGCCGGACCAGCCCGTCGCCGAACCGCAGCGCGGTCTCGACACCCCGGGTGGTGACATCGACCGGCGGGGAGCCGGCGGTCAGCGTCTCCCGCAGGATGCCGAACCGCAGTGAACGGGTGTCCTGGACGCAGCCGTGGAAGGGCTTGACCATGTCCCGGTGCGCCGGGCTGTCCACCCAGGCGAGGAACGGAGGGGCGCTTTCCCATTCGCTGGTGATCAGCCACTGCGAGGGATTCTCGATCGACTGGCACAGCTGGTCGCTGATGTGCCCGGGGACCTTTGCCACCTGCTGGGACATCTGATCGTAGGCACGCAGAAAGCGCTGTTCGGCACCGCTGTTGACCTGCACCAGCAACACGACGCGCAATCTGGTGTCGGTGAGCGCGGATTCCACGGTCGTCGGCGATTGGTCCGCCGTGGCCTCCGGAACGTCGGACAGGGTGCTCATATTCCACTCCTTATTTCGCGGACGCGTCCTTCCGGGCTTCGAGGACACCCGCCCGTTAGACGATCGTGAGGCGCTCCCACCAATGGCGCGAGATATGTGAGCCATCCGAGCGAACGCCCGGTCAGGGCCTCGAAAGAGCGCGGAAGCACCGGGCATAGCAGGAAAATGAACCGTCTAGCCGACAATGCTGAGCGTGTGCCCGTCCTCATCGTGGGCGGCTCCCTGGTGGGCCTGTCCGCCTCACTGTTCCTGGGCCGACTGGGGATCGGCCACGTACTGGTCGAAAGGCACCCGCGCACCTCGCACCACCCGCGCGGACGGGGGAACAACATCCGCACGATGGAGCTGTTCCGTACCGCGGGAGTGGAGTCCGCGATCCGCGAGGCCGCGTCCGTCCTGGCCGGCAACCACGGAATCCTCCAGGCCCCCTCGCTCACCGGTACGGAGCACGACTGGCTCTTCCGGGAGATCGACCCCGGCGGCAGGGCCGCCCGGATCAGCCCCGCCGGATGGTGTCTGTGCAGCCAGAACGACCTGGAGCCGGTGCTGTTGGGCGCCGCCCGCGATCTCGGCGGCGACCTGCGGTTCTCCACCGAACTCCGCTCCTTCGAGCAGGACGCGGACGGGGTCACCGCCGTGGTCTGGGACCGCAGGTCCGAACGGCCCTCCACGGTCCGCGCGGACTACCTCATCGCCGCCGACGGCCCGCGCAGCCCGGTGCGCGAGGCGCTCGGCATCGGGCAGAGCGGACGCGGCGAACTCTTCCACAACGTGTCCATCACCTTCCGCGCCAAACGGCTCGCGGACGCGGTGGGGGACCGCCGCTTCATCGCCTGCTACCTCACCAACCCGGAGGCCGACGGGGCGCTGCTGCCCGTCGACAACCAGGAGCAGTGGGTCTTCCACGCCCCCTGGCACCCCGAGCGCGGCGAGACGCTGGAGGAGTTCACCGACGATCGCTGCGCCCGGCACATCCGCACCGCCGTCGGCATGCCCGACCTGGAGGTCGAGATCACCGGAAAGGCGCCCTGGCACGCGGCCGAGCGGGTGGCGGACCACTACGGTGACGGCCGGGTCTTCCTGGCCGGGGACTCCGCGCACGAGATGTCCCCCACCGGCGCCTTCGGCTCCAACACCGGTATCCAGGACGCCCACAACCTGGCATGGAAGATCGCCGCCGTGCTCGGCGGCTGGGCGGGCCCCGGGCTGCTGGAGACCTACGGCACGGAGCGGCGGCCGGTCGCCCAGGCCACCAGCGCCCGCGCCGCCGCCCGTTCGGCCGAGCACAGCCACCCCGGCTACTCGGCACCGGCCACCGAGGGCCCGCAGTCCGACGTCATGGCCGTCGCCATGGGATACCGCTATGTGCGGGGCGCGGTCGCCGGCGCGGACCCCTCCGCCCCCGCCGTGCCCGCACGGTTCACGGTCTCCGCCGAGCCCGGCAGCCGCGCCCCCCATATGTGGGCCCACCGCTGCGGTGTGCGGATCTCCACCCTCGATCTGTACGAGCGCACCTGCGTGCTGCTCACCGGGCCGGGCGGTGCCTCCTGGTGCGAGGCGGGCCGCCGCGCCGCCGACGCCCTCGGGGTCCCGCTGGTCTGCTACCGGGTGGGCGACGGCCCGGACCACGAACTCGCCCCCGAACCGGGGGTGGACTGGGCCGAACTCCACGGCACCGCCCCCGACGGAGCGGTCCTCGTCCGCCCCGACGGCTTCGTCGCCTGGCGGGCGGAGCGCTCGGTGCCCGCTCCGGAAGCCGCGTTGACGCGGGCGCTGCGGGAGGTATTGCGGCTGGACGGCTGACGCCGTCTTCCGCAGGCGGCGGCGAGC
>NZ_BBOX01000092.1 GCF_001553455.1 Streptomyces hygroscopicus subsp. hygroscopicus
GGCCCGCCCCGGCCATCGGCGTCAGCCCGCCGCCTCGCTCCGGGCGTCGCGTGCGGTACGGCGCCGCAGCCGCCGCCACAGCGCGGGGGCCGTGCTGATCACCACCGTCAGCACCACGGCCGCCGCCACACCCTCCCACGGTTCGGGGAAGAGCGAGCCGCCCAGGAGCCCGATCAGCTGGTACGTCACCGCCCAGGCCAGCGCCGCGGGCCCGGCGCCCCGCGCGAACCTCCGCAGCGGCCAGCGCGCCAGCAGGCAGGCCAGCATCACCGGTATCCGCCCCGCCGGGACCAGCCGGGACAGCACCAGGACCGCCACCCCGTGCTCGTCCAGCCGCTCCCGCGCCTGGTCCAGCCGCTCCGGCGCCGCGTGGTCGTGGATCCGCTCGAGCCACCGCGAGCCGTTCTTCGAGCGCACCCCGCGCCGCCCGAGCCAGTAGAGCATCACGTCCCCGGAGAAGGCCGCCAGGGCGGCCACCGCGAAGACCACCAGCAGCGACAGCGGGGGAGCGGTCTGGTGGATGGCGACCACCGCCGCCGAGGAGACCACCGCTCCGGTGGGCACCACCGGCACCAGCGAGCCCAGCACCACCAGCAGGAACAGCGAGGGATACCCCACCGCCTGCTGGGTCGACTCGGACGGCACGCCCCTGGCCAGGTCCGCCAGATCCCCCATCACCTGGCGGGCTCCAGCCGAACGCACTCCCCGTGCCGCAGCCGGTGCACCACCGCGTCGGGGGCCAGCCGCCCGGCGTGGCGCACGAAGTCGTCGCCCGGGGCGTGGAATTCGTGCGGGCGGATCGCGTCCATCCCGATCGGCCAGTACGTCCCGTAGTGCACCGGCACCGCGCAGCGCGCCCCCAGCCGCGCCAGCGCCTGTGCCGCGCGGCCCGCGTCGAGGTGGCCGTGGCCGAGGTACGGTCCCCAGCCGCCCACCGGGAGCAGCGCCACGTCGCAGGGGCCCACCGCCTCCGCCATCCGGTCGAACAGCCCGGTGTCCCCGGCGAAGTACGTGGTCGACTCGCCGCTCAGCACGTATCCCAGCGCGGGCACCCGGCTCGGCCCGTACGGCAGCCGCCGCCCGTCGTGTGCGGCGGGCACGGCGCGGATCCGCACCTCGCCGACCGTACACACGTCCCCCGGTGTCATCTCCGTCACCCGCAGCCCGCGCGCCGCGACCACCCGCCGCAGTCCGGGCACCGCCCGTCCGGCCCCGCGCGGCACCAGCAGCCGGGTGCCGGGCTCCAGCCTGGCCAGCGAGCCCAGGTGCAGATGGTCGGCGTGCAGATGCGAGACCAGCGCCACGTCCGCCACCGCCGCGGCGGCCGGCGGCACCGGCCCCCGGCGCCGCCGCAGATGGGCCAGGCGCCGTACGAAGAGCGGATCGGTCAGCACCCGCACCCCGGAGTCCCGCACGGTCGCGGTGGCATGCCCCCACCAGGTGATCTCCACCGACATCTCCACCTCCGTCCCTCGGGCCGTCGCCCCGATCCTCTCACCCGCCGGGCGGAGCGGTCCGGGCGGCCGGGGCGCCGGGAAAATCCGTGGACCGGCGGGTGTGCCCGGGTCACGATGATCGCTGCTGAACCGGCCCCGCGATCCGGCGCGGGTCCGCGGCCCACCCCGCACCAGGAGACGGAACGTCCTTATGAGCCGTGCACTCCATCGCCGCGCCGTCGTCGCCGACGCCCACAACGACCTGCTGATAGCCGTCACCGCCCGCCCGCCGCACCGCTGGGCCGGCTACTTCCGGGAGCGCTGGCTGCCCCAGCTGCGCGCGGGCGGGGTGGATCTCCAGGTGCTGCCGGTCTTCATCGACGACCGGTTCCGTCCCGAGGGCGCGCTGCGCGAGACGCTGCGGATGATCGAGTGCGCCCACACCCTCGCCGAGGGCAACGCCGACGAGGTGCGGCTGTGCCTGGACGGCGACGACATCGACGCCGCGCTCGGCGACGGCCGGATCGCGCTGGTGCTGGCGCTGGAGAGCGCCCCCGGGCTGGACGCAGACGTGGAACTCCTCCCCGCCCTGCACCGCCTCGGGGTGCGCATCGCCTCGATCGCCCACTGGGGCCGTACCGCCCTGGCCGACGGCAGCGGCGAGGACGCCACCGGAAGCAGGCTCACCGAGGCGGGGGTCCGGGCGCTCGCGGAGATGGAGCGTCTGGGCATCCTCTTCGACGTCTCCCACCTCGGCGCCTCCGGGGTCGCCCATGTGCTGGAGCTGGCCACCCGTCCGGTGCTGGCCACCCACTCCTCCGCCCGCGCGCTGCTGGACCACCACCGCAACCTGACCGACGAGCAGCTGCGCGGAATCGCCGCGACCGGCGGCACGGTGTGCGTCAACTTCCTCGGCGAGTTCCTGGCCACCGACCCGGCCGACCGCACGGTGGACCGGCTGGCCGACCACATCCTCCACATCGCCGAGGTCATCGGCGTCGACCGGGTGGGCCTGGGGCCGGACTTCATCAAGGAGGTCAGCGCGGACACCACCCCGCCCTGCTGCGAGGACGCCGAGTACGCCCGGCTGCTGGTCCCCGGGCTCGAAGGCCCCCGCGGACTGCCTCTGGTGACCGAGGCGCTGATCCGCAGGGGCCTGCCCGAGGGGGACGTCGAGAAGATCCTCGGCGGCAACGTGCTGGAGCTGTTCCGCAAGGAGCTGGGACGCCCCCTGCCACGGTCCGCCCGGTGACGGTGATGACCGGTCCGTGGCGGTGACGATGGCCCGAGGGCGGTGTCGGCCGCCCGGGGGCGGTGTCGGCCGCCCGGCGGTGGTGACGACCGGCCCGGCGACGGTGACCGTGACGACACCCCGGCGGCGCTGAAGTACCGTCCGGCGGCGGTGAACTACCGCCCCGCGGCGGCCAGGAACGCGTCGACCGCGGCGAACGTGGCCTGCGGCGCCTCCCGCGCGGGGAGGTGGCCCGCGTCCCGGATCAGCTCGAAGCGCGCCCCGGGGATGGCGGCGGCGTACGCGCGCCCGAAGTCGGGCGTGACGACCGTGTCGTTCTCCCCCCACACCACGAGGGCGGGCACCTTCACCCGGGCGAGCCGGTGCAGCAGCTTCGGATCGGACAGCGACGGCCCGGTGTAGGCCAGCATCGTCCGGATGGCCTCGGGCGAGGGGCCCCGGGGCGGCGCCGCCGCGCCGGAGTCCTGACCGGGCGGCGGGCCGGGCGGGGCGGTGGGCATCCGCACCTCGTGCCCCTCGACGCGCGGTCCGATGGCGTCCATGATGATCAGGGCGCCGATGCGCCGGCCCCGGTCGCGCACGGTCATCTCGGAGGCGATCCAGCCGCCGAAGGAGCTGCCCAGGACCACCACATCGCTCAGGTCGCGGTCGTCCAGCAGCTCCAGATAGGTCTCGGCGAGGTCGCCGACCCCGGAGAACCACTCGGGGCGCGGGGTGTCCTCCCAGCCCGGGTGGATCGGTGCCAGCACCCGGGAGGAGTCGGCGAAGTGGTCCACGACCCCGGGCATGGTGACGGGTCCGCCGCCGCCGTGCAGCACGAGCACGGGCCGCCCCGCGCCCACGTCCCGCACCGTCAGGGGAAGGCCGGGGTAGGGCTCGATGGTGGAGCCGGTGGTCTGGTGGGTGGTCATCGGGCCGCACCCCCCGCGGTGGCGGCGGAGAAGGTGTCCAGCGCGACCCGCGGACCGTCCGGGCCGAAGAAGCCGGTGAGGTGCTCGGCCGACAGCGCGGCCGCCGCCTCGGCGCGCGGGAACATGGGCGTCTCGTAGGCGTTCAGGGCTGTCTCCAGGTCGTCGTGGGAGGCGAGGGCGAGGGCGAGTTCCGCGCCGTCGAGCATGGCGAGGTTGGCGCCCGCCCCCGCGAAGGGGGACATCAGATGGGCGGCGTCGCCCAGGAGGGTGACGCGGGGGACCCGGTCCCAGCGGTGCCCGGTGGGCAGCGCGTGGATGGGACGGGGGATGATGGGGCCGTCACAGTCGGCGATCAGGGCCCGCAGCCCCTCGTCCCAGTCGGGGAAGAGGTCCAGCAGCCGCTTCTTCGTCGCCACCGGGTCCGCCGGATCGACGATGCCCGAACGGCTCCACTCCTCCGGCACCTTGGCCGCGCCGTAGACGCGGATCCGGTCGCCGCCGTTGCGCTGGGCGACCAGCCCCTTCTCGTCCGCCAGGGCGAACATCGAGCCCTGGCCGACGAGTTCGGCGACGGCCGGGTGCCGGGTGGTGACGTCGTGCAGCACCGTGTCCACCATCGACAGCCCGGAGTAGACCGGGTCGGCGTCGGACAGCAGGGGCCGCACCCTGGACCACGCCCCGTCCGCGCCGACCAGCAGGTCCGGCTCGACGGTCCGGCCGTCGGCCAGGGTGAGCGTGGGCCGCCCCGTCGCGCCGATGGCGACGGACCTGACCTTGTGGCCCCAGCGGACCGTTCCCTCGGGCAGCGAGTCCAGCAGCAGGCCCCGCAGCGCCCTGCGGTCGATCTCGGGGCGGCCGTCGCTCTCGCCCGGCTCCGGCGGGGGGATGCGGAGGCCGACGGTGGCGTCCTTGCCGAGCACGCGCAGCTCCTCGCCCTCGGGGCGGCTGAGCAGCCGGAACTCCTCCAGCAGACCGGCGTGCAGCAGGGCGCGCTGGCCCGACTCCGCGTCCAGGTCCAGGGTGCCGCCCTGGTCGCGTGCGGTCGGCGACGCGTCCAGTTCGTAGACGGTCGAGGTGATGCCGTGGACGTGCAGGACGCGGGCCAGCGTCAGCCCTCCCAACCCTCCGCCCACGATGGCGATATGGCGTTCTGCGGACATGTCGGTGCCCCTTCTCGGCTCGGCGCTGATGCGCTGCGGATGGGACGAGCGTAGGCCGCCGAACGCGTTCGTGGCAAACGCGTTCGTTACGAACGCGTTCGGCGGGGGGTACGATGAACCCATGACAGCGCACCCCACCGCCCCGCGGAGCCGCCGGGAACGTCCGGCGAAACCGGCCCTGACCCGGGAAGGCATCATCGCCACCACGGTCGACCTCATGCGCGCCGAGGGCCTGGAACGGGTCACGATGCGCCGCCTGGCCCGGGAGCTGGACACCGGACCCGCCTCGCTCTACGTCTACGTCCGCAACCTCGCCGAGCTGCACGCGGCGGTTCTGGAGGAACTCCTCGGCACCGTCGACCTGAGCCCGGTCAGGGCGGACGGCGACTGGCGCGACCGGCTGGTGCGGATCCTCATGTCCTACACCTCGCTGCTGTTCGAGTACCCCGGTCTCGCCCAGTCCGCCCTGGTGGCCCGCCCCTTCGGGAAGAACTACCTGAATCTGGGGGAGGCGATGCTGGAGCTGCTGGACGAGGGCGGTCTGGAGCCCGACCGGGCCGGATGGCTGATCGATCTGCTGCTGCAGTTCGCCACCGCGACCGCCGCCGAGCACGCCAGCCGCACCCCCGGCGAGGACGGCGCCCCCCGCCACGAGGCGGAGTGGCAGGCGCTCGCCGCCAGGGCTGACGGACGGCTCCACCGCGCCCACTCCGCGGACG
>NZ_BBOX01000093.1 GCF_001553455.1 Streptomyces hygroscopicus subsp. hygroscopicus
CCCCCCGCCACGAGGCGGAGTGGCAGGCGCTCGCCGCAGGGCTGACGGACGCCTCACCGCGGACCCATCCGCGGATCGCCGCCCTCGGCCCGCGGCTCCTCTCCGGATCCCCCCAGGACCGGCTGACCTGGGGTTTCCACATCCTCATCGCCGGAGCGGCGAACACCCCGCTGCCGGAGCCGCTCTCCCCGTCCCCGGCGGACGCCACGTACGCCGGGGACTGAGGCGGGGGGGCGCCGGCCGCGCCCGGCACCGACCGGTGTGTCCGGTCCGCGGTCACGGTCACCTCAGTTCCCGGGGTGTGCTGGTCCGGTGTCGGTGGCCGACCGGCGTGTCCGGCGCGCCGCCACGGTCACCTCAGTCCCCGGGGCGCACCGGTCCGGCGCCGGCGCCGGAGGCGGTGATGGCGGCGGCGATCAGGGACAGGTCGTCCGGGGAGAGGCGCAACCGGGCCGCGGAGAGCCAGCCGTCGAACTGGCCGGGGTTCTTCGCCCCCACGATCGCGGCGGTGACGCCGGGGAAGGCGAGCGTCCAGGCCACCGCCACCGCGCTGGTCGGCACCCCGTGGCGCTGGGCGACCTCGGTCAGCGCGTCCGCCACCCGCAGGTTGCGCTCCAGCCGCTCACCGGTGAAGTCAGGGTGGCCGTGGCGCCAGTCGCCGGGGTCCAGGGCGGCCACCCGTTCGCGGGAGAAGGCGCCGCTGAGCAGCCCGGACTCCATCGGGGCGTAGACGATCACCCCGGTGCCGTGTGCGGCGCACCAGGGGATGGTGTCGGCCGCCGCCTGGCGGCTGAGGGCGGAGAACGGGGGCTGGTGGGAGTCGACATGGCCGATCTCCTCGGCCGACCGCAGCATGGGCACGTCGTGATTGGACAGCCCGGCCGCCCGGATCTTTCCCTCGTCACGCAGTTCGACGAAGGTCTCCCAGTAGACCTCGACCGGTGTGCCATCGGTGGGCGGCCAGTGCATCTGGTACAGGTCGATGCGTTCGACACCGAGTCGGCGCAGTGAGCCCTCGACCTCCCGGCGCAGGCTGCGGGGGTCGGTGACGCGCCGGGGCTCCCCCTTGGGGTCGGACTCGTCCCAGTGCAGACCGCCCTTGGTGAAGACCAGTGGCCGGTCGGCGGCGGGGAGCTCCCGCAGCGCCCGGCCGACGACCCGTTCGGCGTGCCCCCGGCCGTAGATGGGGGCGGTGTCGAGCCAGTTGATGCCGAGTTCGACCGCGCGCAGCAGCGTCTTCACCGACTCCTGGTCGTCCTGGTGGCCGCGTCCGGAGACCCATTCGGCCCCGCCCATGGCGAGGGTGCCGAGGCCGACGCGGGTGATCTCCATGTCCGTGCGGCCGAGCCGGGACGTGGGCAGCGATGTGGGCAGTGGGGTCATGCTGGGTCCTTCCGGGGACGTAGGTGCGGGCCGGCGCGTCCGGGGCGGTCGACGGACGCGGCCCGGGTGGGACGGGGCCGGGACGGGCCGCGCCGGGCCCGGTGGAGGCGCCGGTGTGGCGAGGCCGGTGGGGAAGTGCCGGTGCGCAGGCACCGGTTGGGCGGCGGGCCGCGGCGGGCCCGGTCGGTCAGGGCCGGTCGGCGGCGGGCCCGGCGATGGTCCGGATGAGCCGCAGGGTGCTGTGGCCGACGGCGGTGCGCGCCGACCGCAGGTAGCGGCGCGGATCGGTCACGTCCGGCGTCTGTTCCAGGACGTGGCGGAGCGCCGCGGTGAACGCCTGGTTGAGCTGGGTGCCGACGTTGACCTTGGTGATGCCGTGGGCGACGGCCTGGGCGATCCGTTCGTCGGACAGCCCGGAGGAGCCGTGCAGCACCAGCGGCACCGGGACCTCCGCGTACAGCGCGTCCAGCAGGTCCAGGTCGATCCGGGCGCTGCGCTCGCGCATGGCGTGCGAGGTGCCGATCGCCACCGCGAGCGAATCGACACCGGTCGCCGCGACGAAGTCGGCCGCCTCGTGCGGCACGGTACGCGCTCCGGGAGCGTGGGCACCGTCCTTGCCGCCGATGGCGCCGAGCTCCGCCTCCACCCACACCCCGGCCTGGTGGGCCCAGGCCACCACCTCGGCGGTGGCCGTGACATTGCGCTGGTAGGGCAGGGTGGAGGCGTCGAACATCACCGAGGTGAATCCGGCGTCCACCGCCCGGCGGCACAGGTCGGAGGAGGTGGCGTGGTCCAGGTGGAGCACGATCGGCACCGAGGCGGCCCGCGCCAGCTCGCGGCAGGCGGCGGCGAGGGGCTCGATGCCGTCGTGGTAGCGGACGGCGTTCTCGCTGAGCTGGACGAAGACCGGCAGCCGGGCCTCTTCGGCGCTGCGGACGACGGCTTGGGCGTGTTCGATGGTGATCACGTTGAAGGCGCCGACTCCGGTACGGGCGGCACGGGCGGCCGGGAGCAGGTCGGCGGGGTGGGCCAGGGTCATGGGTCAGCTCGCTTCGCTGCGCAGGAGACGGTCGTACGACGCGATCAGCCGCTGGTAGGCGGTGGCCTTGTCGGCTTCGGGGGCCGGTACCGGGTGCCGGCGCACCGGGCTGTCGGCGCGGCCGCTGAGGGCGCGTTGGGCCAGCAGTGCCGCGCCGAGCGCGGCCGATTCCGGCTGATCCACGGTGAGCAGCTCACCGGCGGTGGTGGCCGCCCGCAGCTCGCGCCACAGCGGTTGGCGGGTGGGCACCCCCGCGGCCACCGACCGAGTCGGCCGGCGGCCGGTGGCTGCCCGCAGTGAGCGGCTGACCTCGCGGGAGGCCATGGCCAGCCCCTCGCTGAGCGCCCGCATCAGGGTGATCCGGTCGGTGCCGATGCCGACGTGGAGGAAGTGGGCCGAGGGCGGGCCGTCGGAGGCGATCAGGCAGCGGACGCCGTCGCTGCCCGGCGGCCCGGCGGCCATCAGCTCGTGCAGCCGGTCCTGGTCCGTGAGGCCCAGCAGGCGCAGCCAGTGCTGGTACAGATGGCCGGAGGGCAGGTTGCGGTGGACGTAGAACAGCTCGCCGTCGACGAACCGGCCGATGTCGGTGCGGGGCCCGGCCGGATCCGGGACGGGCGGGGTGTCGGTGAGGATGAGGTGGGCCTCGGAGGTGCCGGCGGAGACGAAGGATTCGCCCGGCTGCCGGATGCCGCAGCCGTAGGCGCCGCAGAAGTGGTCGTGCCCGGCGCTGACCACCGGGATGCCCGCGGGCAGCCCGCACCGCTCGGAGACGTCGGCGGCGAGCGTGCCGACCGCGGTGCCGGGCCGCACCAGGCGGGGCAGTACGCCCGCGTGGGCACCGGCCCACTCCACCGCGGGGGTGATCCAGGTGCCGGTGGGTACGTCGAACCAGCCCGTGCGGGACGCGTGCGACCAGTCCATGGTCAGCTCGCCCGGCCGGTGTCCGGCCAGCTGCCCGGCGACGAAACCGGCCAGACCGGTGACCCGTTCCGTCTCCTTCAGCTGCCGCGGCCGGTGCTGGGCCAGCCAGCGCAGGGTGAACACCGAGAAGCTGGGGTCCGCGCCGGCCGGCAGCGCGTCGGCGCCGGCGCCGGCCGGGTGGTCGGCGTACTCCCGGCCCAGCGGGTTGTACCAGGTCAGTACCGGCAGCAGGGGGCTGCCGTCCGCTCCGACCAGGACGATTTCCTCGCTGAGGGAGGCCAGCGAGACGGCGGCCGGTGGCGGGCCGTCCAGATCGCGCACGGCCTCGGCCACCGCGTCCGCGACCGTTCGCAGCACGGCGGCGGCGTCACGGACCGGTCCGTCACCGGTGTGTTCGACCGGGGTCGGCCGGGCCGCCTCCGCGGTGACGCGCCGGCGGTCCGCGTCGTAGACAACGGCCTTGGTGCGTGTGGTGCCGATGTCCACTCCGACGTACTTCACGGGGTCACCTCCGGGGCGAGCGGCCGCGGGTGCCGCACCCGGACCCCGGCGAGCAGCGCCGTGAGGTCCGGGGACGGGCCCAGGTCCGGTTCGAGGACCGCCGCGTTGGCGGCGGCGGCAGCCGTGCCCTGGCGCAGCGCCTCCTCCAGACCCGCGCCGCGGGCGCAGGCGAGCGCGAAGGCGGCCAGGAAGGTGTCCCCGGAGCCGGTCGCGTTGACGGTGCGGACGGCGGGCGGCAGGACGGTGAGCGCCCGGTCGGCGGTCACCGCGAGCAGTCCTTGGGCGCCCAGGGTGACGACGACGGTCTTCAGGCCGCCGCCGAGCAGGTCACGCAGGGCCGGAACGAGGTCCGCCGGGTCGGCGGTCGCGGCCGGCACGCCGAAGGCGGTGGTGAACTCCTCGACGTTGCACTTCACCAGCCACGGGTCGTGGCGGACGGCCGCGACCAGGGCCGGACCGCTGGTGTCCACCAGCGCCCGGGCGCCCCGGGACCGGACGGCCGTCACCAGTTCGCCGTAGTAGTCCGGGCCGAGCCCCGGAGGGAGACTGCCGGTGAGGACCACGTGGTCGCCCTCGGCGCAGTCGTCGGCCAGCGCCCGCAGCAGCCGTTCGGCCTCCTGCGGCCGGATCGTCGGGCCGGTCTCGTTGATGACGGTCGAGTGGCCGGTCGACCGTTCGACCAGGACCGGGTTGATCCTGGTCTCACCGCTGATCACGGTGTGCCGGTCCTCGATGCCGAGGGTGGCGCACTGCTCGCTGATGTAGCGGCCGACGACTCCGCCCAGGAAGCCGTAGAGCACCGGGCGGCCGCCCAGCCGGCTCACGGCCCGGGCGACGATGAGGCTCTTGCCGCCGGGGAGGATGCGGGTCTCCAGTGACCGGTTGACGGTGTGGGGCTCCAGCCGGTCGAGGTACTCGATCCTGTCCATGGCGGGGTTGGGGCCGACGATCCGGATGCGGTGGCCGCCGTGGTGCCGGTCACGCGTCCGCGGCGTCGTGTCGTCGTCCCGCCTGTGGGTATCCACGCGTTTCCATTCCGTTGGGGTCGGTCGGGGGTGGGTCGGCCGTTGTGCCGGGGTGGTGCGGGCCGTGCGCGGCCTCGGCCGCGCCTGGCCGGTACCCGGGCCGGGTACCGTGCGGCCCGGAGGCCCGGAGGCCCGGAGGCCCGGAGGCCCGGAGGCCCGGAGGCCCGGAGGCCCGGAGGCCCGGAGGCCCGGAAGGCCCGGAGATACGAGGTGGCCGGAGATACGAGGTGGCCGGAGGTACGGAGGCCCGGAGATACGAAGGTGGCCGGAGATACGAAGTGGCCGGGGCGCTCACAGCACCTGGGCGAGGAAGTCCCTCAGCCGGGGCGAGGACGGCGAACCGAAGATCTGCGCCGGCGGCCCCTGTTCGACCACCTGCCCGGCGTCCATGAAGACCACCCGGTCGCACACCTCGCGGGCGAAACCCATCTCATGGGTGACCACCATCATGGTCATCCCGCCCTTGGCGAGCCCGCTCATGATGGTGAGCACACCCTTCACCAGTTCGGGGTCGAGAGCGGACGTCGCTTCGTCGAAGAGCATCAGCTCCGGCTCCATGGCCAGCGCACGGGCGATGGCGACCCGTTGCTGCTGCCCGCCGGAGAGGCCGGCGGGCCGTGCCTCGGCCTTGGCGAGCAGCCCGACCTCGTCCAGCCGGCGGCGGGCGATGGCGTCGGCCTGCTCGCGCGGCAGCTTCCTGATCTTCCGCAGCGCCACCGCGACGTTCTCCACCACGCTCATGTGCGGGAACAGGTTGAAGCTCTGGAAGACCATGCCCACCTTGCCGCGGACCTTGTCGATGTCCGTGTCCGGGCGGGTGATCTCCTCGCCGTGCACGAAGATCCGCCCCGAGGTGGGTTCCTCCAGCCGGTTGACGGTGCGCAGCAGGGTGGACTTCCCCGAGCCGGAGGGGCCGATGATGCCCACCACCTCGCCCTGCCCGATCTCCAGGTCGATCCCCTTGAGGACCTTCAGCGGACCGAACGACTTGTGCAGCGCCTCGATCCGGACGACGGCGGTGCCGCTCATGCGCTGGTCACCTCCATCGGTGTCGGGCGGGCGTCGGGGCCGGGGCCGTCACCGGCCTGCGGGGCGGCGGTCTTCGGCCGGCCGTTCTTCAGCCTGCGGTCCAGAAGGTTCACCAGATGGGTCAGCGGTACGGTGATCACCAGGTACATCAGGCCCGCCGCCACCAGCGAGGACATGTTCCCGGTGCGCTGCGCCACGTCCTGGCCGATGCGGTAGAGCTCCCGCTGGCCCTCGGCGAAGCCCAGCAGGTAGACCAGGCTGGAGTCCTTGATGGTGCCGATGAACTGGTTGGTCAGGGCGGGCAGGACGTTGCGCACTCCCTGCGGGACGACGACCAGCCGCATGGCGGTGAGGTACGGCATGCCCAGGGCGCGGGCCGCTTCCAGCTGGCCCGGCGCGACGGCCTGGATGCCGGAGCGGAAGATCTCGCTGATGTAGGAGCCGGTGACCAGCCCCAGGGCGACGATCCCGTAGGGGTAGGAGTTGGTGCCGAAGGGGTGGACGCCGGCCAGCGGCAGCCCCTGACCCAGCAGGAAGATGGTCAGGATGATCGGCAGGCCGCGGAAGATGTCCACGTAGACCCGGGCGGGCCAGCGCAGCCACACCCGGCGGGAGAGGGCGGCCAGGGCCAGGGCCATCCCGACCACCAGACCGATGGCGGTGGCTCCTCCGGCCAGGGTCAGGGTGTTGACCAGTCCGATGCGGATCAGGTCGGGGAAGACCGACGCCATCAGGTGGACGTCGAAGAAGGTTTGGAGCACCGAGTCCATGTGCTGTCTCCGATGTGAGCCGGCGGTGCGTGCGGTGGACGGCGGATCAGTTGGGGTAGCTGTTGCTGGGGTGCTCGGCGTAGTACTTCTTCAGGAAGGCCAGCTGCGGGGCGGGCTTCTCCTGGGGCGCCCACTTGGTGAACAGCCGCTGGTAGGTTCCGTCCGCGACGATGGCGCGCAACTGCTTGTTGAGCGCCTTGCGCAGCGCGGTCTGCTTCTTGTTGACCACCACGGCCGCGCCGCGGTTCTTGGGGTCGGCGGTGGCATAGGTGGTGTGCACGGCGTACTGGGTGGTGAACTTGTTGGCCTCCTGGCCGTCGAGGAAGGCCGCGTCGACGTTCTTCGAGCGCAGCGCGGTCACCGCGGCCCCGGTGTCGGGGAAGGTCACCAGCGTGGAGTCGGTGAAGTACTTCTCGGCGTAGAGCGCCGACATGCTGGCCGCCTGGACGGCGACCCTCTTGCCCTTGATGCCCGCGGCCCCGCTGCCGATCGAGGAGCCGTTGCGGACCAGCACGTCCATCGTCCCGGTGTAGTTGGGCAGGGTGAAGGACACGCTCTTGCGGCGTTCGTCGGTGTCCGCGATGGAGTTCATCGCGATGTCCACCTGGTGGGTGCTGACCATGGGCAGGATGGAGTCGAACTCGTAGGTCTTGACCTTGGTCTTCAGGCCGAGGCGCTTGGCGAGCTCCTGGTAGACCGCGAGGTCGAACCCGACGACCTTGCCGCTTTTGTCCGTGTAGGAGAACGGCTGTGAGGAGCCGGTCGTCGCCAGGCTGAGCACGCCCGGCTCCACCAGGCCATAGGGGTTGTCGTGGGTGGACGCGGTCCCGCTGCCGCCACCACAGGCGGTCAGGGCGAGGGCGGCGGCAACCAGCGCGGCGGCAGGCAGGGCGCGGCGGCGTGGCATGGGAACTCCCGGTGCGTGGTGGGTGAGTGAGGTGATGTGGGGGGAGTCGGAAGGGGTGACGGGTGACGGGTGATGGCGTGGCGGGCCGGAGCGGCCGGCCCGCACCGGCCGCGGTCAGCGGAACCGGTCGGGTGAGAAGCCGCTGATGTCGAGCGCGGGGGTGCGGCCCAGCGCGAGGTCGGCGCCGATCTCGCCGACGGCCGAGGCGTGCTTGAAGCCGTGACCGGAGCAGGCGGCCAGCAGGACCACCCGCGGATAGGCGGAGCTGAACCCGATGGAGAACGCCTCGTCGGGGGTCATGGTGATCATGCATCCCCGGGGGGTGCGCACCTGCGGGACCAGGTCGGGCAGATGGGTGCGGACGAAGTCGGTGACCGCCTCGTACTCCTCGGGCCGCACCTCGGCGGCGTTGGCGTAGGGGTCGTCGATCAGGTAGCCGCCGTTGTCCTGCATGCCGACCTTGACCCCGGTGGCGTCGATCATCGGGGCGCCCCAGCCGACCCGGTCGCCCGCCTGGTGGGTGAAGACCGGGAACCGCTCGGGGGTGAACAGCTCCTCCCGGCCGGGCCGCGGGGTGAACCAGGTCAGGATCGCCCGCCGGACCCGCAGCGGGATGGCGAGGTCGGGCAGCAGCCGGGGCAGCCAGGCACCGGCCGCCACCACCGCGGTGCCGACCCGGATGTCCCGCTCCGAGGTGCGGATCAGCACGCCGTCGTGGTCCGGGAGGATCTCCTCCACCCGGGCGGAGTCGATGATGCGCGCCCCGGCGCCCACCGCGGTGCGGGCCGCCGCCCGGATCGCGGCCTCCGGCCGGATGAACCCGGTGGCCGGGTCGAGCACGGCCACCGCCTCGTCGGCGATCCGGTGCTGTGGGTATCTGCGCAGCAGTTCCGCGTGGTCCAGCAGGTCGTGCGGCAGGCCGCAGTCCTGTGTCACCTGCCGGACCTGCTTGACCAGATCGCTGTCGGGAGCACCGATGGACAGCCCGCCGGGCAGGTCGAGCAACCGCTCGCCGCTCACCCGCTCCAGCTCGCGCCACAGGTCGTGGGCGCGCCGGGCGAGCGCCGCGTACTGCGGCCCTTCGGAGGTGGCCATGCGGAACAGCCGGGAGTGCCCGTGGGAGGAGCCGCGGTCGTGGCCGGGGGTGAACTGTTCGATACCCACCACGTCCGCGCCCCGGGCCGCCAGACGCCACAGCGCCGCGCTTCCGGCCGCTCCCAGGCCCACGACGCCCACCTGCGCATCCATGGACGCACACCTCCGCCCTTGTCCGTTCGTCGGCTGCTCGCCGATCGCTGAACAGAAAGAAAGCACGGCCAAACGCAGATAAACAAGAGTCGAGCCACAGAATTAACAAGCTATGCTGGTCGGGCAGTACCGCACCGGGCGCGAGCGGCATCTGGCAAACGCCCCTGCCGACCGGAGTCGACGCGGTAGCGTCGGTCGCCCGCACCCGCACCCCATCCCTCACCATTGGAGTGCCATGACCACTGACCGGGCTCCGGCGGCCGACCGGCCGCGCCAGGGGACATCCGGAGGCTCTCTGTACGCCACCGAGCGGCAGCAGGAGATCATGCGGTACGCCACCGCGGCCGGCCGGGTCGAGGTCGCCCAACTCGCCCGCGACCTGCGGGTGACCGCCGAGACCGTACGCAAGGACCTCAACGCGCTTCAGCAGTTGGGCCTGCTGCGCCGGGTGCACGGCGGCGCGGTCCCGGTGAACCAGCTGCTGGCGGAGCCAGAAGTGGCGGCCCGCACCGAGTGGACCGAGGAGAAGAAGCGGATCGCCAAGGCGGCCCTGGCCGAACTCCCCCCGCAGGGCTCGGTGTTCATCGAATCCGGCTCCACCACGGCCCTGCTGGCCGAGCAGCTGCCCCCGGACCTGCAGCTCATCGTCTACACCAACTCGCTGCCGGTGGCGATGATGCTGACCCCCCGCCCGCAGCTGACCGTCATCACCCTGGGCGGCCGGGTCCGCGCCGTCACCCTCGGTGAGGTGGACAACTTCGCCCTGCGCAGCCTGCGGGAGATCAACGTGGACGTCGCCTTCCTCGGCGCCAACGGGATCAGCCTGGAACGCGGCCTGACCACCCCGGACGCCGCCGAGGCCGAGGTCAAGCGGCAGATCCTGCGCTCCGCCCGGCGCCGGGTACTGCTGGTGGACCGCACCAAGATCGGCGAGGCCGCGCTGTGGCGGTACGGAGAGCTGTCCGACATCGAGGTACTGATCACGAATGACCTCGACGCCGAGCAGAGCGCGGCGCTGAACGCCGCGGGACCGCATGTGGTGGTGGTGTGAACCCCGCCGGAAAGCGGGAGCCCGCACCGGCTCCCGACGCCCAGCCGTCCGGACTGCCCCAGCCGTCCCGGCCGCCCCGGCCGGTGAGCTTCGGGCTGGTGGGCAGCGGATGGCGCGCCGAGTTCTACTTGCGGATCGCCCACGCGCTGCCGGACCGGTTCCAGGTGGCCGGTGTGGTAGCACGCCGCCCACAGCGGCGCGCGGAGCTCCACCGCACCTGGTCGGTGCCGGTCTTCGGCAGCCTTGAGGAACTGCTCGCCGTCGGCCGGCCGGACTTCGTCGTCACCGCACTGCCCCGCGCCGTCAACGCTCACACCGTCGCCGAGCTGACCCGAAGAGGCGTACCGGTGCTGTCCGAGACCCCGCCGGCGGCCGGCCTCGAGGAGATGACCGCCCTGGTCGACGCGGTCGGTGACGCGGTGGTCGAAGTCGCCGAGCAGTACCAGTACCTGCCGACCTACGCGGCCGCCCTCCAGGCGGCCTCGCGTGGAGTTCTGGGCGAGATGACATCGGCTCAGGTCTCGGTCGCCCAGACCTACCACGCCATCAGTCTGCTACGACGGTTCCTCGGGGTCGGCATGGCCGACGCAACCGTGACGGCGGTGGAGTTCACCAGCGAGCTGGCGCACGGCCCCGGACGGGACGGATGGCAGCGGGAAGGAACGACCGCCGCCCGGCAGACCATCGCCACCCTGCACTTCGGCGACCGGCTCGGGCTCTACGACTTCACCTCCGGCCAGTGGTTCCATCCGCTGCTCGGCCGCCGCCTCGTTGTCCGGGGGCAGCGAGGCGAACTCATCGACGACCGCGTCACCTGCCTGCACACCCCGCGCACCCCCAGCCTCCTGCGGTTCGAACGGCACCAGACCGGCACCGGCGCCGACCTCGGCGGCTTCCACCTGGAAGGCATCTCCCTCGGCCCGGACCGCCTCTACCGCAACCCTTACGCCCCCGCCCGCCTGGCCGACGAGGAAATCGCCATCGCCACCTGCCTGTCACGGATGGCCGACCGGCTCGCCGGAGACCTCGGGCCCTACCCCCTGGCCGAAGCCTGCCAGGACCACTATCTCGGCCTGGCCGTGGAAGAAGCGGCACGCACCGGTCGGCCGGTGACCACCGTGCGGCAACCGTGGGCCCTGACGCCCTGACGCTCCTGGGCAGGTGGAACTGGTTCAGCGTCGTCTTCCAGCGTGCCGCGACGTGGCTGACATCGCGGCTCGGGGGTCAGCGGGCGGCGAAGGCCAGGAAGTCCGTCCAGGCGGTGGCGGCTATGCGGAGGTGGGGGCCGTCGGGGTTCTTGGAGTCCCGTATGTGGACGGTGGTGGGGGTGGTGGCGACCTCGACGCAGTCGCCACCGCTGGAATCGCTGTAGCTGGACTTGTGCCAGTCGTAGGCGACTTCGACGCACTGGCCACCCGTGTTGTCGCTGTAGCGGCTCTTGAACCACCTGAGTCGGCTCATAGCTCACCCATCAACTGTTCGATGAAGCTCACGGATTCCTCGGGGCCGAGGGCTTGCGACCTGATCATGGCATAACGGCGGGCTAGGACCGCTGCCTCATTGGGTTTCGAGATGAGGGTGCTCTTCCCGTGGCTCTCTGTATAGGCCAGTGCTGCCTGGTCCGCAGTTTCGACCAGCTTCATCGGGCCTTGGAGCCCCGCGTGCCCGCCCGGACTCATTGGCAAGACCTGGATGACCACATTCGGCCGTGCTGCGCACTCGATAAGGTACGCGTGTTGGGCGCCCATGATTTCGGGCCCGCCGAGCTGACGTCGGAGGGCCGGTTCGTCGAGGATCACGTTCACCACTGCCATTGGCTTGCGGTCCAAGAGAGCCTTGCGGTCCATCCGCGCCTGGGTAAGTGCCTCCACCTCGTCGGGTTCCAACGGCGGAAAGGCCGCCTTGAGCACCTCGCGTGCGTATCCCTCGGTCTGTAGCAAGCCATCGATCAGCTGGGTGCAGTACGACGACACCCTCAGCGCTTCCTGCTCCAGTTGAACGAAACCCTGGAAGTGAGCCGGATACCGCTCCAGCTTCAAATACTTGATCGCGGAACGGAGCAGCCCACCCGCGTCCAGAGCTTTCTCGGCCGCGTCGATGAACTCGTCCGTCGGCGGCTTCGCGCACGTCTCGACTGCGCTCACCGCCGATCCGGTGTAGTTCATCAACGCGCCCAGCTCGTCCTGGGTGAGCCCCGCTCGTTCCCGCAGAAGGCGCAGGACAGCGGCGAAGTACTGCACGGTCGGCGGAGCGGAGTCCTTCTTCTTCGACTGGGCCACGCGGGCCACCCCCTCAACAACGGTCAACGTCAATCAACCGGCGTTCGACAGGAGTTGTTGCTCGCCGCAGTCGACGCTCTGTTACCGGGTTCCTTGCAGAAAGCCCCGGCGTTCACGCCGGGGATGAATGCATCTCAAGACTGCTGTGGCGTGCCCGTTAGAGCGGACGTTTTTGCTGCTCGATGTACCGGCGGACGATCGCCAGCGGTGCTCCGCCACACGATGCGGAGAGGTACGAGGGCGACCACAGGTGCCCGTGCATGAGGGCGTGGTTGATCCGGCCGGTGAACTCCTGCCGTATCCGGCGGGCGGAGACGCCCTTGAGGCTGTTGACCAGCTTGGAGACGGCGACCTTGGGCGGGTAGTGCACCAGGAGGTGGACGTGATCGCGCTCACCGTTGAACTCCTTCAACTCGGCTTCGAAGTCCTCACAGACCTTGCGCATGATCTCTTCGCAGCGCGTGAGCATCTCGTCGTTGAACACCCCGCGCCGGTACTTCGTCACGAAGACCAAGTGCACATGCATCGCTGAAACAACCTGTCTGCCACGCCTGTAGTCATCCTTCCCATCCATGAGACCAATCGTAGTAAGCTCCTGGGCGTGCAGCTCCGCTACAACTACCGGGCCTACCCGGACGCCTCCCAGCGCCGTGCGCTGGCGAAGGCGTTCGGATGCGCCCGGGTGGTGTGGAACGACTGCCTGCGCGACCGCAAGGAAGCACACGCGGCAGGTCTGCCGTATGTGACGTCGGCCGAGTTGTCCCGGCTGCGTATCACCCAGGCCAAGCGCACCGAGGAGCGCGCCTGGCTCGCCGATGTGTCAGCGGTCGTCCTGCAACAGTCGCTTCGGGACCTGGACACCGCCTACAAGAACTTCTTCGACAGCCTCAAGGGCAAGCGGCCAGGCCGCAAGGTCGGGCCGCCACGGTACAAGTCGAAGAAGGACACCCGGCAGTCGATCCGCCTCAACACCAACGCCTTCCGCATCCAGGACGACGGCACGGTGTATGTGGCCAAGGTCGGCAACCTCAAGGTCACGTGGTCACGTCGGCTTTCGACAGCCCCGACGTCTGTGACCGTCACCAAGGACAGCTGCGGCCGGTACTTCCTCAGCTTCGTGGTGGACACCGAGCCGGACATCCTGCCCGAGGCGGAGACCGACGCCGGGATCGACCTCGGCCTGTCCGCCTTCGCCGTCCTGTCCGATGGCCGCAAGATCGACAGCCCGCGCTTCCTGCGCCGGGCCGAGAAGAAGCTCAAGCGCCTTCAGCGGGAGTTGTCCCGCAAGGCCAAGGGATCGAAGAACCGGGCCAAGGCCCGTATCAAGGTCGCACGCGAGCACGCCCGCGTGGCGGACCAGCGCCGGGACTGGCACCACAAGGCATCCACGCAGATCATGCGCGACAACCAAGCGGTGTACGTGGAAGACCTCGCGGTGTCCGGTCTCGGACGCACCCGTCTGGCCAAGTCCGTGCACGACGCGGGATGGTCCGCGTTCGTCGGCATGCTGGAGTACAAGGCGATCAAGCACGGCCGCACCTTCGCCAAGGTGGACCGTGCTTTCCCGTCATCCCAGGTCTGCTCGGCCTGCGGATTCCGGGACGGCCCCAAGCCCCTCCACGTCCGGGAGTGGGCGTGCAGCGCGTGCGGCACCGTGCACGACCGCGACCACAACGCAGCCCGAAACGTCCTCTTCGAAGGACGCCGTATCGTCGCCGCCGGACGGGCGGAGACGCCAAACGCCTGTGGAGCGCCGGTAAGACGGGCACACGTGCCCGCACAGCGCGGTGAAGCAGGAAGCCCCCGGACGGGTCAGACGACCCAGGCCGGAATCCCTGGACTTTAGGCCAGGGAGCACGTCAATGGTGAAGGTAGCCGCCTGCACTGACAGTGGGAGCATGAACGCGGAAAGTCACGACGTAAATCCCCTTCATGGCTGGAAGCAGAGGTTTACGTCCGTCCCCCCATCCGTCCCCCGCGCCCGCCGCGCTGCCCATGCCGCTCTCGGCGCCTGGGGCCTGGACCGGGGCTCGGCCGGTCTCGTCCTGCTGGTCGTCTCCGAGTTGGCGACCAACGCCGTTCGCCACGGGCGCGTACCGGGGCGGTACTTCGACGTGCGTATCGCATATGACGCAGAGAAAATGGTCGGCGTCGAGGTGTCCGACCCCCGGGAGGGTTGCCCTCTCCTCGCGGACGCGACACCGGACGACGAATCGGGGCGCGGTCTGGCGATCGTGGACGCCTTCGCCGAGGCATGGGGCATCCGGGAGCGCGTGGTCGGCAAGACGGTCTGGGCCCGAATCCGCCTCTAGCGGTGCTTGGTCATGCGCGGCGCCGTCTCGCGCCTTCGGCGCAATTGAGCATGGGTCCGGGGGGTGGGGGGCGCGGCGCCGCCGCCGGCTGCCGGGCAGGTGGGGCGTGGGGGCCGTGGCGGCTCGGCGGCGCGAAGGGCGAGATCCGATCCGGAGTGCGACCCGGTGGGCCCTCCGGGTACCCCTCCTGAAAACGCTTGATCTGACGCAACTAATTTATCAAGCATTTTCGAGAGGGTGTCCCACCCCCCGTCCGGAACGAACCCGGAAGTCCGGCGGCGGCCTGGCCCCCGAGCGCGGACGCCGCCACCGGCGCTCGCACCCGGTGGCCCGGCGGTCGGCGGCGGTGCCCCGCGCCCCCCCCGACCCATGCTCAAATGCGCCGAAGGCGCGAGACGGCGCCGCACCCAACCGACGACAGGTGGACCCTTCCGTTTCGCGCCATGCGGGTGCCCGGCTGGACGCGGCCGGGTGGCATCCGCGCGTCGTGGTCGGTGACGGCGCGAAGGGGCATGCGGGCAACGCGCCGTACGACCGGGTCCTGGCCACCGTCGGGCTCCGGGAGGTCCCCGGGGCGTGGATCGGGCAGACGCGGCCCGGGGGTCTGATCGTCGCCCCCTGGGGCACGCACTACACCCACGCGGACGCCGTGGTCCGGCTGGTGGTGCGGAACGGGACCGCGT
The DNA here is from genome assembly GCF_001553455.1 of Streptomyces hygroscopicus subsp. hygroscopicus. Taxonomy (GTDB): domain Bacteria; phylum Actinomycetota; class Actinomycetes; order Streptomycetales; family Streptomycetaceae; genus Streptomyces; species Streptomyces hygroscopicus. The sequence continues at coordinate 15,149 of NZ_BBOX01000093.1, forward strand.
CGGGGCGTTTCGCCCGCCCCGTCGAGTTCATGAAGCTGCGTACCCAGCGGCTGTCGCTGCCGCCGCACGGGGCGTACGTCCCGGTCGGGGGCGGGGACGGTGGCGCCGATGCGTCCGTCACCGGTATCACCGAGAGCGAGTTCATCACCCCGCCGTACTCCGCCCTCCGCTTCGCGCTGGGGCTCCGGGTGCCGAACTGCGTCCAGGCCGTGGCCGACCGGTGCGACGGCGCGCGGCCCGTGTGGTTCTACGGGCTGACCGACCGCTCCTGGGTCCGTGCGGGGGTGGCGGAGGCGCGCGTCCGGCAGGCGGGGGAGCGTCGGTTGTGGGACGAGGTGGAGGCCGCGTACCGGTGGTGGGTCGGCCACGGCAGGCCGGACCACACCCGCTTCGGCCTGACGGTCGGCCCGGCCGGGCAGCGCGTATGGCTGGACGATCCGGGCGACTGCTGGGCCCCGTAGCGGCCGTGCGCGTGGGCTGCGGTAAGCGGAATGGAATCGTCCTGGTAACCCACCGTCCTCCGGGGCGCGGAAGCGCTGTGCAACGCTGGAGGCCGGCTCGTGCGCTTGGCACGGGCCGGTGATGCGAAGTGAGGCCGCGGCGTGCAGAAGCCCCGATGGAAGACCGTGGGGGGAGCCCTGCTGCGGGTGACGGCGGTGTGGGCGGTGTCCACGCTCACCATGCTGGCGCTCGCCGGGATCCTCCCCGACTTCAGCTTGAAGTCAGGCGACGGTGACAGCGCGACCCGGATCGCGATCACCGCGGCCAGCGGGGCGGGGGCCTTCGGTGTGCTCAGCGCGCTGGTGTGGCCACTGCTCGTGCGGGCGCTGCTGCTGATGCCCGCGCTGGTGCTGGGGCTGCTGGTGTTCGTGCTCAACGGCTCGATGCTGCTGATCGCCCTCAGCCTGATCCCGGCCGGGCGCGGCGCCGTCGAGCCGGAGACCGCCGTCGTGGTCGCGGCCGTGATGTCGGCCGCGTCGTCGGCCACGAGTACCTTCCTGACCGTGCGGGACGACGGGGCGTACCGGCGGCGGCTGGCGCGGCTGGCCGGGCGGCGCAGGCGGCGGCTCGGCGAGGACGGAGGGTGCGCACAGCCCCCGGGGACGGTGTTCCTGCAACTCGACGGGGTGGGGCACGCGGTGCTGCGGGAGGCGCTGCGGGAGCGCGAGAACCGGCCTCCGGTGATGCCCACCGTCGCGGGCTGGGTGCGCGGCAGCCACGAGGTCACGCCCTGGCGCACCGACTGGTCCAGCCAGACCGGCGCCAGCCAACTGGGCATCCTGCACGGCTCCAACGAGGACGTGCCCGCCTTCCGCTGGTACGAGAAGAGGACCCGGGAGGTGATGGTGAGCAACCGGCCGACCAGCGCGGCGGTGCTTCAGCGCCGCGCGGCCGCCCGCGCGGGACACGACGGACTGCTCGCGGTGGACGGGGCGAGCCGGGGCAACCTGTTCACTGGCGGCGCCGACCAGCTGGCCCTGGTGCTGTCGGTCGCGGCGCGGCGGGGCAAGCACAACCGCTCCCGCTCCGGCTACTTCGCGTACTTCTCCGACCCCGCCAACGCGACCCGTACCGCCGTGTCGTTCCTCGCCGAGGTCGTGCGGGAGATCTGCCAGTCCACGCGCGCCAAGCTGCGCCGCGAGAGGCCCCGGGTCAAGCGGGGCGGGCTGTATCCGTTGATCCGGGCGTTCGCCACCGTCGTGGAGCGGGACGTGGTGGTGACGGCGGTGATGGGGGACATCCTCTCGGGCCGTACCGCGATCTACGCCGATCTGGTGGCGTACGACGAGGTGGCCCACCACTCGGGGCCGCGCAGCCGGGACGCCCAGCAGGTGCTCGCCCGGCTCGACCGCTCCATCGCGCTGATCGCCAAGGTCGCCGAGCACGCCCCGCGCGACTACCGGATCGTGCTGCTGTCCGACCACGGCCAGAGCCCCGGCGAAACCTTCGCGGGGGCCTACGGGCTGACGCTGGAGGACCTGGTGCGGGCCGGCTGCGGTCTGCCCGTGTCGCGGCGGGCCGGACGGACCCCGAGCGGGGCGGAGGCGCGTACGGCGGGGCGGGCGGCGCTGCGCCGCCCGGAGAAGCCCGAGACCGACGTGCCCATGGCC
>NZ_BBOX01000094.1 GCF_001553455.1 Streptomyces hygroscopicus subsp. hygroscopicus
CGCCGCCCGGAGAACGCCCGAGACCGACGTGCCCATGGCCGATCCGATCGTGCTCGCCTCCGGCAACCTCGGGCTGATCTCCTTCCCCGACGTCCCGGGGCGGATGAGCCGGGAGCAGATCGACGCCCGCCACCCCGGCCTGCTGCGCACCCTCGCCGACCACCCCGGGGTGGGCTTCCTGCTCGTCCGGTCCGATCTGCACGGCGCGGTGGTGCTGGGCGCGAACGGCACCGAGCACCGTCTGGACACCGGGGAGATCCTCGGGATGAGCCCGCTCGCGGTCTTCGGGCCCGGTGCCGAGGACGCCGTACGGCGCACCGCGCACTTCCGGAACACCTCCGACATCATGGTCAACTCCGCCTACGACCCGGTGCGCGGCACGGTGCACGCCTTCGAGGAGCAGATCGGCTCGCACGGGGGGCTCGGCGGAGAGCAGGGGCACCCCTTTCTGCTGTGGCCGGCCGGGCTCACCCCACCGGTGGCGGCGGGGGAGGAGCTGGTCGGGGCCGAGCAGGTGCACCGGGTGCTGCGGCGCTGGCTGGAGGAGGCGGCCGGGCCCCAGGTGCCGGAGGACGAGGCGGACGTCACCAGCGTGCCGGGGGTGCCGGGCGAGCCGGGGGTGCCGGGCGTGCCGTTGGAGACGGGGGCACCGGTCGGCGCGGAGGCGGCGGCCGAGGCCGAACTCCCGGAGGCGTCCGGCACGGCACGTGCGGTGCAGAAAACCCGGTGGGACGGCGCCCCCGCCGCACCATTTACCGTGGCCGACCGGGTCGCGCCGAACAAAACCCGGTGATTTTGGTGCCCTATGCACCTTCTGTGACGATGGTGATATGCACGACCAGCCCCACCCCCGCCGCTTCGGCCTGCCCACGGCGACCGCGCTCGTCATGGGCAACATCATCGGCGGCGGCATCTTCCTGCTGCCGGCCTCCGTCGCCCCGTTCGGCACCCTCAGCCTGCTGGCCTTCGCCGTCCTGACGCTGGGCGCCATCGCGCTCGCGCTGGTCTTCGGGCGGCTGGCGGAGCGCGACCCCCGGACGGGCGGGCCGTATGTGCACGCCCGCGCGGCGTTCGGTGACTTCGCCGGCTTTCTGTCGGCCTGGTCGTACTGGACCATGACCTGGGTCAGCAACGCGGCGCTCGCGGTGGCGGCGGTCGGCTACGTCCATGTGCTGGTGCCCGTGCACGAGTCGAGGGGGGTGGACCTCGCCGTGGCGCTGCTGGCGCTGTGGCTCCCGGCGCTCGCCAACCTCGCCGGGACGCGCTGGGTGGGCGCGGTGCAACTGGTCTCCACGGTGCTGAAGTTCATCCCGCTGCTCTTCGTCGCCGTCGTCGGCCTCTTCTTCTTCGACCCGGACAACCTCGGCTCGTTCAACGGGAGCGGTGGCAGCGCGCTCGGCGGTCTGTCGGCGGCGGCCGCGATCCTGCTCTACAGCTATGTGGGCGTGGAGTCGGCCTCGATGAGCGCGGGCGAGGTCCGGGACCCGCGGCGCAATGTGGGGCGGGCGAGCGTGCTGGGCACGGTGGGTGCGGCCGTGGTCTATCTGCTCGGCACGGTGTCGGTCTTCGGCACCGTCGCGCACAAGGAGCTGGTCGCGTCCACCGCCCCGTTCTCGGACGCGGTGGACGCGATGTTCGGCGGGGGCTGGGGCGGCACGCTGATCGCGCTGGCCGCCGTCGTGTCGATCGTCGGCGCGCTCAACGGCTGGACCCTGATGAGCGCGCAGGCCCCGTACGCCGCCGCGCGGGACGGGCTCTTCCCGGCCGCGTTCGCCGTCAAGCGGCGCGGGGTGCCGACCTTCGGCGTCTTCGTCGGCGTGATCCTGGCGTCCCTGCTCACCGTGGTCAACTACACCTCGGGTTCGAGAGGGCTCTTCGAGATCCTGGTGCTGATCACCACCTTCTCGGCGACGGTCCCCTATCTGCTGGCGGCGGGCGCACAGGTGTACTTCCTGCTGTCCGGGCGCCGTGAGGAGGTGCGGAGCGGCCGCTTCGCCCGGGACCTGGTGCTCGCGCTGGCGGGCTTCGCCTTCTCGTTCTGGCTGGTCGCGGGCGCCGGATACGCGGCGGTGTACCAGGGCGTGCTGTTCCTGTTCGCCGGAGTGCTGGTGTACGTGTGGATGGCGGCGCGGCGCAGGAGCGGGGCGGAGGTCGCGGAGGCCACGGAGGTCGCAGAGGCCGCGGACGGCCCGGCGGGGACCGCGGCGGGGGTTGCGGCGACGGAAACCGCGACAGGGGGTGCGGCGACGGGGGTTCCGGCAGCAGGAGTTCCGGCAGCAGGGGCTCCGGCGACCGCCGACAGCGTCGCCTGAGCAGCACACCTCCGCCTATGGCGCGGAGCGCGGTCCGCGCCATGTCCGTGTTCGTGGCCGGGTCCGTGGCCGTGGCCGGGTCCGTGTTCGCGTCTGGCCTCACCCCCTCCCTCACCCCGTCACCTCGGTGACCTGGACCTGTTCTCCGGGGGCGGGGGCGGCCTCCGGCGCCCGGCGGGACCAGCGGCCCGCGATCACCGCGCACACCATCAACTGCAGCTGGTGGAAGAGCATCAGCGGCAGGATCACCGGCCCGGCCGCGTCACCGAACAGCACCGCGGCCATGGGCAGCCCGGTGGCCAGGGACTTGTTGGAGCCGCAGAAGACGATGGTGACGCGGTCCTCCCGGCTGAAGCCCAGCCGCCGCGCGGTGAGCGACGTCGTGGTGAGGGCCAGTCCCAGCAGGGCCGCGGCCAGGCCCAGCAGCGCGCACAGCCGGGCCGGGGTGATCTGGTGCCAGACGCCCTCCGTCATGCCCCGGCTGAACGCCGTGTAGACCACGAGCAGGATCGAGCCCCGGTCCAGCAGGGCGAGCGCCTTCTTGTGACGGCCGATGAAGGCCCCGGTCCAGCGGCGCAGCGCCTGCCCGGCGAGGAAGGGCAGCAGCAGCTGGGTGGCGATGGCCAGCAGCCCGTCGGCCGAGAAGCGGACGTCCGAGCCGATCAGCCACGCCGCGAGCAGCGGGGTGGCGACCATGCCGAGCAGGCTGGAGTACGTGCCCGCGCAGATCGCGGCCGGGACATTGCCCCGGGCGGTGGAGGTGAGGGCGACGGAGGACTGGACGGTCGAGGGCACGACACACAGGAAGAGCAGCCCCGTGGAGAGCCGGTCGGTGAGGAGGAACGGGGCGAGGCCGCCGGCGGCCACTCCCAGCAGCGGGAAGAGCGCGAAGGTGCTCGCGGCCACCACCAGGTGCAGTCTCCACTGCCGCAGTCCGCTCAACGCCTCGCGGGTGGACAGCCGCGAACCGTAGAGGAAGAAGAGCAACCCGATCGCGATGTCCGCGGTATGGCCGACGGCCGTGGCCGCCCCACCGCTCGCGGGCAGCAGCGCCGCCAGTGCGACCGTCCCCAGGAGGGCGGCGACATAGGGGTCCACCGCCCTCCCGAGCCGGCCCGGCCACGACAGCGGCCAGGACTTCCGCTTCACATCAGTCACCGCTTTCGCCTTGCCACGGCGGGTGGCCGATCCGCGCCGCCCGATCCGCGCCGGCGGCGTCGCCGGTCACGACATCGATGGCGCCGCCGCCTCCGTCGTGGTCGCTGCCGGCCGTGCCACGGCTCAGCAGCAGGGTGTTGAGAGTGCGGTCGATCTCCAACCAGGAGTCCGCGAAGGAATTGTCGATGACCACGAGGCCGTTGTGCGGCCCGGTGACGACCGACGGGGTGTCGTCCGGCTCGCACTCCTCCCGCGGGGCGCTGCCCGCGAACGGGGTCGTCGCCGCGGCGGGCGCCGCGGGGCCCGCGCAGAGCAGGCTCGCGGTGGCCGCCAGCACGAGCCCCGCCGCGGACGGACGGGCCGAGCGGAGGTCTCTTCCCCACCGAGGGTCTACTCCCGGTCGAGGATCTCTTCCCGGTCGAGGATCTCGTCCCGACCGAGGGGCTTTTCCTGGCCCAGGGGCTTTTCCCGGTGCGCGGGCTTTTCCCGCTGTGCGGTGCCGGCCGGTGCCGGGCCCGAGGAACGTCGAGGTCATACCGTGCGGCCCTCGGTCAGACCCTGGCCGGCCGGCGGTTGCCGTGGTGCCTGCTGAGGTTCTTCTCCAGCAGTTCCGTGGCGCCCTTGACCCCGATGGACCCGGTTTCCCGGGTGTCCGGCAGCCGTCCGTCCGCCATCTTGAGGTCGTTCAGCGCACCGTCGATCGCACCATGGGCGGCGAACAGGCAGGGAGTGCTGTAAATGGCGACATCCACCCCCAGTTCGGACAGCTCGGTCAGCGAGAGCCTCGGTGACTTCCCGCCCGCGATCTGGTTGAACAGCAGGGGTTTGTCGCCGATGACCTCGCGGACCTTGCGGATCCACGCCACGCTGCGCACCCCGTCGACGAGGACGACGTCCGCGTCGGTCTCGGCCAGTGCGGCGGCCCGCCGCAGGATCTCGGACTCCTCGGTGGCGTCCGTGCGCGCCACCACCACCAGGTCCTTCCTGCTGCTCAGTACCAGTTGGAGCTTCTCGAGGTACTCCTCGAGCGGGAGGATCAGCTTGCCGTCGGCGTGGCCGCAGCGGCGCGGGCGCCGCTGGTCCTCCATGATCACCCCGGAGGCCCCGGTGCGCTCCAGCCGCTGCACCACATGGCAGGCCACCTCGTGGTCCACATAGCCGTCGTCAATGTCCACGAGCAGATGGTGTGCGGGAAAGGCGAGCCGCAGCCGCTCCACGAAGGCGAGCATGTCGGGCCAGGCGATGAAGCCGATATCGGGAAGCCCGTAATGCGAGGCGGCGAACCCGAACCCGGATACGAAGAAGCCGTTGTAGTGCTGGGCGGCGATGGACGCCGAGTACATGTCATAGATGCCGATGAGGGGGGTGGTCCCAGGCGAAGTGATGGCCTGTCGGAGGGCATTGCCGTGGAGCATGATGTCCCCTTTGAGTTCAGAGCCTTTTGGTGTTGCGTCACGGTTACGCGGCTGCCTCTTCGGGTTTACCGAAGACCAAGAAACGGTAAAGCAACGCGCCGTGTCCCGAAGATGCCCGGCCCGGCTCGGGTCGGGGTCGAACACGCCTTGAGCGCCGTGGGCCGTGCCACGGGTGGCCCGTGACACGCTTGGCATGCGACTGGCTTCGCCGGGTATGCGCAATGAGCCTGTCCATTGAAGAGAGTTGCTCGTGCCTGCCCGAACCGATGAAGAAGCCCCAGTCCCCGCCTCCCGGCACCGCCTGCTCTGGCGTGCCGTCCAGCGACGCAAGAACCCTCCACTGCGCCGGAGCGACATCACGGTCACCGAGGAGAAGACCGTCCGGAAAGCGGTGAAGGCCGCCGCGCTGGGAAACGCCATGGAGTGGTACGACTTCGGGATCTACAGCTATCTCGCGGTCACCATCGGTAAAGTTTTCTTCCCGTCAGGTAATGACACCGCCCAGGTGCTCTCCTCCCTCGCGACGTTCGCGGTGGCCTTTTTGGTCCGCCCGTTGGGAGGCATGTTCTTCGGGCCGCTCGGTGACCGGATAGGCCGTAAGAAGGTCCTGTCATTCACCATGATCATGATGGCGTCCAGCACGCTGGCCATCGGACTCATCCCCGGCTACACCGCCGTAGGCTTCTGGTCGCCCGCGCTGCTCATCCTCTTCCGTATGCTGCAGGGATTCTCCACCGGCGGGGAATACGGCGGCGCCTCCACGTTCATCGCCGAATACGCGCCCGACAAGCGCCGTGGGTACTACGGCAGCTTCCTCGAATTCGGCACGCTGATCGGCTACACCTCGGCGGCCGGACTGGTCACCATCCTCACCGTGACGCTCGCCGACTCCGCCATGTCCTCCTGGGGTTGGCGCATCCCGTTCCTGGCCGCCGCGCCGATCGGGCTGGTCGGCCTGTATCTGCGGCTGAAGCTGGACGACACCCCCGCGTTCCAGAAGCTGGAGGAGGAGGGGGCCTCCAGCGCGGCGGAGCGCGAGAGCCTCCCGTTCTGGCAGGTGTTCCGCACCCAGTGGCGTGCGATGGCGCTCTGCATGGCGCTGGTCGCCGCGTACAACATCACCGACTACATGCTGCTGTCCTACATGCCGACCTACCTGTCGGACACCCTCCACTACAGCGGCACCAGCGCCCTGGTCTCGATCATCATCGTGATGCTGGTGCTCATGGCGGCCATCACCTTCGTCGGCCGGTTCTCCGACCGCGTCGGCCGCAAGCCCGTGCTGATGGCCGGCTCCGTCGGCTTCCTGGTGCTCGCCGTGCCGTGCTTCCTGCTCATCAAGCGGGGCGGGGTCGTCCCGGTCTTCGCCGGTCTGCTGCTCCTGGGGCTGTGTCTGCTGCCGTACGTGAGCGTGATGTCCGCCTCGCTCCCCGCGCTCTTCCCGACGAACGTGCGCTACGGGTCGCTGTCCATCGCCTTCAACATCTCCGTCTCGCTCTTCGGAGGCACCACCCCGCTGGTGACCGAGGGTCTGATCAGCTTCACCGGCAACGATCTGATGCCCGCGTACTACACGATGCTCGCGGCGGTCGTCGGCATCATCGCCGCCGCCGTGATGAAGGAGACGGCCCGCAAGCCGCTGGAGGGCTCGCCGCCCGCCGTGGCCACCAAGGAGGAGGCCATCGAGCTGGTGGAGTCCCAGCGCTCGTGAGGCCACTCCGGGCGGTGTCCCGACCCCGGCGTTCACCGCCCGGCGCCCCCTTTCCCGGCGCTGGCCCTCCTGGCTGTCCCGGGTGCTGCCCTGCCGCCGCTGCCCTCCCCGGCGCCGCTCACCGCCAATGGCGCTCCCCTCTGCGGGCGTGGCGCTCCCCGGCCTCCATTACCCCGGCGGTAATCGACCCCCGCCCGCGACGGCGGCAGGGTTGGGGCATCGGGTTCCGGGCCGGCGCCCTCCGGTCCGGGATCCGGTGCCCGAACAGGGGTCTTTACGGAGGAGTGACCAGATGACGCAGTACGAGACCGCCGTCGCCCGCTACTTCGAGGCATGGAACGCCACCAGCCCCGAGGCCCGCGCCAAGGCCGTCGCCGCCGCCTGGACCGAGGACGGCTCCTACACCGACCCGCTGGCCCAGGCGCGCGGGCACGAGCAGGTGGCCGCCGTCATCGCGGGGGCGCAGGAGCAGTTCCCCGGTTTCGAGTTCCGGCTCACCGGCCCGGTGGACGGCCACCATGACACCGCCCGGTTCAGCTGGGAGCTGGTCTCCCTGGCCGACGGCTCCGCCCCGGTCGCCGCGACCGATGTGGTCGTCCTGGCCGAGGACGGCCGGATCAGCTCCGTCCTCGGCTTCCTGGACCGGGTCCCTACGACCGGCTGAAGCCTCCCAGGGCGGCGGCGGTCTCCGGGTCGGCCGGCAGGAAGGTCTCGATGGCCAGCTCGGAGACCGTGACGTCCATGGGGGTGTTGAAGGTTGCGATGGTCGAGATGAACGACAGCGTCCGCCCGCCGTGCTCGATCATCATCGGCAGCGCGAAGGGCGGCGTGTCACCGGCGACGGCCGTCTCCCGGCCACCGGTCGCCGGAAGCGGATAGGCGGCCACCTCGTCGTACAGGGCGCGCAGCGGCGAGGAGCGCATCAGCGCCAGCTGCCGGTCCATCTGGTCCAGCAGATGGCCGCGCCACTCCCGGAGGTTGCGGATGCGCGGGGCCAGGCCCTCGGGGTGGAGCGTGAGGCGCATCGCGTTCAGCGGGGGCTCCAACAGGTGCTCCGCGACCCCCTCCAGAAGCGCCGCGATGCCCCGGTTGGCCGCCAGCACCTCATAGGTGCCGTCCACCACCAGCGCCGGAAACGGCTCATAGCCGGTCAGCAGCCGCTCCAGGGACTCGCGCAGGGCGCTCATCGACGGGTCGTCCACCGAACGCTCCGGATAGAGCGGGGCATAACCGGCGGCGATCAGCAGGGCGTTGCGCTCGCGGACGGGGACGTCGAGGTGGTCGGCGAGTCGCAGCACCATCTCCTGGCTCGGCCGCGACCGGCCGGTCTCGATGAAGCTGATGTGGCGGGCGGAGGAGTCGGCGCGCAGCGCGAGCTCCAGCTGGCTGATCCGGCGGCGGTCCCGCCACTCGCGCAGCAGCGTGCCCACCCTGGGCGGCGCGGCAGTCGTCATGACCCGAAGGTAGCCGACGCCGGGCGGTGCCCATGGCAGGGTGGAGGGGCCGACCGGTGACCCGCGACGAAGGGATGTGTCATGGCAGTCCAGCCGCTCACCGACCAGGAGATCCAGCGGCGTCTGGAGCAGCTTCCCGGCTGGTCGTTCGCGGACGACCGGCTCTCGCGGACCTATGTCTTCAAGGGCCACCCACAGGCGGCCGGGCTGGTCGCGGAGATCGCCACGATCCAGGAGGAGCTCGACCACCACTCCGATCTGACCCTCGGCTACAACAAGGTCGGCGTCTCGGTGAACACCCACAGCGTCGGCGGCAAGGTGACCGGGCTCGACTTCGAGCTGGCCGCCCGGATCGAGGAGATCGCCCCCCAGCACGGCGCCCGCACGGACTGACCGACCGCCCCGCCTCGTTCGCGGCCCGCCCGTTGAGCGGTCGGGCCGCCGCCCGCGCCGTGCGGGGCGTCTTGCCGGGCCGTACCGGGGCCGGGGCGCGACGTGGGTGCTGTGTCGGGAAGGGCGGCCGTCGCGGTGGGGGCGTGCGGGCGCAGGGGCCGGGCCGCTCGCTTTCGCGGTCGGGCCACCCCTCCGTGGGGTGGTCCCTGTGCGGTCGGGCGATCCCCCCCGCTGGGCGGTCCCTGTGCGGTCGGGCGATCCCCCCGCTGGGTGGGCCCTGTGCGGTCGGGCCATCCCTTCGCGGGGTGGGCCTTGTGCGGTCGGGCCACCCCACCACGGGGGTGGCGCCTGCGCGGTCGGGCCAGCCCGGAAGCCGTGCTCACTGCCGGGCGCGCTCGAAGCGGATCAGCCCCTCCTGGAGGTCCACGATCGGGGCGGGGTAGTCCAGCCGGTCCCGCTCGGCCGTCGGCAGCCGCCAGGGCGTATGGACGCCGGAGCCGGGCACCCCGGCCAGCTCCGGTACCCAGCGCCGCACATACGCGCCGTCCGGGTCGAACCGCCGGGCCTGCGCCAGCGGATTGAGCACCCGGTTCGGACGGGTGTCGGTGCCGGTGCCGGCCGCCCACTGCCAGTTCAGCTGGTTGTTGGCCACGTCCCCGTCCACCAGCAGGTCCAGGAAGTGGCGGGCGCCGATCCGCCAGTCCGTGTACAGCGTCTTGGTGAGGAAGCTCGCCACCAGCAGCCGCGCCCGGTTGTGCATCCAGCCCTCCTGGCGCAGCTGCCGCATTCCGGCGTCGACCAGCGGATAGCCGGTGCGCCCCGCCTTCCAGGCCGCGATCTCCGCGGTGTCGTCCCGCCACCGGTCGCCGCGCGGGCGGTAGTCGGCGCGTGCGGCGTCCGGCCGGGCGGCCAGCACCTGGTGGTGGAAGTCCCGCCACGCCAGCTGCCGTACGAAGGCGTCGGCCCCGGGGCCGCCCGCCTTCCGCGCCCGGTGCACCAGCTCCACCGGGGACAGACAGCCGAAGTGCAGATACGGGGAGAGCCGGGAGGTGGCGTCGCCCGCCAGGTCGTCCTGCCGGTCGGCGTACTGCCCGAGCCCCGACCGCCACCAGGAGCGGACGCGGTCGCGGCCCGCCGTCTCCCCGCCCTCGGGCAGCCCGGGGGAGGGGCTGCCCGAGGCGAGCGAGGTGACCACCGCCACCGGCTCCGAGCGCAGCGCGGAGGGCACCGTGACCGTGTGCGGCGCGGTGAGCGCCTTCCGCAGCCCGGCCCGCTGCCAGGCGCGGAAGTACGGGGTGAAGACCGCGAAGTGGTCCCTGCCCGCCGGGGTGACCTCGCCCGGCTCCACCGCCGTGATCACCGCGCCGTGCACCCGCAGCTCCCGGCCGTCCTCCGCCAGCGCCGCGCGCAGCCGCTGCTCGCGGCGGGTGGCGTAGCCGCTCACCCCGCCCGCGATGTGCACCTCGTCCGCGTCCGCCTGGCGGGCCGCCCGCAGGATCTCGGTCACCGCGTCGCCCTGGCGGACCACCAGCCGCCCGCCGCGCCGGCGCAGCCCCGCGTCGAGGTCGGCGAGGGCGTCGGCCAGGAACGCCACCCGGTTGGGGACGGCGAACCCGGTCCCGGCCAGGCCACGGTCCACGACGAACAGCGGAACGACCTGCTCGGCCGAGCCCGCCGCGCCGCGCAGCACGGGGTTGTCGGACAGCCGCAGATCGGAGGTGAAGACGCAGAGGGACGTGGTCATCCCTTTCGGCCGTGGCGGCCGTGACGCCCCGGGCATCAGCCGGTGGTGAGGGTGAGCCCGTAGGCCGTCAGGACCGGGTTCACCGGCTGGTAGTACGTCGTCCCGCCCACCGTGCAGTTGCCGGAGCCGCCGGAGGTGACGCCCTGCGCCTCGCTGCCCGAGAGGAACGCGCCGCCGGAGTCACCCGGTTCGGCGCAGACGTTGGTGCGGGTGACCCCGCTGACCGTGCCCTGCGGGTACTGCACGCTGGTGTCGTGCTGCTGGATGGTGCCGCAGTGCCAGCCGGTGGTCGAGCCGGAGCGGCAGACGGAGGAACCGACCGGCGCCTCCTGGGAGCCGTCGACGGTGACGTCGCTGCCCTCGGGGCCGACCACCCACGGCCGCGGAGCCCAGTCGGCGTTGGCGGACACCCACGCGTAGTCGTTGCCGGGGAAGCTGGAGCCCTGGAAGGTGCCCTGGGTCACCCGGTTGGAGCCGGTGGTGGTGTCGCCGGGATCGCCGCAGTGGCCGGCGGTGACGAAGCCTTTTCGGTCGCCCTGGGCCACGGAGAAGCCGATCGAGCAGCGGGCGGCGTCGTTGATGTAGTACGCCTCGCCGCCCCGCAGGTCGTACAGCGGGCCCGGCCGCTCGGGGGATTCCACGACCCGTACGACCTGGCGGTCCGCGCCGCTCGCGGCGACGAAGGCGGCGGCCTCGTCGGGCCGGGCGGACTGCACCACCACGCTGTTGGTCTTGACGTCGACGTACCAGGCGGACGCGGCCTCGGCCGTCGGGGGGCGCTCCGCGGCGGCGCTGTCCAGGGCCCGTTTGGCCTCGGTGAGGGCGTTGAGGCTGTGCTTGACGACGGCGGCCTTGGCGCCGCCGGCCGTGATGGTGGCGCTCTGCTCCGCGTCGGTGGTGGCGACGGTCAGTTCCGCGGTGTTGCCGGACACCCACGCGCCGGCGTACGCGCCGCCCAGGGTCTTGCGCAGCCCCGGTTCGGCGGCCCCGGCCCGGTACTCGTTGGATATCCGCGCCCGCGCCTCATCGGCCGTCAGGCCCAGGTCGCGCTGCATCGAGGCCAGCATCTCGGGGGGCACCTCCCGGCGGGGGCGGGGAGAGGGCTCACCGGGGTCGGCCACCGCGGGTATGCCGGTGCCCAGGAAGAGGGCGGCTATCGCGACGGTGCACCCGGCGGCCAGCTCAAGGCCGTGACGGCGTCTGCGGGACATCTTCGGACTCCTCGGCTAGGGAAGGCGGGCTTGGGGGATCGGTCACGCTGTGTGCGCTGCTGGGCGTCAAGCGTAATGGCCGAGGGCGTGCCTCGCTCGGCGGGCGGACGGTCCCCGCGGGGGCCCCGCGGAGACCGTCCGCCGGGGATGCGCCGGATGCGCCGGTCGGTGGATACGGCTCCGCCCCGCCGCGCGGGGCGCGACGGGGCGGGGTGGGGCAGGGGAGGGAGCCGGGGGAGGAGCGCCGGGGCCTCAGACCACGTTGAAGGTCTCCGGGTCCGGGCCCAGGCGGTTGCCCGAGTCGAGGGCGCTGATCGCCGACAGGTCCTCGGAGTCCAGCTCGAAGTCGAAGACGTCGATGTTCTCCTTGATCCGCGACGGGGTCACGGACTTCGGGATCACCACATTGCCCAGGTCCAGGTGCCAGCGCAGCACCACCTGCGCCGGGGACTTCCCGTGCTTCTTGGCGATCGCCGCGAGCGTCGGGTTATCCAGCAGACCCTTGCCCTGGCCGAGTGGGGACCACGCCTCGGTGGCGATGTCATGGCGGGCGTTGAACGCGCGCAGCTCCGCCTGCTGGAGCTGCGGGTGCAGCTCGATCTGGTCGATCGCCGGGGCGACGGAGGTCTCGGAGAGCAGCCGCTGGATGTGGGCGGGGTGGAAGTTGGACAGGCCGATGGCCTTGGCGCGGCCCTCGGAGTAGATCTTCTCGAACGCCTTCCAGGTGTCCACGTACTTGTCGGTCTGGGGCAGCGGCCAGTGGATCAGGTAGAGATCCACGTAGTCCAGGCCGAGCTTGGTCAGGGAGGTGTCGAAGGCACGCAGGGTCGAGTCGTACCCCTGGTCGCCATTCCAGAGCTTGGTGGTGACGAACAGCTCGTCGCGTGCGATGCCCGACGCGGCGAGCGCCTTCCCCGTGCCCTCCTCGTTGCCGTATATCGCGGCCGTGTCGATGCTGCGGTAACCGGCGTCCAGCGCGTGGCGCACCGCCACCTGTGCCTCGTCGTCCGGGACCTGCCAGACGCCGAAGCCGAGCTGCGGCATCCGGACGCCGTTGTTGAGGGTGATGAAGGGGACCTTGCTCACGAGCGGTCGATCCTTACGTCGGATGTGATTGCGTCCTGCAGATTCAACGGTCAACGGTCGGCCGGCATTCCCGCCCACCGGTCACGGATGGCCCGATCGGTGCCGTCCGCCCTGGTCAGCGCCCTGGCCGGCGCCGAGGCCGGGGGCCGTACGCCTCGGCCGTGTGCCCTGGTCGTGCGCCCCGGCCGTGCGCCGGACCGGCCGCCGTTCGCTTCGTCTGCCGTCGTCTGTGTTACCAGGCCGCCGGGCGGACCACCAGGGCGCGCCCACCGCGGACCAGCCGTACCGGCCGGTGCCGCGTACCGTCCGGTGCTCCGTTCCGCCCGCTACTGGAGCGCCGTGAGGCGCAGCGGTTCCGCGAGCTCCTCCCGGAAGCGGTGCAGGGTGTGTCCCTCGCGCACCGTGGCGCCCACCGCGACCGCCGCCCGGCTCACCGCCCCGCGCGGCGCCCGCACCACCATGGCCATCCGGTACGTCCCGCCGATGCGCACGGCCGGGGTGTGCCGGATCTCCCAGCCCGGGTCGGAGCGCAGCTCGCGCCGCGCCTCCAGGCACACCCGCTCGCCGTACGCGGTGCGGACGCCGTGGCGGAAACCGAGCCGCGGGCCGAGGCGGGCCGCGAAGACCGGTGCCGTGGCATCCGCCTTCTCGGTGAGCTGGCGCGGGGTCATGGACCAGGCCACCGGTGGGAAGACCGTGGTGCCCCGCCGCACCGGTTCGGCCGTGAGGGTGACATCGAGGTTGACCGAGTGCAGGGCGGGGGCCGGCGCGTCCCGGGCGCAGGTCACCGACAGGTGCACCAGGTGGTAGACGGCGTTGTCCGCCTCCGTCTTGAGGAAGTCCAGCAGATCCCGATCCGGTTCGACGAGCTCCGCCGTCACCGGTAACGCCACCGGCCCGCCCAGGGCCACCCGCCCGGCCAGCCTCGGGTCGCTGGGCTGGGGTGTCTCCTCGGACAGCAGGGCCAGTTCGCGTTCGGGAAGTTCGGGGAGAATGACATCGATCATTTCGTGCCCCCTTCGCGACTCAGGAGTGGTACAGCGCCTCGACCTCGGCGGCGTACGCCTGTTCGATGGCCTTTCGCTTCAATTTCAGCGATGGCGTCAGCAGACCATGCTCCTCCGAGAACTGCGCGGCAAGTATGCGGAACGTGCGAATCGATTCCGCCTGGGAGACGGTGGTGTTGGCCGCCACCACCGCACGCCGGATCTCGGTCTCCAGATCGGGGTCCCGCACCAGCTCGCCCGGGGACAGCTCCGGTTTGCCGCGCATCGCCAGCCAGTGCGCGACCGCCTCCGAGTCCAGCGTGACCAGCGCCGCGACGTACGGGCGGTCGTCGCCCACCACGATGCACTGGGCGACCAGCGGATGCGCCCGCACCCGCTCCTCCAGGCCCGCCGGTGAGACGGACTTGCCGCTGGAGGTCACCAGGATCTCCTTCTTCCGCCCGGTGATCGTGAGATAGCCGTCCTCGTCCAGCGTGCCCAGATCGCCGGTGGCGAGCCAGCCGTCCCGCAGCACGGCGTCGGTCGCCTTGGGGTCGCCCAGATAGCCGGCGAAGACCTGGCCCCCGCGCAGCCACACCTCGCCGTCGTCGGCGAGGTGCACCGTGGTGCCGGGGATCGGCACCCCGACCGTGCCGAAGCGGGTCCGCTCGGGGGGATTGGCGGTGGCGGCGGCGGTGGACTCGGTGAGGCCGTAGCCCTCGTAGATGGTGACGCCCGCGCCCGCGAAGAACAGGCCGAGCCGCCGCTCCATGCCGGAGCCGCCCGACATCGCGTGCCGGACCCGGCCGCCCATCGCGGCCCGCACCTTGCCGTAGACCGCCTTCTCGAAGAACTGGTGCTGCACGCGCAGCGCGGCGCCGGGCCCCGGCCCGGTGCCGAACGCCTTGGCCTCCTGCGCCTCGGCGTACCGCACCGCCACGTCCACGGCCTTCTCGAACGGCCCGGACCTGCCCTCCGCCTCGGCCTTGCGGCGTGCCGCGGCGAACACCTTCTCGAAGATGTACGGCACCGCCAGGATGAAGGTCGGCCGGAAGGTCTTCAGATCGGGCAGCAGCGCGGCGGCCGAGAGCTTGGGCTGGTGGCCGAGCTTGACCCGGCCGCGGATGGCGGCGACCTCGACCATCCGGCCGAAGACGTGGGCGAGCGGGAGGAAGAGCAGGGTGGCGGCCTCGTCGCCCCGCTTGGAGTGGAAGGCTTCCTCGTACCGCTCGACGATGTTGTCGCATTCGGCCATCAGATTGGCGTGGGTGATCACACAGCCCTTGGGGCGGCCGGTGGTGCCGGAGGTGTAGATGACGGTCGCGGGCTGCTCGGGGGTCACGGCCAGCCGGTGCCGTTCGACCACCTCGTCGTCGATGGCCGCCCCGGCCGCCAGCAGCTCCTCCAGCGCCCCCGCGTCCAGCTGCCACAGCCGCCGCAGCCGCGGCAGCCGGCCGACCACCGAGCCGACCGTCATCGCATGGTCCTCATGCTCCACGACGCAGGCGGAGACCTGCGCGTCATGCAGCATCCAGCAGACCTGCTCGGCGGAGGAGGTGGGGTACAGCGGGACGCTCTGGGCGCCGATGGTCCACAGGGCGAAGTCGAAGAGCGTCCACTCGTAGCGGGTGCGGGACATGATGGCGAACCGGTCGCCGAACCGGACACCGTGCGCCAGCAGACCCTTGGCGAGCGCCGTCACCTCGTCCCGGAACTGGCCCGCGGTCACGTCCTCCCAGCGGCCGTCCGCGGCCTTGCGTGCCAGCGCCACCCGGTGGGGGTCGGCGTCCGCGTGGTCGAAGACGGCGTCCGCCAGTCCTCCGGCCTGGGGAGCCGTCGCCATCGGGGGGACGGTGAACTCGCGCAATACCTGCTCCTTGAAGCCGCCGGGCACAGCGCCGCGACCGTACCCGATCCGGCCCCGACGCGGGAGAGGTGTTTTGTGCCCGGAACGCACGGAATGCCGGGTGGCCGGTGAGTGAAAGGGAGTCAATCAGGAGTTCGCGCAGGCGGATTGCGCGGAGTCAGGCCCTATGCGTCGCATGTGTGGCTCATATGTAACGGTCTTCTGCACGAAATCTCTCCGATCGCGGCACGGGGCCCGCGAGGATCGTGGCGGCGAGCCGCTCCGCCGCGGCGTGCGAGGCGCTGTCCCGCCGCCGCCTCCCGTACAGCAGCACGAAATCCACGGGACCGAGATCGGGCAGCCCGGCCCGTTCCGGGACCGGTGCCAGACCGGGTGGAATCAGGCCATGGGTGTGTGCCATCACCCCGAGCCCGGCGCGGGCCGCCGCGACCAGCCCGTTGAGACTCCCGCTGGTGCAGACGATCCGCCAGGCCCTGCCGTGCCGCTCCAGCACGTCCAGCGCGCGGGCCCGGGTCAGGCCCGGGGGCGGGAAGACGATCAGGGGGAGCGGCCGGTCCGGATCCAGCCGCAGCCGCTCCGCGCCGATCCACACCAGCCGGTCCCGCCACACCAGCTGTCCCCCCGGCCGGTCCTCGGACCGCTTGGCCAGCACCAGATCGAGCCTGCCCGCCTCCAGCCGCTCGTGCAGCGTGCCCGACAGCTCGACGGTCAGCTCCAGGTCCACCTCGGGATGATCGCGGCGGAACCCCTCCAGGATCTCCGGCAGCCGGGTCACCACGAAGTCCTCCGAGGCGCCGAAGCGCAGCCGGCCGCGCAGCCGGGTGCCCCGGAACCAGCTCGCCGCCCGCTCGTTCGCCTCCAGGATGGAACGGGCGAACCCCAGCATCGCCTCGCCGTCCTCGGTCAGCTCCACCCCGTGGGTGTCCCGGGTGAACAGCTGCCGCCCCACGGCCGCCTCCAGCCTGCGCACATGCTGGCTCACGGTGGACTGGCGCACCCCGAGGCGGTGGGCGGCCTGGGTGAAGCTGAGGGTCTGGGACACCGCGAGAAACGTACGGAGCTGGGCGGGGTCGTACATGCGGCCACTGTACGGGCCACTGTACGGGCCGCTGTACGGCGCGGCCATCACGGAACGCGATGGCAGTCAGAGCGGTATACGGGATTCCCGATGGCCCTGATCGGGAGCACCATGGACGGGGCCCGTCCGTGTCCATGCCAGGCCGGAAAGCAGCGAGAAAGAGAACGAATGCCCAGCCCGCACCGCCCGCACCGCCCGTACCGCCCGCACCGCCCGTACCACCCGCTTCCGCGCAGGATCGCCCTCCCCTCCTGGCTCCCCCTGGACGGCTTCATCCTCGGACTCGTCGGCACCGTGGCGCTCGCCGCGCTGCTGCCGGTCAGCGGCCGGGCCGCCACCGTCACCGACGGGGCCACCACGGTCGCGGTCGCCTTCCTCTTCTTCCTCTACGGCGCGCGGCTGTCCACCCGTGAGGCACTGGACGGAGTGCGCCACTGGCGGCTCCACCTGACCGTGCTGGCGTGCACCTTCGTCATCTTCCCGGCCCTCGGTCTGGCCGCCCGCGGCCTGGTGCCGTACGTGCTGACGCACCCCCTCTACACCGGGCTGCTCTTCCTGTGCCTGGTGCCCTCCACGGTCCAGTCCTCCATCGCCTTCACCTCGATCGCCCGGGGCAATGTCGCCGCCGCGATCTGCGCGGGCTCCTTCTCCAGCCTGCTCGGCGTGGTCGTCACCCCGGTGCTGGTCGCGCTGCTGCTGGGCGGCAGCGGGGGCGGTTTCTCGGCCGACTCGATGCTCAAGATCGCGCTTCAGCTGCTGGTCCCCTTCCTCGCCGGTCAGCTGCTGCGCCGCTGGATCGGCGGTTTCCTCTCCCGCCACCGGGCGGTGCTGCGCCTGGTCGACCGCGGCTCGGTGCTGCTGGTGGTCTACGCGGCGTTCAGCGAGGGCATGACCCGGGGCATCTGGCACCAGGTCACCCCGGGCCGGCTGGCCGTCCTCCTCGGTGTCGAGGCGGTCCTGCTCACGCTGATGCTCACCCTCACCTCGTACGGCTCGCGGAAGCTCGGCTTCGGCCGGGAGGACCGGATCACGATCGTGTTCGCGGGGTCGAAGAAGAGCCTGGCGGCCGGGCTGCCCATGGCCAGCGTGCTCTTCGGCGCCCAGGCGAGCCTGGCGGTGCTGCCGCTGATGCTCTTCCACCAGATGCAGCTGATGGTCTGCGCGGTGCTGGCCCGCCGCTTCGCGGCACGGGCGCCGGAGACGGCGGACGCGGCGGGGACGGCGGACGCGGCGGCGACGGGCGAGACGGGAGCGGGGGCGACGGCGCGGCCGGGGACCGACGCGGGCGGCGCGGGCGGCGCGGACAGTCCTGACCCCGCGCTGACCCGCGTCTGAGGCTGCCGGGCAAGCGTTGTCGGACCCGGTCCCGGCGGGCCCGTTCCCGGGACGGGTCGGGTCTCGCCGGGGCCTGTTGCAGGATCCGGTCCCGGTCCCGGCGGTTCGTTACCGGGGCGGTCTCGCCGGGGCCTGTTGCCGGACCCGGGCCCCGCCGCCGGACCACACCTGGTCAGGCCCCGTTGTCGGACCCCTCTGGCAGGCTCCGGATATGACGACGATGACACTGCAACTGACCATCGACTGCGCCGAGCCGCGGCGCATGGTGGACTTCTGGACCGAAGCCCTGGGCTATGTGCCCGAGCCCCCGCCCGGCGGCCACGCCACCTGGCGGGAGTACTGGACGGACATGGGGGTGCCCGCGGCGGAGCTGCCCCCCGGGGCCGGGGAGACCCCGGAGTCGATCGTGGATCCGCGGGGGCAGGGGCCGCGGGTGTGGTTCCAGCAGGTCCCGGAGGCGAAGGCCACCAAGAACCGGCTCCACCTGGACCTGAAGGTGGGCGGCGGGCGCGAGGTGCCCCTGGCGGTCCGCGTCGAGCGCGTCACCGCGACCGTGGACCGGTTGACGGAGGCCGGTGCCACGGTCCTGCGGATCATGGACGAGCCGGAGATGGAGTACTACGCCGTGGTGCTCCAGGACCCGGAGGGCAATGAGTTCTGTGTCGCCTAGCGTCCGCCGTCACCGGGGACGCCCGGCGGTGTCGTTCAGCCGTGGGACGACGACCGCACGCGGTCCAGGGGGAGGCGGACCAGGGCGCCGGAGCGGGGGCCGTCGAGCGGCGCGTTGAACTCGCGGACGCGGCGCAGTTCGGTGTCGGTCAGCGCGCGGGCGTAGAGGCGGAACTCGTCCAGGTCGCCGGTCATGTGGGAGCGGCTGTCCACCGCCTGGCCGAGGTGGAGGCCGAAGGGCGCGGTGCGGCTCACGGTGCCCGGGGCGTCGGGGGCGGTGGCCGGGGTGCCGCCGTCCACGGTGAGGGAGAGCCGTCCGCCGCCGCGGATCAGGGTGAGGTGGTGCCACTGCCCGTCGTTGTACGCGGCGTCGGCGGACACCGAGGCGCTGGTGAACCCGGCGAAACCGTTGACCGTGGTGATCAGCGCCCGGATCCGGTTGCTCCCGGGCTCACCGCGCAGCCAGACCTGCGGCTGTTTGGTGCCGATGCCGCCCATCCACAGGAACGGGTGCTGTCCGGAGGCGGCGGAGTAGCGGAACCACAGGCTCACGGTGAAGTCGCGCGTGCCCAGCGGCAGGGCGGTCCGGTACGGGACGCGTACGGCGTCGTCCGCGCCGTCGAAGGAGAGCGCACCGCCGAAGCGGCCGTCGCCGCGCGGCGACGCGCCGCCGAGCACGGTCGCGGACCGGGCGCCGGGCGCGCGGTCGTCGGTGGTGGGGGCGGGCGCCCGGCGGGGGCCCAGCCAGTCCTCGGTGAAGCGGGCGAAGCGGATCTCGTCACGGGCGTCCACCGCACCGCCCTCGTACAGCAGCCCCACCGTGTCCCGCGAGATCGCGACCATGTCGGAGTAGCCGGACCAGTCGGTGGTGACCACCTTGCCGCTCTCGACCCCGTCCCAGGTGCGTGCCTCGTCCCAGGAGGAGCGGATCATCATGGTGCGGCGGCGGTCGGGGTCGGCGGGGGCGGAGAAGAGCAGCCGGCCGCGGCCGTCGCGGGCGGCGCCGGGCAGCCGCAGGATCGACCCCTGCACCTGGGGGGTGGGCAGATCGGGGAGGGTGCGGAAGGGCGCGGTGAAGCTCTCGCCGCCGTCGCGGCTGATGGCGTAGTCGCGGTGGCCGAGATCGGTGCCGTCCTGCTCCCGCCCGCCCACGTAGACCGATCCATCGGCGCGCTCCACCAGCGTCATCTCGGACGGCTTCTGGCGGAAGGTGCCGTCCTCCGCGAGCGGGAAGGTGTCCACCGCGCCGATGTGCCAGCTCGTGCCGCCGTCGTCGCTGTAGGCGAGCGCGGCGTGGTTGTCGGTGATACGGCCGCCGCCGTAGCTCTCGGTGTTGAGGGTGAACAGCAGTCGGCCCCGGTGCGGGCCGCGCTGGAGCTGGATGCCGTGGACCGGGCCGGTGGCGTACCAGGAGTTCCACCGGGGCGGCAGCAGTGAGTCGCTCAGATCGCGCGGGGCCGACCAGGTGGCGCCGTTGTCGTCGCTGTACTGCAGGTGCGGTGTGCGGTCACAGGGGACGTCGCAGCTCTGGGAGTCGTCGCGGCCGGTGTTGTAGGTGCTGGCGAGCAGGATCCGGCCGGTGCGCGTGTCCACGATGGGCGCGGGGTTGCCATGGGTGTCCCCGTCGCCCTGGTTGATCACCCGGAGCGGGCCCCAGGTGCGGCCGCCGTCGGTGGAGCGCTTGAGGACCAGATCGATGTCCCCGGCGTCGCCGCAGTTGTCGACCCGGCCCTCGGCGAAGGCGAGCAGGGTGCCGTCCGTGGCCCGGACGACCGCCGGGATCCGGAAGCAGGCGTACCCCTGTTCCTGGGCCTGCTGGAAGAGGACCTGTTGCTCGAAGCCGGAGTCGGTACGGGCCGCGGACGCGGAGGAGTCCGTGTCCGCGGCCCGTACCGGAAGCGGGATCAGGGCCAGCGCCGCGGCCGTGAGGAGCACACAGGCGCGGCGCCGCCAGGGCCAGGGTCTGGTGCGCAGGCGTGCGGCTCGGGCGCGGGGAGGTGTGCGGAGAACGGACGCCATGGTCACGGACCTGCCCTTCGGACCGCCCCTCGGGGGCATCTGGACATCACACCACGACACGACTTAAGGACATCAGGACATCCCATGTGCCGGACATGACTGCGGCGCAAGTGTCTCGTCCGGCGGTCACCCGGGACAAGAACCCTGCGTCATCTCTTCGTGACGCAGAGGAAGTTGGCCGCCGGGTCAGGCCGGGGCCGGACGGCCCGCCGGGTGGGCCCGTGTGCGGATCGTGTGCGACTGGGCCCGCTGTGGTGGCCGCGTTCGGCCCGTGGCGGACCGGGCCTGCTGGGACGGGCGCGTTCAGTCCGTGGCCGGGTGGCGGGCCGGGTGGACCGCCGGGTGGGCCGCCGTGTGCGGATCGTGTGCGACTGGGCCCGCTGTGGTGGCCGCGTTCGGCCCGTGGCGGACCGGCCCGCCGTGGTGGCCGTGTCCAGCAGTGACTGTTTACGGCTTCGCCGGGCGTCCGCACAGCGCGTTGTCGATCAGCTCCTTCACCGCCCGGTCGGCGGCGTCCTGCCACGCCTCGTCCGCCTCGTCGAAACTGTTCGTCGCGACGGTCACGGCACGGCGGCCATCCGTGGTGACGCCGTTCTCACTGCTGTAGCCCAGGGCGTTGCCCCCGTGGTGCCAGTAGAAGTCGCCGCAGCTCAGCGGGGTGGTCTCCAGGCCCAGGCCCACACTGCGCCCCGGCTCCCCGGGCATCGGCACGGTGCGCCGCATCTCGTCCAGTTCGGGGCGGTGGCCGCGCGGACCGCGGTGGTCCCGCGGACCGCGGTGGTCCCGCGGACGGCGGTGGCCGCGGTCGCTCGCCGGGTCATCGTTCGCCGGATCATCGCGCGCCGTCGCACAGCACGCGGTCGATGAGCCCCTGCAGAGCCCCCTCGGCCCGGAGCACCTGCTCGTCGTCGGCGGTCTTGCCGCTGGTGCTGATGGTCACCGAACGCCGTCCGCCCTCGGTGAAGCCGGTGCGCACCGTGGCCCCTTCCAGGTCGCCGCCGTGGCCCCAGCGGTACCCGCCGCAGGCCAGCGGCTGCCGCATCAGCCCGAGCCCGTACCGGAGGTGGGGGAACGCCACCTGGAAGTCCTCCGCGACGGGGACGGTGCGGCGCATCTCGGCGAGCTGCGCCGGGGGCAGCAGACGGCCGCGCAGCAGCGCGGTGAAGAACCGGTCCAGATCGCGGTCGGTGCTGATCAGCGAACCGGCCGCGCCGCCCCAGGACACGTTCCGGAAGGTGGTGTCCGTCCAGCTGTCGGAGCCGGGGAAGCGCTGGTACGTATGCGCGTACGGGGCCTTCAGCCGCGGATCGTCCCCGGGCTCGTAGGTGCCGGTCAGGCCCAGCGGGCGGATGATGCGGTCGCGGACCTCCTGCGCCCAGGAGCGCCCGGTGACCTTCTGGATGATCATCCCGGCGAGGACGTAACCGGGGTTGGAGTAGTTCCAGTCGGGCTCGGGGTCATCGGCCGGGGCGGGCGGGAAGTCGGGCCGGTGCCTCATCGCCCCGGCGACCACCTGTTCCGGGGAGACGTGGTCGAACCGGGTCCGCTCGAAGTCCTCGGCCGAGTCGCCGGTGTCCTCGCTGTAGTCGTAGTTGTGCACTCCGCTGGTGTGCTGGAGCAGATTCCGCACGGTGATCAGGCGGCCGTCGTTGCCGTTGCCGCTCACCACGCCCGGCAGCCATTTCTCCACCGGGTCGCTCAGCGACAGCCGCCCCTCGGCGACCAGCTGGAGCACGACCGTGGCCACGAAGGACTTGGTGACGCTCGCGGCCCGGTAGTTCGCCCCGTACGGCATGGGACGGCCGGTGTTCAGCTCGGCCTCGCCCGCACGCGCGTGGATCCGGCGGTTGCCGTCGCGCACCTCCACCGTGATGCCGATGAAACCGGCGTCCTCCAGGGTCCGGGCCACCTCGCGGCGCAACTCCGCCTCGGTGAGCCGGGGGTCGGCGGAGGCGGCGGTGGACGCGTCGGCGGTCGCGGTGGTGGCGGATGCTCCGGTGGCGGTCGCGGCGGCCGGGACGGCGGCGGCCCCGCCGACGAGGGCGGTGGCCACC
>NZ_BBOX01000095.1 GCF_001553455.1 Streptomyces hygroscopicus subsp. hygroscopicus
GAGCCGTAAACGAAGGCGTTTCGTGGTTGCGTTCATGGTTCACCAGCCTCCGGGTGCGGCGGCGCCCCGGCCATGCGGCAGGCCCCCCACCTGCGGGTGGGGACAGCCCCATGGCCGGGTCCCGGCCGGGCGGCCGGGCCTGTCGGACTCCGGCCGGGGGGTCGGGCTCTGGCAGTCGCGTCCCGGGCGGTCGGACCCCGGCTGGGCAGTCGGGTCCCGGGCGGGCGGGCGGGCCCCGGGCGGGGGGTCGGGCTCCGGCTGGGCAGTCGGGTCCCGGTCAGACCTGTCGGACCCCGGGCGGGGGGTCGGGTCCCGGGCGGGCGGTCGGACCCCGGGCGGGGGGTCGGGCCCCGGCCGGGCGGTCAGGCCGAGGAGCCGCTGTGCACGACGCGGTCCGCGCCGACCACGGAGCCCGCCGCCGGTGAGGCGAGGTGGAGAACCGCCGCCGCGCCCTCCTCCGCGACCTCCTCCGCCGCCGCGACCCGGCCCAGCGGAGTCTCGGTCTTCATCCGCTCGGCGCGGTCGGCCTCCGTCTCACCGGGCCGCAGCGACATGGGCGCGTCGGAGGAGCCGGGGCGGTCCCCGTTGATCCGGATGCCCTGGTGGACGTGGTCCAGCGCGGCACGTCCAAGCGCGGCGGCCCGGGCCAGCGCGGTGACCGCCGCCTTGGAGGTGAGGTACGCCCCCAAGCCAGGGGCCCGGAGATGGGCGCCGGGCGGTCAAGAACCCTTCCGAGTGACCGTGCGAAGGGGGACCGGAGGGACGGGGCCAGGTAGGGGCCGGCCGGCGCAGGGGGCGCTCCCCGCCGGCCGGCCCGCCAACCCGTGCAGCGGGCGGACCGCTTCTCAGGCCCCGCCGACCGCTGTCCGCAGGGCGAGCCGGTGCTCGCCCGCGTACACGTTCATCGAGGTGCCGCGGAGGAAGCCGACCAGGGTCAGCCCCGTCTCCGCCGCCAGGTCCACCGCCAGCGAGGACGGCGCGGACACCGCCGCCAGCACCGGGATCCCTGCCATCACCGCCTTCTGCGCCAGCTCGAAGGAGGCCCGCCCCGAGACCATCAGCACCGAACCCGACAGCGGCAGCAGACCCTGCTGGAGCGCCCGCCCCACCAGCTTGTCCACCGCGTTGTGCCGGCCCACGTCCTCCCGCAGGTCCAGCAGCTCACCGTCCGGGGTGAACAGCCCCGCCGCGTGCAGCCCGCCGGTCCGGTCGAAGACGCGCTGCGCCGCGCGGAGCCGGTCCGGGAGCGCGGAGAGCGTCTCGGGCTCGATCCGGAGGGGGGAACCCCCGCCGCCGTCCGCCCCGTCCGCCCGGTCCGTCCCGTCCTCGCCGTCGCCGAGCCGCCAGCGCGCGGTCGTCCGCACCGCGTCCAGACTGGCCTTGCCGCACAGACCGCAGGACGACGTCGTGTAGACATTGCGCTCGAGGGTGATGTCCGGGACGGGCACGCCCGGGGCGAGCTTCACGTCCACCACGTTGTACGTGTTGGAGCCGTCCTCGGTCGCGCCCGCGCAGTAGACGATGTTCGCCAGTTCGTCCGCGCGCCCCAGGACGCCCTCGCTCACCAGGAACCCGGCGGCGAGGGCGAAGTCGTCCCCCGGTGTGCGCATGGTGATCGCCAGCGGTTTGCCGTTCAGCCGGATCTCCAGCGGCTCTTCCGTCACGAGGGTGTCCGGCCGGGTGCTGACCGCCCCGTCCCGGATGCGGATGACGCGGCGTCGCTCGGTGACCCGTCCCATGTCGATCAGTCCCGGTTCTGTGCGTGGTTCTGTACGTGTTGGCAGCCGAAGCGACCCTTGCCGAAGCGACCCTTGATGCACAGGTTCCCGTGTGTCACGGGATCATCGTGCGGCGAGGTGACCTTCGCGATCTCATTGTCCTGTACAGGGAGCGTGGGAGCGCAGCCCGCCCACAGGAGGCGCACACCGTCGTCGTCTCCGTCCGCGCCGACTCGCCCCACGTCCCGGCCGTCCGCAGGGCGAACTCCGTCCTGACGCTCAGCGCGCCGCAGGGACGCGCCGCCCCCCACCGTATCGTCGACAGAATATTGAATACGGTATGCCTGTAAGAGGTGTCAAGGAGTCGGACACACCTCGCCCCCTCGTGTCCGCGGGGTTGGTGAGCGCCCGGCCGGTGCCGCCGGTTCAGCCGGTTCAGCCGGTTCAGCCGGAGAAGAGCTGTGTGGCCTTGCGGACGAGTTCGTAGACCCCGTAGCCGAAGGGCAGCACAACCCATGCCCAGACGGCGACGGTCAGCGCGGTGCGGTTCCTGGCCGGTTCGGTCATCGGTCCGTTCCTTTCCGGGCGGGCGCCGCCCCGGCGCCGGCCGCCTCCGTCGCGCGGGCCGGTTCGTGGAAGCGCGGATGGACCGGGCGTACGAGTTCGTTGGCGATGAAGCCGACGACCAGCAGCACGATCATGATGGTGAGGGAGAGCGAGTACAGCCCGGGGCCGGTCTTGCCCGCCGCCTCCTGGTGGTCGGCGACCTTGTTGACGATGAACGGGCCGAGGACCCCGGCCAGCGACCACGCGGTGAGCAGCCGGCCGTGGATCGCGCCCACCTGGTAGGTGCCGAACAGGTCCTTCAGATAGGCCGGGGCGGTCGCGAAGCCGCCCCCGTAGAAGGAGAGGATCACCAGGGCGCCGATCACGAACACGGGCTTGGAGGAGTCCCCGAGCTGCGCGATGGCCAGGTACATCAGCGCGCCCACGCCCAGATAGACCCGGTACATGTTCTTGCGGCCGATGAGGTCGGAGGCGGACGACCACAGCAGCCGCCCGGCCATGTTCGCCGCCGACAGCAGGGCGACGAAACCCGCCGCGGCGGTCGCGGTCACGGGGGTGGCGGTGCCCGCGAAATAGTCGCCGATCATGGGCGCGGCCTTCTCCAGGATGCCGATGCCCGCCGTCACGTTCATGCACAGCACCACCCACAGGCACCAGAACTGCGGGGTGCGGACGGCGTTGCGCGCGGAGACGTCGGCGGTGCTGACCATGTGTCCGCGCTCCCGCGGCGGTTCCCAGCCCGCGGGCCGCCAGCCGTCGGGCGGCACCCGCACCAGCAGCACGCCGAGGGCCATGAAGACGGCGTAGGTCACGCCGTGCACCAGGAAGGTGGCGGCGATGCCGCCGCTGTCGGTGCCGAAGTGCTCCAGCAGCTTGCTGGACCAGGGCGAGGCGATCAGCGCGCCGCCGCCGAAGCCCATGATGGCGATGCCGGTGGCCATGCCGGGCCGGTCGGGGAACCACTTCATGAGCGTGGAGACGGGGGAGATGTATCCGATGCCCAGCCCGATCCCGCCGACGAAGCCGTACCCGAGGACGACCAGCCAGTACTGGCGGGTGGCGGCGCCGAGCGAGGCGATCAGGAATCCGGAGGAGAAGCAGACCAGGGAGACGAACATCGCCCAGCGCGGGCCATTGCGCTCGACGAGCGTCCCGCCGAAGGCGGCGGACAGGCCGAGCATCACGATGCCCAGCTGGAAGGGGAGCGCGCTGGCCGTGCCGGACAGGTCCAGGGAGGACTCCAGCGGCGGTTTGAACACGCTCCAGGCGTAGGCCTGGCCGATGGAGAGATGGACGGACAGCGCGGCGGGCGGCACCAGCCAGCGGCTCCAGCCCGGTGGGGCCAGGGTGCGCGAGCGGTGCAGCGGGCCGGGGCGATCACTGGTGACCATGCCCGGACCTTAAGGATTCAGCGAGTCCACTGACTAGACATCAGGCGTCCCGGATACGGCTGAGCCGTGGACAGCATGGGTAAACTGTAGACAATAACCAATTCATGTATCCGGAAAACGACGAGCCAGAGGGGGGCGCGATGCCGGCGACGGGACTACCCCACGGCGCGGTACCGAAGCTGGAGCGGCCCGGTCCACTCCGTGAGCGGGTCTACGAGGCGCTGCTCGAACTCATCACCACCCGCGCTCTCCGTCCCGGCCAGCACCTCGTGGAGAGCGAGCTGGCCGGCCATCTCGGGGTCTCGCGCCAGCCGGTGCGCGAGGCGCTCCAGCGGCTCAACACCGAGGGGTGGGTCGATCTGCGGCCCGCACAGGGCGCGTTCGTCCACGAGCCCACCGAGGAGGAGGCCGATCAGCTCCTTACGGTGCGCACCCTCCTCGAGGCCGAGGCCGCCCGGCTGGCCGCCGCGTCGGCCGACGGGGCCGGGATCGCCGCGCTGGAGGAGCTGTGCGCGAAGGGCGAGCGCGCGGTGCTGGACGACGACGTGGACGGCGCGGTCGCGGCCAACGCCGCGTTCCACGCCGAGGTGATGAGGCTCGCCGGAAACGCCGTCCTGTCCGAGCTGGCCGCCCAGGTGGACCGCAGGGTCCGCTGGTACTACACCCCGGTCGCCCGGCAGCGCGGCAAGCAGTCCTGGATCGAGCACCGCGAGCTGATCGCGGCGATCACCACCGGTGACGAACAGCGCGCCACCGCCGTCATGCGCGCCCACACCGAACACACCCGCCGCACCTACCACGAGCGCGAGCGGTCCTGACCCCTCCGCCGCCCCGCCTGCCGCCGGGCGGCGTTCACTTCGCGGCGACGTCCATGCGCTCGACCGCTTCCTTGGCCTCCCTCAGACCGGCGTCGGTGAGCTGCCGGTAGACCTTGATGGCCTCGATCTTCTTGCCCTCCCGCAGCAGGGCCGCCACCTGCTCCAGGCCGGGCTCGGCCACCTGGATGTCCAGGTGGCCGAGGATCAGGTCCAGCTTGCGCTCGATGCGGTCCGCCCTGCGCTGGATCTTCTGGATCCTGGACTCCAGGAGTGGATACTGCAGCACGAGGGCCAGGATCACCAGGTACGTCGCTATCTCCATGATCACCGATCGTAGTCGCCGCATCAGTGTCCGGGCATTCCGCGCCCAGGCATTCCGCGCCCGGACGGGCCCCGGAGCCGGCACCGCATCAACTCCGCTTTGTCCTGCGGGAGGAGAAAGTCAGCGGTAATTGCGGCGCAAGTTCTTCCCACCCCCGACAACCGCTGCTACGTTCCCCGTGAAAGCCCGGCAACGCAGACAGCGTGGACAGGGGAACCACCGGGATGCCGATGACGGCGGGAGGGGCAGCGTGAGGCGCATGACGGCACGACCGGCCAACGCACATCAGGCACGACTGCTCCGTCTGCTGCGCGACGGCGGCCCCAACTCCCGCGCCCAGCTGGGCGATCAGATCGACCTGTCACGTTCGAAGCTCGCCGTGGAGATCGACCGGCTGCTGGAGACCGGGCTGGTGATCGCGGACGGGCTCGCGGCCTCGCGCGGCGGCCGGCGCTCGCACAACATCCGGCTCGCCCCCGGGCTGCGGCTGCTCGGCGTCGACATCGGCGCGACCTCCGTGGACGTCGCCGTGACCAACGCCGAACTGGAGATTCTCGGCCACCTCACCCAGCCCATGGACGTGCGCGAGGGACCCGTCGCGGTCTTC
Organism: Streptomyces hygroscopicus subsp. hygroscopicus; assembly: GCF_001553455.1. Taxonomy (GTDB): domain Bacteria; phylum Actinomycetota; class Actinomycetes; order Streptomycetales; family Streptomycetaceae; genus Streptomyces; species Streptomyces hygroscopicus. The sequence continues at coordinate 5,424 of NZ_BBOX01000095.1, forward strand.
GAGCAGGTGCTGGACATGGCCGCGAAGCTCCGGGCCTCCGGGGTGGCCGAGGGGTTCGACGGGGCGGGCATAGGGGTGCCCGGCCCCGTGCGGTTCCCCGAGGGCGTGCCCGTGGCGCCGCCGATCATGCCGGGGTGGGACGGCTTCCCGGTACGGGAGGCGCTCAGCCAGGAACTGGGCTGCCCGGTCATGGTCGACAACGATGTGAACCTCATGGCGCTGGGGGAGCAGCACGCGGGCGTCGCCCGTTCCGTCAAGGACTTCCTCTGCGTGAAGATCGGCACCGGTATCGGCTGCGGGATCGTCGTCGGCGGTGAGGTCTACCGCGGTACGACGGGCAGCGCGGGTGACATCGGCCATATCCAGGCCGAACCCGACGGCCGCCCCTGCGCCTGCGGCAACCACGGCTGCCTGGAGGCGTACTTCGGCGGCGCGGCGCTGGCCCGGGACGCCGAGGAGGCCGCCCGCGAGGGCCGGTCCGCCGAACTCGCCGCCCGGCTGGAGGCCGCGGGCGGCCTCGCCGCCACCGACGTCGCCGCCGCGGCGTCGGCGGG
>NZ_BBOX01000096.1 GCF_001553455.1 Streptomyces hygroscopicus subsp. hygroscopicus
AGCCACGCCGCGGCCGCCACGGTCAGCCCGCAGACCAGCGCGGACAGCCCGGCGCCCGCGCCGGTGGCGGCCGCCGCCCGCCGGGCGATCCGGGTGAGCGCCCCGTCGGCCCGGCGCAGCGCGTCCAGGCGGCGCGGCAGCGCACCCGCGACGGTCAGTTCGGCGGTCCCCGCGAGCAGATCGACGACCTGCGCCGACAGGGCACCGCGCGCCGGTGCCAGCCTGCGTTCCGCCCGCCGCGCGAGCGCCCCGGACACGAGGGGCACCCCGACCCCCGCCACCAGCAGCCCCGCCGCCAGCACGGCCCCGGCCCCGGGCAGCACCCAGGTGAGGAACCCCACCGAGGCCACGCTGACGGTCAGCGCGCTGCCGACCGGCAGCAGCCAGCGCAGGAAGTAGTCCTGAACGGTGTCCACATCGGCCACCAGCCGGGAGAGCAGATCGCCGCGGCGCGTCCGGCCGAGCCCCGCAGGCGCGAGCCGCTCCAGCCGCCGGTAGACGGCGACCCGCAGATCGGCCAGCACCCGCAGCACGGCATCGTGCGAGACGAGGCGCTCGGCGTAGCGGAAGGCGGCCCGGCCGATGCCGAACGCCCGGGTCGCGGTGACCGCGACCATCAGATAGAGCACGGGCGGCTGCTGCGCGGCCCGCGAGATCAGCCAGCCGGAGACGGCCATCAGCCCGACCGCGCTCACCAGGGCGAGACTTCCGAGCAGCAGCGCCAGGGCGAACCGCCCCCGGGTCCCGCGCGCCGCCGCCCGCACCCGCGCCAGCGCGCCCGGTCCAGCGTGCGCACGCGGGCCCCGCGATACGGTCCGACCCGCGCTCCCCGACCCACGCCCGGCCCACGCACCGACCAGTCGCTCACCGGATGCGACGCCCGCCGACGACTCATGCCCAACACCGGACACAACGCCCACCGCCGACTCATCCCCAACACCCGACACAACGCCCGCCATCGACTCATCCCCAACACCGGACGCGGCGGCAGGAAGCCGCCCCGGCCCCGCATCCGTGTCGGCATCCCCGGCCCCGCCCACGGCACCGTCCACATCCGCATCCCCAGCCCCGACCCCGGCCGCATCCGCATCCCCGGCCCCGGCCGCCGCCGATACCGGCGCCTCGGCGCGCGGGCTCCGGATCGCTCCCGCCCGGATCGCTCCCGCCCTCGCGCCCGCCACGGACACCCGGCCGGAGCCCCCGCCCGAGGCGGGCAGGGGAGAGGCGGCCGGCCCCGGAAGGCGGAGGACCCGGTCGGCCAGCGGCAGCAGCGCGGGGCGGTGGACCACCAGCAGCACCGTGCGGCCCTCGGCCAGCCGCCGCACCGCCTCGACGACCGACGCCTCCGTCTCACCGTCCAGGTTCGCCGTGGGTTCGTCCAGCAACAGCACCGGCCGGTCGGCGAGGAAGGCACGTGCCAGGGCGATCCGCTGCCGCTGGCCCGCGGACAGCCCCGTGCCCATCTCACCGAGCCGGGTCTCGATCCCGTCCGGCAGCGCGGAGACGAAGCGATGCGCGTCCGCGTCCCGCAGGGCGGCCCGGACCGCCTCGTCATCGGCGTCCGGCCGGGCCAGCCGGACGTTCTCCGCGATCGTCCCGGCGAAGAGATACGGGCGCTGGGGCACCCAGGCGATCTGGCGGCGCCAGCTCTCCGGGTCCAGCGAGGCCAGGTCCCGGCCTCCGATCAGCACCCGGCCCTGGTCCGGCACCGCGAACCCCAGCACGGCGTTCAGCAGCGTCGACTTCCCGGCTCCGCTGGGGCCCACGACGGCGACCGTCTCCCCCGGGCGGATCTCGAACGAGGTCCGGGCCAGGGAGGGTGCGGTACGCCCGGGGTGGCGGACCACCAGCCCGTCCAGCGTGAGCGCGGCGCCCCGGGCGTCGGGGGCGGGCGAGCCGTCCGCGGCCGAGGACGGCAGTGCGCGCTCCAGCACCGCGAACACCTCGTCCGCCGCCGCCAGCCCCTCGGCCGCCGCGTGGTACTGCGCGCCCACCTGCCGCAGCGGCAGATACGCCTCGGGCGCGAGCACCAGCACCATCAGCCCGGTGAACAGATCCATCTCGCCGTGCACCAGCCGCATCCCGATGTCGACCGCGACCAGCGCGACCGACACCGTGGCGAGCAGTTCCAGGGCGAAGGAGGACAGGAAGGCCAGCCGCAGCGTCTTGAGCGTGGCCCGCCGGTAGTCGGCCGTGATCGCGCGGATCGAGGCGGCCTGGGCCTTGGCCCGGCCGAAGACCTTGAGGGTCGGCAGTCCGGCGACGACATCGAGGAAGTGTCCGGACAGCCGGGACAGCAGCCGCCACTGACGGTCCATCCGGGACTGGGTGGCCCAGCCGATGAGCACCATGAACAGCGGGATCAGCGGCAGCGTGACGACGATGATCAGCGCCGAGATCCAGTCCGCGGTGACGATCCGGGCGAGCACCGCCACCGGCACCACCACCGCCAGCCCCAGCTGCGGCAGATAGCGCGCGAAGTAGTCGTCCAGCGCGTCGATGCCCCGGGTGGCGAGGGTGGTGAGCGCACCGGTCCGCTGGGAGTCCAGCCAGCTCGGCCCCAGCCGCACCGCCCGCTCCAGCAGCCGCAGCCGCAGCTCCGACTTGACCGCCGCACTGGCCCGATGGGCGGCCAGCTCGGTCAGCCAGGAGACGACCGCCCGGCCGAGGGCGACCAGCGCCAGCAGCCCCAGCGGAAGCGTCAGCGCCCCCGCGCCGTCGCCCCGCTGGAAAGCGCCCACGACGATCTCGGCGATCAGCATCGCCTGCGCGATGACCAGCCCCGCGCCCACCAGGCCCAGTGCCACGGAGGCGGCGAGGAAGAAACGGGTGGCCCGTGCGTACCGCAGCAGCCGGGGGTCGATTGGTTTCACGTGAAACACACCATCCAGCGAGCGCTCAGTGCCCGGCCGGTTCGGGGATGTGGTGAGTGCCGATCCGCTTCCGGAAGACCCAGTACGTCCACGCCTGGTACGCCATGATCAGCGGGGTCATGATGCCCGCGACCCACGTCATGATCTTGAGCGTGTAGGGGCTGGAGGCCGCGTTCGCCGCCGTCAGGCTCCACTTCGGGTCCAGCGTGGAGGGCATCACGTCGGGGAAGAGGGCGAGGAAGAGCATCGCGACGGCCGCCGCGATGGCCACCCCGGACAGGGCGAACGCCCAGCCCTCACGCCCCCGCTGGTTCATGACCAGCGCCACCGCCAGCGCCAGGACGGCGATGACGACCGCCGCCAGGCTGCGGACGTTCCCGCTGTCACGCTGCGTCCAGATCAGGAACGGCACCGAGACCACGACGGTGGCCAGTCCGAGCCGGGCCGCGCACCGCCGCGCCCGCACCCGGATGTCCCCGGCCGTCTTGAGCGCGGCGAAGACCGCGCCGTGGAAGGTGAACAGCACCAGCGTGACCACCCCGCCCAGCAGGGCGTAGGGCGTGAGCAGGTCCGTCAGACCGCCCGCGTAGTTCCCGTCCCGGCCGATCGGCACGCCGTGCACCAGATTGGCGAAGATCGCTCCCCAGAGGAACGCGGGCAGCAGCGAGCACCAGAAGATCGCGTGCTCCCAGTTGCGCTGCCAGCGGTCCTCGGGGCGCTTGTGCCGGTACTCGAAGGCCACACCGCGCAGGATCAGGCAGACCAGGATGGCCAGCAGCGGCAGGTAGAAGCCGCTGAAGAGGGTCGCGTACCAGTCGGGGAAGGCCGCGAAGGTCGCCCCGCCGGCCGTGATCAGCCAGACCTCGTTGCCGTCCCACACCGGCCCGATCGTGTTGATCAGGACCCGGCGCTCGGTGCGGTCGCGGGCCAGCAGCTTGGTCAGTACGCCGATGCCGAAGTCGAAGCCCTCCAGAAAGAAGTAGCCCGTCCACAGGAAGGCGATCAGCAGGAACCAGAAGTCGTGAAGGTGCATGATGTTCTCCGGCCGTCAGTACGCGAAGGTCAGCGGTTTGTCGGCGTCCTCGTCCCGGGCGGCTGACCCGCCGCCCGCACCGCCCGGACCGCCCGAGGGCAGCCGCAGCTTCGGGTCCTTGGCGGGCGGCTTCTCGTCGGTGTCCGGTCCGGCCTTGGCGTACGTGACCAGCAGCCGCACCTCGACCACCGCGAGCGCCCCGTACAGCAGGGTGAAGACGCCCAGCGAGATCAGCACCGCGGTCCGGCTCACCCCGGGGGAGACCGCGTCGGCGGTCTTCATCAGCCCGTAGACCGCCCAGGGCTGGCGGCCCATCTCGGTGAAGATCCAGCCGAAGGAGTTGGCGATCAGCGGGAAGCCCATGGTGAGGATGCCGATCCGCCAGGACCAGGTGGACAGCAGCGGGCCCATCTCGCGCTTCTTGGTGAGCATGAGCCGGGGGACCTCCTCCTCGCCGGTGCGGAAGGCGGGTGCCAGCCAGCGCTTGCGCCGGGTCGTCCACAGCCCGATGAGTCCGGCGGCGAACGAGGTCATCCCGAAGCCGATCATCAGCCGGAAGCCCCAGAAGGTCATGAAGATGCTGGGGATGTAGTCGTCGGGCTGACCGCCGTAGGCGGCGGCCTCCCGCTGGGCGATGTCGTTGATCCCGGGGACGGAGTCGGTGAAGTTGCTGTGCGCCAAGAAGGAGAGCACCCCGGGCACCTCCAGCTCGACGCTGTTGTGCCCCTTGCTGACATCGCCGACGGCGAAGACCGAGAAGGGCGCGGGTGCCTGGGTGTCCCAGAGCGCCTCGGCCGCGGCCATCTTCATCGGCTGCTGCTCGAACATCACCTTGCCGAGCTGATCACCGCTGATCGCCGTGGTGAGCCCCGCGATGACCGCGACGACCAGGCCCACCCGCAGCGAGGCCCGCATCGCCCCGATCTGCTTCTTCCGCTTCTCGCCCAGCTCCTCGCCCCGGTCGAGGCGGCGCTTGGCCCGCAGCAGATGGAAGGACGAGACCCCGATGACGAAGGCGGCGCCGGTGAGGAAGGCCGCGGTCAGCGTGTGGAAGACCACGACCAGGGTGGTGTTCTGGGTCAGCACCGCCCAGATGTCGGTGAGCTGGGCCTTCCCGGTGGCCTTGTCGATCGTGTAGCCGGTCGGGTGCTGCATCCAGGAGTTGGCGGCCAGGATGAAGTACGACGAGAGGATCGTGCCGACCGCGACGATCCAGATGCAGGCGCAGTGGATCTTCTTGGGCAGCTTGTCCCAGCCGAAGATCCACAGACCGATGAAGGTGGACTCGAAGAAGAAGGCCAGCAGGGCCTCCATCGCGAGCGGGGCGCCGAAGACATCACCGACGAAGCGGGAGTAGTCCGACCAGTTCATGCCGAACTGGAACTCCTGCACGATGCCGGTGACGACACCCATCGCGATGTTGATCAGGAAGAGCTTGCCCCAGAACTTGGTGGCGTGGAAGTACTTCTCCCTGCCCGTGCGGACCCAGGCGGTCTCCAGACCTGCCGTGATCGCGGCGAGAGAGATCGTCAGTGGCACGAAGAGGAAGTGGTAAACGGTCGTGATGCCGAACTGCCATCGCGCCAGCGTCTCCGGCGCCAGAGCCAGATTCACGCGAATCTCTCCTTACGGTGGTGCCTGCCCGCGGAGCGAGCTTGTGAACGTATTCACATTCACAAGCCATGATACGCACATGGATTCGCCCCCTCCCACGGGGGGTGGTAGGGGGCGAATGGGACACGTATCGGTATGCTCTGCACCTCACGGAGGGGCCGAGGGGCCCCTTGACGGCACCGGAGACGGCCGTCCCGCGGCGCTCAGAGCTCCTTGCGGAACTCCTCCGCGGCCCGCAGGAAGATCTCGTTCGCCTCGCGCTCGCCGACCGTCACCCGCACCCCCTCGCCCGGGAACGGCCGGACCACCACGCCCGCCGCCTCGCACGCCGCCGCGAAGTCGGCCGTGCGCTCCCCCAGCCGCAGCCAGACGAAGTTCGCCCGGGAGTCCGGGACCGTCCACCCCTGGGCCACCAGCGCCTCCCACACCCGGGCCCGCTCGGTGACCAGCGCGTCCACCCGCTCCCGCAGCGCGGTCTCGCTGCGCAGCGAGGCCACCGCCGCGTCCTGGGCGAGCTGGCTGACCCCGAACGGCACCGCGGTCTTGCGCAGCGCCGCCGCCACCGGCTCATGGGCGATCGCGAAGCCGACCCGGAGCCCCGCCAGGCCGTACGCCTTGGAGAAGGTGCGCAGCACGCACACGTTCGGCCGGTCGCGGTAGAGGTCGATGCCGTTGGGCACCCGCTCGTCCCGGATGAACTCGATGTACGCCTCGTCCAGCACCACCAGCACATCGGACGGCACCCGGTCCAGGAAGCGCTCCAGCTCGGCCCGGCGCACCACGGTGCTGGTCGGGTTGTTGGGGTTACAGACGAAAATCAGCCGAGTGCGGTCGGTGATCGCGTCCGCCATCGCCTCCAGATCGTGCTCCTCGGCGTCGGTCAACGGGACCCGCACCGACGTCGCACCCGCGATCTGAGTGATGATCGGATATGCCTCGAAGGACCGCCAGGCGTAGATCACCTCATCGCCCGGCCCCGCCGTGGACTGGACCAGCTGCTGGGCCACGCCGACCGAGCCGGTCCCGGTGGCCAGATGCTCCAGCGGCACGTCGAAGCGGCCCGCCAGCTCGGCGATCAGCTCGGTGCAGGCGAGGTCCGGGTAGCGGTTGAGGGAGGCGGCGGCGTCCGCCGCGGTCTCCAGCACCCCGGCCAGCGGCGGGTAGGGGTTCTCGTTGGAGGACAGCTTGAAGGCCCGGGGGCCGCCCGCGGCGGCCGGCTTGCCGGGCTTGTACGTCGGAATGCCGTCCAGCGCGGCGCGCAGCTTGGGGCTCTTCTCGGTCACCGACAGTCCTCCTCGACCCATCCTGTCCCGGACCGTGCACAGCGTTCGCACACGGCAATACTGCACACCTTATGAGGATTCCTCCGTCTCGCGTACCCGCCGGGCACCGCCGCGTACCCGCCCCCGGCGCCCGCGTGCCCGCCGGGGGGAGCGCCCCGCTTTTTCCCGCGCGCCGGTGGCGTGCGCCGTGGCGCGCATCACTCGTGCAGGTGAGTTGAGACCTCTTCGAGACATGTATCAATCAGTAGGCGTGGATATGCCAGAGGCGAGCAGAGGCCCCATGGATTCCCCAACTGGCTTCACTTCCAAGGGAATTGGGGAAAGCGCTCATGCAGAAACGTGCCTTCCGAATACCGATGGCGGAATCGCGCAGACGGCCCGCCCGAGCCCTACTATCGGCTGGCCATGACAGCAGCAGGGAAGCACCAGGTGAGCCGGTCGACCGGCCGCCGGTTAGGGCGGGCGGGCATCCGGGACGTGGCCGCCGCCGCCGGGGTCTCGATCACGACCGTCTCCGACGCGCTCAACGGCAAGGGCCGGCTCCCGGAGGCCACCCGCCGCCATGTCCGCGAGGTCGCCGAGCGGCTGGGCTACCGCCCGTCCGCAGCGGCCCGTACCCTCCGTACCGGCAAGTCCGGCCTCATCGGCCTGACCGTGACCACGTACGGGGATGAACCTTTCACCTTCACCGAATTCCCCTACTTCGCCGAGATGGCGCGGGCCGCCACCTCCGCCGCGCTGGCCCGCGGCTACGCCCTCGTCATCCTCCCCGCCACCTCCCGCCACGACGTGTGGTCCAACGTCGCCCTCGACGGCACCGTGGTGATCGACCCCTCCGACCACGACCCGGTCGTCACCGAGCTGCTGCGCCAGGGCATCCCGGTCGTCAGCGACGGCCGCCCGGCCGGCGCCCTCCCCGTCACCGCCTGGGTCGACAACGACCACGAGGCGGCGGTGCTCGGACTGCTCGACCACCTCGCTGAGGCCGGCGCCCGCAGGATCGGACTGCTCACCGGAACCTCCACCGACACCTACACCCGGCTGTCCACCACGGCGTACCTGCGGTGGTGCGAACGGGTGGGGCAGGATCCGGTCTACGAGGCGTACCCGGCCCACGACCCCTGTGCCGGGGCCGTCGCCGCCGACCGGCTGCTCGCCCGCCCCGACCGCCCCGACGCGGTCTACGGCCTCTTCGACCCCAACGGCACCGATCTGCTCGCCGCCGCCCGCCGCTACGGACTGCGGGTCCCGGACGATCTGCTGCTGGTCTGCTGCAGCGAATCGACCGTCTACCGCACCACCGAACCGCCCGTCACGACCCTCTCACTCAAACCCCGCCGGATCGGCACGGCGGTCGTACAGTTGCTCATCGACGCCATCGAGGGACTTGCTGCCGACCAGCCCGTTGAACAGGTCATACCCACCGAATTGAAGGTGCGGACGTCGTCACAGCGCCGTCCGCCGCGTACCACGGTCAGTGCCCCGCGCAGCCGCGCCGGAGGCTGAGCTGAGAGCGACTCAAGGACGAGCCGAGGATGACCCGAGGAGGACCTGAGGCCAATGGGCTTCCCCTACCGGACCAATCCGGGATAAAAGTCCGTCCAGGCAGGAGCGAGCAGCGATTGACGGCACCCTGGTGCGTCACAAGCCCTCACGGTCATTCCTATGATGGGCGGACGACACCGCGGACCGCCGTCGACCAGGCAAGGTCCACAAGGTGGCACGGCGGCGTGATGGTGGAGGGGTCGATGACTCAGGGGGCCGGTCTGGAAGCCACGGCAGGGACCACGGGCGCGATCCCGCCCGTGCCCGCGTACGGGGCGTCCACCCCGCCCAGCGGGATCGTGCCCGCGGCCGTACCGCCCGCACCCGCCGCGCCGGGCCCCGCCGCGCCCGTGCCGCCGCCCGCACCCGGAGCACCCGTGCCCGCTCCCGGGGCCCCCGCGCCCGCCACGCCTCCGCCCGCCGAGTACACCCCCACCGAGCGGCTCCCGGTCCTGGGCCCGGGGCACACCATCCCGGACACCCCGCTCGTCCCGCCGCAGGACCGCCCCACCGTCGCGCTCACCCCGGTGCCCGAGCCCGAGCACGGCCCGCTCGCCCAGGACGAGGGCCCCGGCCCGCTGTACGTCGTGGGCGACGTCCACGGCTACCACGACGAGCTGCGCGAGGCGCTCGCCGCCGAGGGGCTGATCGACGCCAAGGGCAACTGGGCCGCGGGCAACGCCCGGTTGTGGTTCCTCGGCGACTTCACCGACCGCGGCCCGGACGGCATCGGCGTCATCGACCTGGTCATGCAGCTGTCCGCGGAGGCCGCCGCCGCGGGCGGCTACTGCAAGGCGCTGATGGGCAATCACGAGCTGCTGCTCATCGGCGCCAAGCGGTTCGGCGACACGCCCGTCAGCTCCGGTGCCGGAACGGCCTCCTTCCAGGCGGCCTGGCTGCTCAACGGCGGTCAGCACACCGACATGGAGCGGCTCGAGGACCACCACCTCCAGTGGATGTCCCGGCTCGACGCGATCGCGGAGGAGGACGGGCACCTGCTGGTCCACTCCGACACCACCGCCTATCTGGAGTACGGCGACTCGATCGAGGCCGTCAACGACACCGTCACCGAGACGCTGCAGCGCAGCGACGCCGACGAGTGCTGGGACCTGTTCCGCAAGTTCACCAAGCGGTTCGCCTTCCGCGACGAGGACGCCGGGCCGACGGCCGCCCGCGAACTGCTCGACACCTACGGCGGGCAGCGCATCGTCCACGGCCACAGCCCGATCCCGTACCTGCTCGGCGAGGTCGGTTCGGAGGACGGCGAGGACGGCGGCGCACCCGCCGTCGAGGGCCCGCATGTCTACGCGGACAATCTCGCGGTGGCCATGGACGGCGGCATCACCATGGCCGGAAAACTGCTGGTCGTGCAACTTCCATTGGCCGACTGAGGGTTCACCGGGCGCCACCCGGGGCAGATAGCAGGTTTCACCGTCGCGGAAGCAATGAGCGAAAGTTGCTGTCACCCCGCACCGGATCGGCTCTACCATCGGTGCTTATCCGTCGCAGGCTCTCCTCCGTTTCCGCCCGACTGCCCGGTGCAAGCCGGCGTCACGGCCCTACGGAGCATCGGGGGATGCACCTATGAAAAGCGCTCCGCACCTGCTGACCGAGGACCGCCCGGAGTTCGAGCGGGTTCTCGACGAGGCACTGCGCACCGCGGACCACCGCCCGGACCTCAGCGGCATCGGGCAGCGGCTCACCGCCGAACAGCTGCGCACCATGGCGCTCGGCGCCTCCGCCGCGATAGCGGCATGCGCCGCCGCCGAGTACCAGGAGTACCGCGACACCCGCGCCAGATTGCGCGAGCCCGCGCCGCTCTTCCCGCTCACCGGGGGCGGGGGCGAGTCCCCGGACGGCACGGTGGGCCTCGCCGGCGCGCTGCAGGACGCCGCGGGAGCGGGGCTCGTCGCCATGCTCGCGGTACTGGCCCCGGTGCTCGCCGGCACCGCCGCGATCATCTTCCTCATCGTCGGCTACGTCCTCAACGCCCTGCACCCGGCCCCGTCCATCGCCCAGCCGCTGGTCACCGCGGGCTGGCTGTTCGCCGCGCTGACCGCCGTGGGCATCCTGATCGCCGCCGTCGGACTGCTCCTGACCGCGCTGCGGAACGGCTCCAGCGCGATCCGCGGCGAGGCGCGCAGCGAACAGCTCGAGGAGGTGGACCGCGCCAGAGAGGTCTGGCGCCAGGCCCTGCTGGACCGCGGCATCCTGCCGTTCCTCCGCGAGGCCCTGGCCAACCCCTCGGCCCCGTCCCCCGCCGCCTACGTGCCGAGAAACCCCGAAGCGGTCGGCCGCACCCCGCACCTCGGCTACAGCCGCCCCGGTTTCAGCACCGACGGCGAATCCCCCAAGGCCCGCCCCCGCTACAGCAGCCCGGACTACACCAGCCCCGACTACGGCGGGCCGGAGCACCAGCCGGATTAGGACGGGTGGGCGGTTTGCCCACTGAATGATTCATTACCAGCCTATCGAGCGAACTTCCGCCCATTCGAGGGAATTGCTCACTGGTTATGTTTAGCGTCCGTCGCGGAGGTGATGCGCGATGCGCAAACACAACACGCCGATGGGCCCATCCGCCCGTCGCGACGCCATGGACGTCAGCGACTTCGTCTACGCGGCCACGGGGGCCCGAGTCCGAAGGTTGACCCTGCCCAACGGAGAGCACTGGTTCCCCGCTGCGGACGTGTGCCGGGAACTCGGCTACACCACGACACGAAAGGCTCTCCTCGATCATGTGCCGGAGGAGCGACGAGAGTCTCTCGAGACTGTGACTGGAAGTCACAGTCTCAGCATTCCCGCAGGTAGGGAATGGCGCCGAGACTTGCAGCTGGTCGATCTCGAAGGGCTGATCCTCCTCGTGAACGGCTGCACCAAGCCCGCGTGCCTGCCCTTCAAACAGTGGGTGGCGAAGGTGATCGCCACCGTCCAGCGCGAGGGCTCGTACGCGCTGGAGGTCTCGGAGGTCTCCCGCCCCGCGCCCCCGAGCGAACTCATGGACGCGATCGTCCGACTGGAGATGCGGACCGAACGCTTCCATACGGAGATACTGGATTCCCTGCACCGGTCCGAGCAGGCATGGTCACGGATCCTCGACGCTCTGGGCTGTCGGCCGGGCGCGGAGCCCCAAGCCGACAAACGAGAGCTGAGGCTCAGGACGGAAGACCTGTTCGCACAGTGGAAGTCCCGGCTGAGCATCACCGAGGACGTGTGGGCGGTGGCCGTCTACATCCTTCCCACGCTGGCGGAAGCCGGCCGGGTCGGCCACTCGCTGGACACGCTCGCGCACAGGACGGGGCTCAGCCCGCAGCGGGTCCACGCCTGTCTGCGGTTCCTCCAGAACCACCGCTGCATCCGCCAGCAAGGGGTGACGAACAACGGGCATCCGGTCTACGTGGCCGAGCTGCCGCCCGCGTAGTCGCACGGAAAGGGTCCGAAGTCGCAAATAACAGTTGCGGCTTCGGACCCGCTCCGCAGCGTAGCGCCTGCCCGACCCGTCCGGGGCCGATTCGGGTATACCGCGTTCCCGGAGGCCGTTCGGGCGGGAGCCGTGACCCGGCTCAGTCCGCGATGGGCAGGTACACGCGGTTGCCCGCCTCGGCGAACTCCCTGGACTTCTGGGCCATACCGGCCTCCGCCTCGGCCATGTCCATCGCGCCTCCGTGCTCGCGGCGGATGTTTTGAGAGATCTTCATCGAGCAGAACTTGGGCCCGCACATCGAGCAGAAGTGCGCCGTCTTGGCCGGCTCCGCCGGAAGCGTCTCGTCGTGGAAGGAGCGGGCCGTGTCCGGGTCGAGGGCCAGGTTGAACTGGTCCTCCCAGCGGAATTCGAAGCGCGCGTCGGACAGCGCGTCGTCCCATGCCTGGGCGTCCGGATGCCCCTTGGCCAGGTCGGCCGCGTGGGCGGCGATCTTGTAGGTGATCACGCCCGTCTTGACGTCGTCGCGGTCCGGCAGGCCCAGGTGTTCCTTGGGGGTGACGTAGCAGAGCATCGCCGTGCCCCACCAGGCGATCATCGCCGCGCCGATGCCCGAGGTGATGTGGTCGTAGGCGGGGGCGATATCGGTGGTGAGGGGGCCCAGGGTGTAGAACGGGGCCTCCTCGCAGATCTCCTGCTGGAGGTCGACGTTCTCCTTGATCTTGTGCATCGGGACATGGCCCGGGCCCTCGATCATCGTCTGGACGCCGTGTTCCTTGGCGATCCGGTTCAGCTCACCCAGCGTGCGCAGCTCCGCGAACTGCGCCTCGTCATTGGCGTCGGCGATCGACCCCGGGCGCAGTCCGTCACCCAGCGAGTAGGTGACGTCGTACGCCGCCAGGATCTCGCAGAGCTCCTCGAAGTGGGTGTAGAGGAACGACTCCTTGTGGTGGGCCAGGCACCACGCCGCCATGATGGAGCCGCCGCGGGAGACGATGCCGGTCTTGCGGCGGGCGGTCAGGGGCACGTACGGCAGCCGGACGCCGGCATGGACGGTCATGTAGTCGACGCCCTGCTCGGCCTGTTCGATGACGGTGTCCTTGTAGATCTCCCAGGTCAGTTCCTCGGCCCTGCCGTCGACCTTCTCCAGTGCCTGGTAAAGCGGCACGGTGCCGATGGGGACCGGGGAGTTGCGCAGCACCCATTCGCGGGTGGTGTGGATGTTGCGGCCGGTCGAGAGGTCCATGACCGTGTCGGCGCCCCAGCGGGTCGCCCAGGTCATCTTCTCGACCTCCTCCTCGATGGAGGAGGTGACGGCGGAGTTGCCGATGTTGGCGTTGACCTTCACCAGGAATCGCTTGCCGATGATCATCGGCTCGATCTCCGGGTGGTTGACGTTGGCCGGGAGGACGGCGCGGCCCGCCGCGATCTCCTCCCGGACCACCTCGGGGGAGACGTTCTCGCGGATCGCCACGTACTCCATCTCCGCCGTGATCTCGCCCCGCCGCGCATAGGCGAGTTGGGTCACGGGGACACCCCCGCGGCCGCGCCGCGGCTGGCGCGGCCGGCCGGGGAAGACCGCGTCGAGGTTGCGCAGCCCCCCACGGGGCGCGGTGTGCTTGATGCCGTCGTCCTCGGGGCGAACGGGACGGCCCGGGTACTCCTCGGTGTCGCCGCGGGCGACGATCCAGTTCTGCCGCAGTGGCTCCAGACCGCGGCGGACATCGGTCTCGATATGGGGGTCGGTGTATGGGCCGGAGGTGTCGTACAGCGTCACATCCTGTCCGTTGGTGAGGTGCACCCGGCGGACCGGGACCTGGAGGTCCGGGCGCGAACCCGTGACATATCCCTTATGCCAGCCGAATTCGGCCTTCTCGGCACGCGTGTGTGCGTCCTGCTGAGTCATGAGACCCACTCCCTACGCCGGCATTACCCGGTAACAGGTTCAGCGGTCGGCGCAGCTGTCAGCGTCAGCGCCCTCTCAGCCCGGTGCTCCGAGCTCCCGCGATTGCAAAGGTGGTCCCCACGCTAACGGTTTATCCACAGTGCTGACCAGGGGGCCCACTTCTCTTGCGATGATGCGACCGTGACCGCCATCCAGCAGGACCACCCGCCCGAGCAGCCGCGCTCCTCCGATCAGGCGCACGGCCATGGCCACGGCCACTCCCACGGCCATTCCCATGGCCACGGCCCGGCCACGCCCGTCTCCACCCGCCTCCGCAAGGTCATCGCGGCGGTGCTCATCCCCTTCACGGTCGTCGTCGTCGCCGGTCTGATCGTGCTCTGGCCGGGCGGCACGCCCGGCCACAAGGCGAACGGCCGCAGCGGCCTCGGCTTCGACCAGGAGACCGTCGCCGGACGGGTGGTGAAGGTCGAGGAGGTGAACTGCGCCGATGTGAACGCCCAGCCGCAGGCGCCGACCGAACCCGGCCAGGACAGCGCCGCCCAGAACGGCGCTTCCGGGCAGGGCGGGAAGCACAGCGTCTGCGAGAAGGCCACCATCGAGGTCACCTCGGGCAAGGACAAGGGCCGCACCTTCCCCGAGATCGTCCAGCCCAACGCCTCGCGCCACTTCAGCGCCGGGCAGGAACTGAAGCTGGCATACGCCCCGAAGGCGCCCAAGAACCTGCAGTACTCGGTGTCCGACGTCGACCGGTCGATGCCGATGGCGCTGCTCGCCGGGCTGTTCGCACTCGCCGTCGTGGCGGTGGGGCGGCTGCGCGGGGTCTTCGCGCTGGTGGCCCTGGCCATCAGCTTCGGGGTGCTGACGCTGTTCATCCTCCCGGCGATACTCCAGGGTTCCAATCCGCTGGTGGTCGCGGTCGTCGGGGGCAGCGCGATCATGCTCCTCGCGCTCTACATGTGCCACGGTCTGACGGCCCGTACCTCGGTCGCCGTGCTCGGCACACTGGTGTCACTGCTGCTGATCGGGGTGCTCGGCTCGCTGTTCATCGGCTGGGCGAGCCTGACCGGCAACACCGACGACCAGACCGGGCTGGTGCACGGCCTCTATCCGCATATCGAGATACGCGGGCTGCTGCTCGCGGGTGTGATCATCGGCTCGCTGGGGGTGCTGGACGATGTGACGGTCACCCAGACCTCGGCGGTCTGGGAGCTGAGGGACGCGGACCCGACCGCGTCCCGGCGCACGCTCTACGGGGCGGCGATGCGGATCGGGCGGGATCACATCGCCTCCGTCGTGAACACCCTGGTACTGGCGTACGCGGGCGCGTCCCTTCCGCTGCTGCTGTTGTTCTCGATCGCGGACAGCGGTGTGGGCGCGGTCGCCACGAGCGAGATCGTGGCGGAGGAGATCGTACGGACGCTCGTGGGCAGCATCGGGCTCGTCGCCTCGGTGCCGGTGACCACGGCGCTGGCCGTGCTCGTGGTCTCGGCGGACCGTGCGCCGGCGCCGGGCGGCGGCGCGGAGGGCGCGGGCCCCCAGTGCGCCCGGACCGGCCGGGGCGGACGCGGGCGGCGCCGCCGGGCGAAACCCCGCTGAGCAGCGGGGAAGCCCCGTCGGCGGGCCCCCGGTCGTCCTCCGCACGCCCACCCCACCGCCCGTCATCCCGTCATCGGATTCCGGAGCGGGGCACGCCCCAACGGCCGGGCTCGGTCGTGGCGTATGGGCCCCTCGGCCGTGGCAGCCGGGCCACTCGGCCGCGGCACACCGGTCGGCGGGCCGCGGGCCCCGCTCTCAGCCCGCGAACCGGTCCTCGGCCAGGATGCGGTGGAGTTCGGCGTCGAGATCGCCGACCGGATCGCAGGCCGCCGGCTCCTGGCCGAAAGGCACCACCCGGTCCGTACGGTCCAGGAAAGCCACCAAGGGAGCGGCTCCGGCCCGGAACAGGGCGCGCTCACAGCCCACTTGAAGCCGGATGAAGACGTCGGACAGTCCTTCCGGGGAGGCGGGGGCGATGCGCACATCCCCCTCGCCGGTGGGTCTACTCAGCCCGTCCAGCAGCAGCTCGCGGGCGAAAGACCAGCTCACCGGCGCGTCACCGGGCAAGTGGAAGGTGATCTCGACCGCGTAGGGGTCGCCGCTGTCGTAGGACAGCTCGACCGGGATCCGGAAGGAGAGATCCTGCGAGACCAGGAAGGTCATCGTCACTTCCGCCTGAACTGTGTCACGCATCTCACGCATCGTTCGCCGCCCCGGGTTGTTTGCGCTTGGCCGACTCTGGAGCGTAGCGACTCGATTGCTGTGCGGAGTCGGTTTGCCTCATGTGAGGGAACGAAAATGGCCAGTGTTGCCGTGGGGAGACCCGCGGGGCCGGACGGTGCGGGTCCGGTGGGCGGGAGATCGGGGCCGGCGCACCGGCCGTATCGAAGATCGCTGTCGTCAACAGGCACCCCCGGGGTGTGTTGCGAGGCAGACGCCGAGAGGAAGAACGCCGAGGTCTCGCACTCTAACGGCAGGGGTGCCGCCGGGCCGCGCTCCCGCCCCGGCGGTATCCCTCGCGCGGCGTATCCGCGCGAGGCGGCGGCCCGTCGGGTCCGCGGGGCCTGATGGGGCTGTGTGGGCCTGGTGCGCGTACGGGGCGGGACGGGCCTGCGAGCCCTGGCGGGGATGACGCCTGACGGCCCTGCGGGAACCCATCAGGAACCCGGGGGAAACCACGGCCCGGACGAAACCCGTCAGGAGGAATCCGAGGAATCCGTCGGGAGCCCGGGAAACCCCTCAAGCCCCGGGGATTCCCCAGGCCCCGGGGAATCCCTCACGTCCCGGGGGACGCGTCACGCGGGAGGCCGCCGGGCGTCCTGGAACTGTCGGGCGCGGGGCGCCGGGCCCCTACGGGAGCCTGCACCGGACAACCGGGCGCCCCCGGGACGCTCAGGCGCGCGGGGATGCGTCACGCTCCGTGCGGACGTGTCGGGCGCCGTGCGGATGCCTCACGCGCCGTGCGGACGCGTCAGGCACCGTGCCGGACGCGTCAGGAGGTGAACTTCCGTACGACGTAGATCAGCCCGGCGATCAGGGCCACCAGCAGCAGCGCCTTGAAGACGAGGCTCACCACGAACCCGATCACGCTCATGATCAGGCCGCCGAACACGGCGAGGACGAGGACCGGTATCGCGATCCAGGTCACCCACCACGGCAGCCCCTGGAAAATCCCCTTCGTGGTCACGTGACTCCCTGCTCTCTCTCCGCACCATGGGCCCGGACACCGACAGCCGGTCGCCCGTCCCGCTGTCGATGCTAGGACGGGACGGAGGCGGGCGGGCGGCCCGCGCCCCCCGTCCTCCCCTGACCGGTCCCCTACGGGACCGGTCCGCCGGGCATCGGCTCCGCGGTGGATCAGTTCTCCGACCGCGTCAGCCCTCCGGCGGCGAGAAGACGACCAGCACCCGCAGGTCCTCGGTGATGTGGTGGAACTTGTGCGGCGTACCCGCCGGTACGTACACCACGCTGCCCCGCGCCACCTGCGTCGTCTCCATCCCCACCGTGATCGACGCCCGGCCGCTCACCACCAGGTACACCTCGTCCTGGCCGTGCGGGGACTGCGGGTCGGCCTGGCCCGCGTCCAGGGCGTACAGCCCCACGGACATGTTCCGCTCCCGCAGGAACTGCAGGTACGCGCCGTCGTTGGCGGCGCGCTCCGCCTCCAGCTCGTCCAGCCGGAACGCCTTCATTCGTCTCTCCACCCCTGGATACGGTGCCCCTGCCTGCGGCGGGGCCGGTCTGCGACGATCTCAACCATGAAGAATTTTCTCGTCAAGACGATCGCGAACGCCGGTGCCCTCGGCGTCGCCATCTGGCTGCTCAAGGACATCACGCTCACCGGTGAGAACACCGGTCGCAAGGCGCTCACCCTCATTCTGGTCGCGCTGGTCTTCGGCGTGGTGAACGTGGTGGTCAAGCCGATCGTCAAGGTCCTGGCCTTCCCGTTGTTCATCCTGACCCTGGGGCTGATCACGCTGGTGATCAACGCCCTGATGCTGTTGCTGACCTCCTGGCTGGCCGGAAAGCTGGATCTCAGCTTCCATGTGGACGGCTTCGGCACCGCCGTACTCGGCGGCCTGATCGTCGCCATAGTCGCGTGGGCCCTGCATGTGGTGCTGCCCGATGACGATGACTGATCACGGCCGGGGATGATGGAAGGCATGAGAGACCCGTCGCCCTACCGTGTCTGCTTTGTCTGCACCGGCAACATATGCCGCTCGCCGATGGCCGAGTCCGTCTTCCGCTTCCATGCCGGAGAAGCCGGGCTGGACGGCCGCGTCGAGGTGGACAGCGCGGGCACCGGGCCCTGGCACGAGGGCGACGGGGCCGACCGCCGGGCCATCGACGTGCTCACCGCACACGGCTATGAGCAGGACCACATCGCGCGCCAGTTCCGGGCCGAATGGTTCGACCACCTCGATCTGGTGATCGCCCTGGACAGTGGCCATCTGCATGAGCTGCGCGCGCTCGCGCCGACCCCGCACGACGCCGCGAAGGTGCGGCTGCTGCGGAGCTACGACCCGGACGCGGACCAGGACGCGCTGGGCGGCCTCGACGTGCCGGACCCCTACTTCGGCGGGACGGACGACTTCGAGGAGTGCCTGGAGATGATCGAGGCCGCCAGCGGCGGTCTGCTCGACGCGGTCGTCGCGGCCCTGGACGCCGAGGGCACCGCGGAGCAGGCCGCGGAGAAGGTCACCGAGGAGGCCGCCCGGGGCACGGAAGGCGCCGAGAGCGCACGGAGCACCGAGAGCGCACAGAGCGCGGAGCGCATGCAGGACGCGCAGGACGCGCAGGACGCCGATGGCCCGGACGCGGGAAAGGAGCCCGTATGACCGGTGACGGTACCCGCGCCGTACGGGCCGGGCTGCCCGAGGCCGAGGCGTACGCGCCGACGCTGCCGGGCCCGGTCTTCGCCGCCCACTTCCACCTCCCCGGCGACGCCGTCGGCCCCTACACCTACGGCCGGGACGCCAATCCCACCTGGTCCCTGCTGGAGCAGGCGATCAGCGAGCTGGAGTCGCCGGTCACCGACGCCGAGACGGTCGTCTTCTCGTCCGGCATGGGCGCGATCGCGGCCGTGCTGCTGTCCCAGCTGCGCCAGGGCGACGCGGCCGTCCTGCCGTCCGACGGCTATCAGCTGCTCCCGGCCCTGATCGAGCGGCTGGAGGGCTACGGCGTCACCGTGCGCACCGCCCCGACCGGCGAGGACGCCCAGCTGGCCGTCCTGGACGACCGGACGAAGCTGCTGTGGCTGGAGACCCCGTCCAACCCCGGACTGGACGTCTGTGACATCCGCCGGCTCGCGGCGGCCGCGCACGACCGCGGCGCGCTGGTCGCCGTCGACAACACCCTCGCCACCCCGCTCGGCCAGCGCCCGCTGGAACTCGGCGCGGACTTCGCCGTGGCGAGCGGCACCAAGGCGCTCACCGGCCATGGCGATGTGCTGCTCGGCTATGTGACCTGCCGCGATTCCCGGCTGGCCGCCGAGGTGCGGGCCTGGCGCAAGACGGTCGGCGCGATCCCCGGTCCCATGGAGGCATGGCTCGCCCACCGCTCCCTGGCCACCCTCCAGCTGCGCGTCGACCGCCAGGCGGCGACCGCGCTGGCCCTCGCCGAGGCGCTCCGCGACCGCCCCGAGATCACCGGGCTGCGCCACCCCGGTCTGCCGACTGATCCGGCGCACCGCCTCGCGACCGGGCAGATGCGCGGTGGACGCTTCGGCTGTGTGGTCTCCTTCACCCTCCCGGACAAGGCGCATGCCGAGCGCTTCCTGACCGCGCTGCGGCTGGTGGACGACGCCACCAGCTTCGGCGGGGTGCGCTCCACGGCGGAGCGGCGCGGACGGTGGGGCGGTGACGCGGTACCCGAAGGGTTCGTCCGCTTCTCGGTGGGCGCGGAGGACCCGGACGATCTGATCGCCGATGTGCTGCGGGCGCTCGACACGGCGGACGCCGCTTCGGGCGGCTGAAAACGGGCGGGTATACCTGTGCGGGCGTCTCAAGCCTCCCCCCTCGTGGCTTGAGACGCCCCGGCTCTTCCCGTGGAGAACCGCTCGAACAAGGCTAGTTGACTCAGCGTCAGTGTCCAATCACAGTAGCGACATGGACCTATCGGCATATTTATAGTTGGCGTGCGGTCGGGGCGGACGAGGCGAGGGGAACCGCATGGATCTGGCCCTCTTACGCACCTTTGTCACGGTTCACCGCGCCGGGTCCTTCACCCGCGCCGCCGGACTGCTCGGGCTCTCCCAGCCCGCCGTCACCGGCCAGATCCGCACCCTGGAGCGGCAGCTGGGCCGCCCCCTGTTCCTCCGTACGGCGCGCGGCGTCGTCCCCACCACCGTCGGGGACGAACTCGCCCACAAGGCCGCGCCCCATCTCGACGCCCTGGTGGAGATCGCCGAGGTGGGCCTGGACGACCGTTCCCCCCTGCGCACCCTGCACCTCGCGGGCCCTCCGGAGTTCACCGCGCTGCGCGCCCTGCCCGCCCTGGCCACCCTCGTCACCCAGGGCCTGGCGGTGCGCTGCGCCTTCGGCAGCGCCGAGGAGCTGTTCGAGGGGCTGGGCGCCGGCCACCACGACCTGGCCATCACCACCGCCCGGCCGCGCGGCCGGCTGCTGGCCGCGACCCCGCTGTGCGACGAGGAGCATGTGCTGGTCGCCGCCCCGCGCTGGGCCGCCCGGCTCGGCGGTCCCGCGGTGCTCCAGGTCAAGGGGGTGAGCGCACTGGAGGCGCTGCCCGTCGTCGAGGTGCATGAGAGCCTGCCGCTGATCACCCGCTACTGGTCGGCCGTCTTCGACGCCCGGCCGGTCACCGCCGGCACGATCATCGTGCCCGATCTGCGCGCGGTGCTGGCGTGCGTCGCGGAGGGCGCCGGGCTCGGCGTCCTGCCGCGCTATCTGTGCATGGACGCGCTGGACGCCGGCGAGGTGGTGGCGCTGCTCAACCCGCCGGTGCCGCCGCTGCGCACGTATTTCCTGGTGGTCCGCACGGGAGCGCTCGCCCTGCCGCATATCGCGCGGGCGCACGAGTGGCTGTTACGCGCGGCTGTCGACTGGTGAGTAAGTGGTTTCGCGGGACGAAACACGCGGCAGATGTCCTGCATGACCGAACGACCCGTGGTCAAACGCACCGCCCGCGCCATTCTGCTCGAGGGCGACACCGCCCCCCGGATGATTCTGATCAAGCGCACCAAGCCCGGCCAGCCGCCCTACTGGATCACTCCCGGCGGCGGAATGGAGCCCGAGGACTCGAGCGTCGTCGAGGCCCTGCACCGCGAGGTGGACGAGGAACTGGGCGCGAAGGTGACGGACGTGGTGCCCGCCTTCGTCGACACCGTCCCCCATCCCGGCGAGGGCGCGGACGGCGTCAAGGTGCAGCACTTCTTCGTCTGCAGACTCGCCTCGATGGACCTCACCCGGCGGCACGGCCCCGAGGTGGACGAGCCCTGCGGGGAGTACGAGGTGGTGAGCGTCCCGTTCACCCGCGAGGGGATCGCCTCGGTCGGGGTGGTGCCGCCGTCGCTGCGGGCGTATCTCGACACCAACATCGAAGGTGTGCTGGCGCTGCTCGCGGACGACCTCGGCTAACCCAGGGCCGGGACCGGCCCAGCGGACCGAGACCGGCGTCCCTGACCGAGACCGGCGTCCCTGACCGGGACCGGCCTACCGGACGACCCCGGCCCAGCGGACCGGGACCGGCGTCCCGGACCGGGACCGACCTAGCGGAACCAGCCGCTGAACGGCTGCTGGGTCTTCCGGTCCGCCCGCTGATGCGCCTCCGCCCGCTGATGCGCCTCGGCCAGCACCCGCTCGGCCTCCGCACGCCAGGTCTCGGGGCTCGCGTCGGGGCGTACCTCCGGGCGGACATCGGAACGGCGGAGAACGGGGCTGAGATCGGACTGCGCGACCGCGGGCTCCGGTGCCCACGGAGCCGGGTCGGCGGCCGGAGCGGGCAGGTCAGCGGGGACGGCCGGGACGGCCGGGGCCGCCGGGACCGTGGGCACGGCCGGGGCCGCCGGAGCGACCTGGCCGGGCAGGTCAGGCCGTGGGTCTGCCGCCTGCGGGTCGCCCGTATGCGGGGTGCCCGTGTGCGGGTCGGCCGTATGCCCCGTATGCGAGTTGCCCGTACGCAGGTCGGCCGTACCAAGGTCGGCCGTGCGCCAGGCTGCTGTATGCCGGTCTGCGGTGTTCGGGTCGGCCGGTCGCAGCTCCTCCGTGCGCGGGCCCGGTCGCACGACGGCATCCGGCCGCACGACGTCCGGCCGTGGGGCGTCCGGCCGTGGGGCGTCCGCTCGCACGACGTCCGGCGGTGGGGCCGGTGTGGTGGGCGGGAGCCGGCGGCCCTCGCGCGCATCGGCGGCGGCACCGAAGAAGTCGCCGCCCTTCCGCTTGACGTCGTCCGTCCCCCAGTCCCGTTCCTGGCCGTGTTCGAGGGCCCGGTCACCGGAGAGGGCGCGCTGCCGGCCGTCGGCTCCGCCGGTGCGGCGCTGCGCGGGGACCCTCTGGAGGTGGGGAATGTGCTTGGCACAGTGGATGTACGCCTCTTCGACGGTCACCTCGACCCACACCACCGCGCGCCGGCCCGGCACCGGGTCCACCGGGAGGTCGGGATGTGCCGCGCGCATCTCGGCGTCCTCGACCACCCGGGCCCGGCCGTTCACATGCAGCCCGATCCGGTCCCGGAAGAAGTCCACCATGAGAATGCCGAGGTGGGGGTTTTCCTGGATATTGCCGAGGCTGGCCAGGACGCCGTTCCCCCGGTATTCGGGATAGGCCACCGTGCGCGCGTCGAGCACCCGCAGAAAGCCGGGCGGTCCGGCCCGGAAGGTGCTGTCGCACTCCCCGTGCCGGTCGGAGGTGGCCAGGAAGAACATTTCCTGACGGCCGATGAACTCCCGCATCCGGACGTTGAGGTGGTCCAGCACCTGTTCGTCGTAGAAGCGGTCGGCGCGATCGACCGTACCCAGCCGCCGCTGCAGAAGGTGTTCGCCGTCGCTCCCCGGACGCCAAGCGCGGTCGTCCAGGTGCTCCGCACTGTCCACGGTTCTCGTCCCCGTCTCTGAATTGCCATCCGGAGTTGCCGGAATGCCTGCCTCGTATCGGTGTTCCGTCATGTGCCCCGCCCGCGCCCTACTCCGCGGCGGCGGCGAGTTCTTCGATGGAGTCGTGCCGTATGCGGTGGGACGGGATACCGATGCCCATCAGGGCGTCGACGCCGCTGCGGATCATCCCGGGCGGCCCGGAGAGGTACGCGTCGAACGCGTTCCACGGGCCGTACTGCCGCACGGCGTCGGGCAGCTGGCCGCTGAGGCCGTTGGTCGTGCCGTCGGAGACGACGGGGCGGACCGCGAGCCATGAATGCTTCCGCGCCAGCCGCATCATGGTGTCGATGTCGTACAGATCGTGATCGCTGCGGGCGCCGTAGAAGACCTCGACCGTCCGGTGGCGGCCGTAGTCGGCGACGTCCTCGACCAGCGCCTTGATCGGCGCGATACCGGTGCCGCCGCCCAGGCAGAGCAGCCCGCTGTCACTGGAGTGGTCGACCGTCATGGACCCCGCGGGCGGCCCGAGGCGGATCACATCGCCGGGACGGGCCCGGTGCACCAGCGCCGAGGACACCCATCCGGCCGGTACGGCCTTCACGTGGAAGGAGAGCAGCCCGTCGGGGCGGGGCGCCGAGGCGAACGAATAGTGCCGCCACACCCGCGGCCACCACGGGGTCTCCACCGAGGCGTACTGGCCCGCCAGGAAGGGGTACGGCTGGTCCGGACGGACGGTGACCACGGCGATGTCGGGGGTGCGCAGCTCATGCCCGACCACCTCGGCGTGCCACCACGCGGGGGCGATCAGCTCGTCCTCGGCCGCCGCGTCGATCATGATCTGGGAGAACTGGGTGTAAGCGCGCACCCAGGCGGCCTCGGCCTCGTCGCTCCAGGTGTTGACCGCGTAGCGGGTGAGCGCGCCGATCAGGCATTCCCCGACCGCGGGGTAGTGCTCGGGCTGGGTGCCGTACTTGCGGTGGCCGCGGCCGAGTCGAGAGAGGAACTCGGTGAGGATGTCGTTGTCGTCGACGAGCCGGGCGGCGGTCAGCACGGCCTTGAACAGCCGGTCGCGCTGGGCGTCCATGGCGGCGGGGAAGAGTGACCGCAGCTCGGGGTGCTGGACGAAGAGCAGCGCGTAGAAGTACGAGGTGACCTTGTCGCTGATGGGCTCGATCTCGGCCATCGTGCGGCGCAGCAGGACCGCGTCGGGCGAGGCGGTCTCGGGGACGGCGAACCGGGGGTCGAGGCCGGGCCGGACGTCGTGCGGGGCGGAGGCGGCCTCATCGGGGCGCTGGTGCTGCTCCTCGGGCCCGGTGGCCGGGGGGCCGCCCGCCGGACGGTCGCCCGGCCAGGGCCCGGACGCGGGGCCCGGCTCCACGGGCGTACGGCGGTCGGCTCCGGTGCCGACCGGCCGTACCGGGTTCACCGGGCGGCTCGGCGTACGCTCATCGCTCGGCCGGTCCTGGGTCCGATCCTGGGTCCGGTCCTGGGTCCGGTCCTGGGTCCGGTCCTGGGTCCGGGGCTGGTCCTCGGCCGGTTTCCTGCTCGGGGTGAACCAGCCCCAGTCGCCACTGTTCCCGCCGGAGCCGTCGCTGCCGGCCGACGATGTGGTGGTCGGAGCGTCCATGGTTGCCTCGCCTCGAACATCTTCCTGTCGGTCTTCGCACTTCCGCTGCCGGAGTGTGCCCGCAATTCCCCGTTCTGGTGCACTGGCTTCAAGCGAGAATGGCCGTACCGGCCCTCTCCGTAACTCTCTTCCGGGCAGCATGCCACGCTCGTTCCCCGCCCCGGGTGCTCAAGCCCGAAGTCCAGGGAAATCAGACCGCTTTCCCTTCACGTTGGTTGGCCTGGGTCGCCCGGTTCTGCTCTCCCGGTAGAGCCTGCCGGGCGGAACCGGACCCGACCCTACCGGCCCCGCATGAATGCACAAGCCCCCGGCGCACGCATCCGTTACACCCACCAACTCACGTAATTACCGATAGTTACGAGCAGTTGCCCGCCAATTCGTAAGCCTCTCGGAGATCGCGTCCGGTATAGGCGTGGGATGCGATTCCGCTCACATGGTGATCGGCGTTCACGGCGATCGAGACCGGTACCACCGCGAACAGCTCGGCGTCCGACAGGGAATCCCCGTAGGCCACGCAGTGATCCCTGGTCAACCCGAACTTCGCGCAGAGTTCATCGGCGATCCGGACCTTGGCGGCCGGGGTTAGGATCCCCGCCGGATCCACCGGGTCCCGGAACGGTACGGAGGGCCAGGCCGAGCCGTAGGTGGCGTCGGCGCCCCACTCCAGCAGCCGTGACACGAAGAAGCCCGGTGAGAGCGAGATCACCGCACACCGCTCGCCCCGCGCCCGGATGTCCGCCCACACCTCACGGATCCCCGCCAGCCACGGCGCCCCTTCGAAGGCGGCGGCCACATGGTCCTCCGTCAGCTCCGCCCACAGCGCGCAGGCCCGCTCCGCGAACTGGGGCGTCGTCAGCTCCCCACCCGCGAACGCCCGCTCCAGCGCGGCGATCTCCCGCTCCAGGCCGAGCTGCCGGGAGATCTCGATCGCGGCGGCGGAGCCGTGGATGAGGGTCCCGTCCAGATCGAACAGATGCAGTCTGGTCATGACAACCGAGCGTAGAGGCAGCCGCCCCGGCCCCACCGACCCGGCCTTCCAGCCCCGGTCTCCTGACCCGGCCCCACCGTCCCGGTCTCCTGGCCCGGTGCCACCGTCCCGGCCTTTCCCGCCCTGGTCTCCCGACCCGGCACCACCGCCCTGGCCTTCCGGCCCGGCGCCACCATCCCGGCCTCTCACCCCGGTCTCCCGACCCGGCGCCGCGGCCCCCGCTTGTCCGCCCCAGCCACCGCGGCCCCCGCCCGTCCACCCCGGCCTTCCGATCCGCCACCACCCGGGCGGGCGGGCCACCGTCGGGAGTACGCACGGATACTCCCGCCGTCAGACGCCGCGGCGGCCCGGCCCCCGCCACGGTGGGGGCATGCGGCAGCTCACCCGTCCCGTGCGCCGGGGCCTCCTCGTCGTCCATGTCGTCGTCTCCGTGGGTTGGCTCGGGCTGACCCTCGGCATGCTGGCCCTTGGGATCACCGGGGCCGTCGCCGACTCCGCCGAGGAGGCCGGGGCGGTCTACCGGTCGATGAACGTGCTGGGCGACTGGCTGCTGATTCCCCTCAGCCTGCTGTCGCTGACCAGCGGGATCGTGCTGTCGCTGGGGACGCCCTGGGGGCTGGCGCGCCACCGCTGGGTGTACGTGAAGTTCTGGCTGACGCTGATCACCACCGCCGCCACGGCCTTCGCCCTGCGCGCCCGGATCGACGCCGCGATGGCCGATGTGGTGGCGGGGCGGCCGGTCGGGCCGACCACGGATCTGATCCTGGCACCGTCGGTCAGCCTGGGCATCTATGCCTTTCTCACCGCCACCTCCGTGATCAAGCCCTGGGGGCTCACCGCCCGGGGGCGACGGTTCCGGGCGATAAGGCACCGATAATTGCATACGCGATCTTTTTCATCGCTGCACTACCCTGGAACCCGCTGACCCACCGAGGAGGGTTCCATGCCGGACGCGCCGCACCACATCACCACCCCGCCCGCCGGGCGGGCCCTCGCCCAGGGCTGGTGCGCCCTGTCCTCCCTGCACGGTCGGCTGGAGACGCATACCGAGCGTGCGCTGCAGGCCAGGCACGGTCTGAGCGTCCGCGAGTTCTCCGTGCTCGAGGTGCTCAGCCGACAGCATGACGGCGAGGGCGGACATCTGCAGATGAAGCAGCTCGCCGACTCCGTCGTACTCAGCCAGAGCGCCACGACCCGGCTGGTCACCCGGCTGGAGGATCGCGGTCTGCTCTCCCGCTACATCTGCCCCAGCGACCGCCGCGGCATCTACACCGACGTCAGCGCCGAGGGGCTCAAGCTCCTGGAGGAGGCGCGGCCTACGAACGACGCCGCGCTGCGCGAGGCGCTCGCCGACGCCGCCCGGCGACCGGAGCTGGCACCGCTCGTCGCCGCCGTCGAGGGGCTGTCCACCCCGCGCTGATCGCCCCAGGCCAGGGGCGCGCCGCGCGGCTGAACGCCGTCCGGGGCATGCGCCGCATGGCTGAACGTCATCCAGGACACGTGCCGCGTGGCCGGACGCCGTCCAGGGCCTGCGCCGCGTGGCCGGACGCCGTCCCGCGGGCGCGGGCCGCGCGGGCGGTGGCCCCCGGCTGTGGGCGCTGATCAACGCCCGTACGGCCCCGAGCCGGTCACCACCGTCCGTGGGCGGCGGGCCCCCGCGTAGGCTCTCCGCGTGAGCGACTTCGACATACGGCGTGCGACCGCCGATGACATCCCGGCGATCGTGGCCATGCTCGCCGACGACCCGCTCGGCGCCGGCCGCGAGACCCCGGACGACCCGGCCCCCTACCGCGCCGCCTTCGAGCGGCTGGACCGGGACCCCAGTCAGCGGCTGGTGGTCGCCGTCCGGGACGGCCGGACCGTCGGTACCCTCCAGCTGACCGTGATCCCCGGGCTGTCGCGGCGCGGCGCCACCCGCTCGATCATCGAGGGTGTCCGGATCCACGCCGACGAGCGCGGCCGCGGGCTCGGCACTCAGCTGATCGAGTGGGCCATCGAGGAGTCGCGCCGCGAGGGGTGTGAGCTGGTGCAGCTCACCTCGGACGCGAGCCGCACCGACGCCCACCGCTTCTATGAGCGGCTCGGCTTCGAGGCCAGCCACGTCGGCTTCAAACGTCAGCTGACCTGACCGCGAGTCGGCCGGACGGCACGGCCTCCGGTCTGATGGCCCAGCGGGGCCGAGGCGGCGCACCGGCCACACCGCCCGGTGTGCCGCCCCACAGCCCGGCCCGGACAGCACACTCCGCCCCGTCCACCACAGCCCGGCTCACCCGGCACAGCCCGCCCCCGCCACACCGGCCGTACGCCCCGCCCCGGCCCGGACAGCCCGGCTCACCCAGCACAAC
>NZ_BBOX01000097.1 GCF_001553455.1 Streptomyces hygroscopicus subsp. hygroscopicus
GCCCCCGCCACACCGGCCGTACGCCCCGCCCCGGCCCGGACAACCGGGCTCGTCCAGCACGCCGCGCCCCACCCCGACCCGGACAGCCCCACTCACCCAGCACACCCCGCCCCCGCCACGACAGCCCCGCCCACTCGGGAACACAGCCCTCTCCAGTCGGCACACCCCGCCCCGGCCAGGACAGGACGTCAAGCCGGAAGGCGGAGCCGCCCCGCCCGGCCCAAGGAAAGCCCCGAGGGCCGCCGCCGGACGCGGTACGGCCCCCTCAGAGGCCGCGCCAGCCCTCCGGGTCGACCCCGCCGGGCACCACGCCCTCCGGGCCGTAGGGCTCCCGGGTGAACACGAAGGTGCCCAGGTCCAGATGGGCGGGGGCGTCGCCCTCACCCTCCACCACGCGCAGCGTCTCCCCCGCGTAGTAGCCGTCGAGCCCCGTCCAGGTGCCGTCCGGCTCGGCCCTGAAGCGCGAGGCCCGGCCCGCCCCGGCGGCCGGGGACAGCTCCAGTCCGCGGTCCGCGCGCAGCCGCAGATGGTACGGGCGGGCGCCCCAGTACCAGGGGCCGGTGAGCGCCAGCAGCGCCGGATCCGCCTCGAGCAGCGGCCGCCAGGGCGCCGGGATACGGGGCTCGTGCTCCGCCACGATTTCTATGAGGTCGGCGGCGATGGCGCCGATCGTGGGCCCTGATGTGGCATTGGCCAGCGCGATCCCGGCCAGCCGGTCCTCCGGGCTCACCCACAGCGAGGCCAGGAAACCGGGCATGGAGCCGGTGTGGCCGTGGAGGTAGCGACCGCCATGGCGGATGAGCTGCGTCCCCAGGCCGTAGCCGCCGTCCCAGTCCCCCTCCTCGGGGGCGACGGCGGGCGCCCGCATCTCGGCGAGCGACTCGGCGCCGAGCACCCGCTCGTCCCCGTCCAGCAGGAAGGCGGCGAAGCGGGCCAGATCCCCGGCGGTCGACCAGAGCTGCCCGGCCGGCCCCATCCGCCCGGTGTCCTCGGCCGGTTCGGGCAGGATCACATCCGCCCAGGGGTGCACGGCCCATCCCCCGGCGTGCGGGGCCCGCGGCTCGAGCGACGTACGCCCCATCCCCAGCGGCTCCAGCACCTCACGGGTGAGCACCTGGCCCCAGGGGGCGCCGCGCAGCCGCTCGACCAGCGCGCCGAGCAGCGCGAATCCGGGGTTGGAGTAGTGGTGGCGGCGGCCCGCGGGGTACACCACCGGGCGCTCGCCGAAGACATCGGCCGTCTCGGGCCGCAGCGCCCCCGGCGTGCGCTCCCACCACGGGCCGCGCGGCTCGGCGGCGAGACCCGCGGTGTGGGAGAGGAGCTGGGCCACGGTCGCGCCCCCGGCCTCCGGCACGTCCAGATGCTTGGCCAGCGGATCGCCGAGGTCCAGCAGCCCCTCGTCACGCAGCCGCATCACCAGCACCGCCACGAAGGTCTTGGTCAAGGAGCCGATGCGGTACTGGGTGTCGGCGTCCGGCGCGTGTCCCTCCACGCAGCTGCGCGAACCCGTCCACACCAGCTTCCCCTCCCGCACCACGGCCCCCACCAGGGACGGGGCACGGCCCTCAACCTGGCCGAGGGCGACGCGCCGCAGCAGGGCACGACGGGTGGCGGGCAACGGCTCGGCGAACTCGTCCGCGTCGAGTGTGGTCATGTCGGCACTGTACGGCCAGGGTCCGACAATCCCGGCCGTTCGTCCTTCGGCCGTCGGCGTCCGGGCCCTTCGGAGCCGGGCTCTGGCCTTGACGTCAGGGTCAAGGTCTACCGTCGCAGCATGCGGATCGGAGAGCTGGCCGAACGGGCGGGTACCACCACCCGCACCCTGCGCTACTACGAGTCGCTCGGGCTGCTGCCCGCGCGCCGCACCGGCAATGGTTACCGGTCGTACGACGAGGAGGACCTGCGGCTGCTTCAGCAGATCCGCACGCTGCGGGACTTCGGCTTCGAGCTGGAGGAGACGCGTCCGTTCGTCGAATGCCTGCGCTCCGGCCATCCGGCCGGGGACTCCTGCCCCGCCTCGCTGGAGGTCTACCGGCGCAAGCTGGCCGAGCTGGACGAGTGCATCGCCCGGCTGAGCGCCATCCGGGAGCGGGTCGGGACGCAGCTCGCCCAGGCGGAGCGGGCCCGCGCGGAGCTGGAGGCCGCGGCGACGGCACCCGAAGGGGCCCCGGAGCCGCGCTGCGAACTGACGCCGCCCGGCCAGTGAACCGCCCGTCACCACGACGGCCACGAAGGAGAGACGAGATGACGCTGACGCACACCGGGGGAGTGGCCACGGTCACGGACGCCACCTTCGCCGAGGAGGTGCTGGCGGCGGAGCTGCCGGTGCTGGTGAAGTTCACCGCCTCCTGGTGCCCGCCGTGCCGGATGATCGCTCCGGTGCTGGCGGAGATCGCCCGGGAGGAGGGCCACCGGCTGAAGGTGGTCCAGCTGGACGTGGACGCGAACCCGTCCACCACCCTGGCCTACGGGGTGCTCTCGATGCCGACGCTGATGCTGTTCCGGGCGGGTGAGCCGGTGCGGTCGCTGGTCGGGGCCCGTACCAAGCGGCGGCTGCTGGAGGAGCTCGGTGACGCGATCTGACACATGAGCGGGCCGCGGCCGAACCGCCCCTGCTACGTTGGCCGGACGTGACCAGCAACGGGGGCGGAAAAGGTGAGGTCAGCGGTGCGCGTCCTGGTGCAGGGAAAACCCGTCGGTTCCTATCCGGCCCTCCCTCCCGAGGCCGAGCGCGGTTCCCCGCGTCGGATCACCGAGGTCGGCGAGGAGGTGCTCCGCCGCCCCTGCCGGGAGGTGACCGAGTTCGGCACGCCCGAGCTGAGCGCCCTCATCGACGACATGTTCCTCACCATGTACATCGCCGAGGGCGCCGGGCTGGCCGCCAATCAGGTCGGCGTCGACCTGCGGCTGTTCGTCTACGACTGCCCGGACGACAACGGCGTACGGCATGTCGGTCACATCCTCAACCCCGTCCTGGAGCAGCCCGACCCGGCCGACCGGCTGCTCATCGAGGAGGCCGAGGGCTGTCTGTCCGTACCGGGCGCGCGGATGGACGTACCGCGCACCGACCGCACCGTGGTCCGCGGTGCGGACAAGGACGGGAACCCGCTGGTGATCGAGGGCACCGGCTACTTCGCCCGGTGTCTGCAGCACGAGACCGACCACCTCTCGGGACATCTCTACATCGACCGGCTCTCCAAGCGCGACCGCAAGGAAGCGCTGCGGCAGATGGCGGACCTCCATGAGCAGGTCCTCGCCCGGCGCGTGGAGAAGGCGGCGGCCCTGGGCCACCAGCTGAAGCCCTGACCCGGCTCGCCCGGGGCCCCGCAGGGCCCGCTGTCGCCGGCACGTTGACCTGTTCGACGTGCGGCATCTCCCGGCGGGCCGCTCAGGGGGCACGGACCACCGGCTGCGGTGTGCCGGCGCCGGGGTAACCGGTGAGGACGGTGGCGGGAAGGCGCGTCGCGGACGTGGCTAGCGCTTGTCGACGACGATCTCGCCGTTCAGGATCGTCATGCCGAGTGCGCGAAGGTTGCTGATGTCCTGGGTGGGATCGGCGGTCAGCACGATCAGGTCGGCGCGCTTGCCGGGGGCCACCGTGCCGAGATCGGGGCGGACGCACTGCCGCGCCGCGCCGCTGGTGGCTGCGACGAGCGACTGGA
The DNA here is from genome assembly GCF_001553455.1 of Streptomyces hygroscopicus subsp. hygroscopicus. Lineage (GTDB taxonomy): Bacteria > Actinomycetota > Actinomycetes > Streptomycetales > Streptomycetaceae > Streptomyces > Streptomyces hygroscopicus. The sequence continues at coordinate 3,663 of NZ_BBOX01000097.1, forward strand.
CGGGTGTCATTCCCGCCGCGACCATCAGCTCGGCCTCCTCCAAGGTGTTGGCCCCGAACAGGCCCCGGCCACTGAAGGTGTCGCTGCCCAGGGCGATGCGCACGCCGGCGTCGGCGACCTTCTTGACGTTGCCCCGGGTGTCCGGATGGGTCGCGTCGTGGATCCAGAGCGTCGGTGTGTAGGTGATGTCGCGCTCGAGCATCAGTTCGACAAGCGAGTGATCCGTGATGGGTTCGACCGTGACACCATGCTCCAGGCCGTCCGCGCCCGCCTCGATCGCTTCGCGGGCCGCGGCCTGCTGGGTCGTGTGGACGGTCACCCTCAGACCTCGCTCGTGCCCGGTTTCGATGCCCGCCCGAAGGAAATCGAGGGGGAGCCGCACAAGCTCGACGGCGACCGGAAAAGCGGCGTTCCGCCAGACGTACGGGGGCGATCCGGCGCAGGCGCACGCACCCTCCGAGAGAAGTTTGATCGCGTCCACCTTCCGGTCGGCCAGATGATGCACCAGATCACGCATCTGCCGCACGCTGTCGGCCTCGCCCGTGAACCGTGCGCGTGCCCACGGGTTGCCGCCGAAGACGGTGGCCGCGGGATGTCCGTCGCGCCCGGTGATGCCGCAGCCGGTCGCCAGCAGCCGCGGTCCTCGTAGCGTGCCCGCAGCGATCTTGGCCCGCGTCTCCAGGATCCCCCCGGTCGGATCGCCCACCGACTTGATGGTGGTGACCCCGTGCTGGAGGAACAGGTCGAGCCGTCCGGGAAGCTCGTCCTCCTCGAACCTCCGCATCGACTCCTGATCGGACACCGCGAGGACGTCGTAGAAGTGGAGGTGTGTGTCGATCAGGCCCGGCATCACCCAGCCCTCCGCCGCGTCGACCTCCTTCCTGCCCCTCAGCGGCTCTGCCGAGACGGCGGCGATCTCTCCACCGTTGATGGCGACGTCGTGCGGCCCGGCGAGCGCCTTGTGGCCGTCGAAGACGTGCGCACGGCGGATGACGAGGTCGTACGTCGCGGGATCGCGGCCTTCGGTGCTCGTGGTCACCTCGGGTTCATGGGCCATCGCTCTCACTCCTGATCGGGCGGCGTCCGGCTTGACTGCCACCGCCGTGGTTACAGTTAGGGTAGAAAAAGTGGCGGAGGGCATGCCTCCGCCATTACTCGGTCAGCTGTCCACCGGCGCGGGTTCGCGCTCGTTGGCCAGCACCCGCCGGAGCAGGTGGGCGATCGTCGTTCGGCCGAGCCGTTCCTCCATGGCCCGTTCGGCGTCCCGGAACTCCACCTCGAGCAGGGCGGAGATGTTGCGGCCGACCTCGCACGCGTCGCTGGGCGGATGGGCGTGCCGCGACAGGATCCGCCCCTCCTCGACGGCCGCGTAGGCGTCGTAGAGCGTGATGTCCCGTGGGGCACGGGCAAGGGACCAGCCGCCGCCGCGGCCCTCGGTGGACCACACCAGGCCGGCGTTTCGCAGACTGCCCAGGATGCGCCGCACGAGCACCGGATTGCTCGCCAGGCTGTCCGCGATCTCCGCGGAGGTCAGCGAACGGTCGCCCCAGCGCGCCAACATGGTGAGCGCGTGGATCGCGACCGCACTCCTGCTGCTGAGACCCACCGTCTTCCCTTCGCGACCTGAGCGGCAACGATCTGACCGACGATCTAACTGTAACGAACCTAGTTACAGTTAATGCGCCTGTCAATCCGGTGCTCGCCGGGCCGGGGCGTCCCCGCTGCCGCCGAGGTGGCCGGGACCGGTAGCGCGCGGTGCGCATGCGCATCTCCCGTCGGCGGAGCCCAGCCGCGCGGCCCTACAGGTCCGCGTCAGGTCTGGGCCATGTCCACGAAGCGGGAGTAGTGGCCCTGGAAGGCGACCGTGATGGTGGCCGTGGGACCGTTACGGTGCTTGGCCACGATCAGATCCGCCTCGCCCGCACGCGGTGACTCCTTCTCGTAGGCGTCCTCGCGATGGAGCAGGATGACCATGTCCGCGTCCTGCTCGATGGATCCACTCTCCCGGAGGTCCGAGACCATCGGCTTCTTGTCCGTGCGCTGCTCGGGGCCTCGGTTGAGCTGGGAGAGCGCGATAACCGGCACTTCCAGCTCCTTGGCCAGCAGCTTCAGGTTTCGCGACATGTCCGAGACCTCCTGCTGACGGCTCTCGGGGCGCCGGGCACCGCCGGACTGCATCAGCTGGAGGTAGTCGATGACGACGAGCTGGAGGTCGTTGCGCTGCTTGAGCCGACGGCACTTGGCGCGGATCTCCATCATCGACAGGTTCGGGGAGTCGTCGATGTAGAGCGGGGCCTGGGAGACATCCGGCATCCGCCGGGCCAGCCGCGTCCAGTCCTCGTCGGTCATGCTGCCGGAGCGCATGTGGTGCAGCGCCACCCGGGCCTCGGCGGAGAGCAGACGCATCGCGATCTCGTTGCGCCCCATCTCCAGCGAGAAGATCACGCTCGGCATGTTGTGCTTGATCGAGCAGGCCCGCGCGAAGTCGAGGGCCAGGGTGGACTTGCCCATCGCGGGACGCGCGGCGATCACGATCATCTGGCCCGGGTGCAGCCCGTTCGTCAGGGAGTCCAGGTCGGTGAAGCCGGTGGGCACCCCCGACATCTGTCCGCTGCGGGAGCCGATCGCCTCGATCTCGTCGAGCGCGCCCTCCATGATGTCGCCGAGCGGCAGGTAGTCCTCGCTGGTGCGCTGCTCGGTGACGGCGTAGATCTCCGCCTGGGCGTTGTTGACGATCTCGTCGACGTCACCGTCCGCCGCGTATCCCATCTGGGTGATGCGGGTGCCGGCCTCGACGAGGCGGCGCAGCACGGCCCGCTCGTGGACGATCTCCGCGTAGTACTCGGCGTTGGCGGCGGTGGGGACCGACTGGACGAGGGTGTGGAGATACGAGGCCCCGCCGACCCGGGCGATCTCACCGCGCTTGGTCAGCTCCGCGGCGACGGTGATCGGGTCGGCCGGCTCGCCCTTGGCGTAGAGATCCAGGATGGCCTGGTAGACGGTCTCATGGGCGGGCCGGTAGAAGTCATTGCCCTTGAGGACCTCCACGACGTCGGCGATGGCGTCCTTGGAGAGCAGCATGCCGCCGAGCACGGACTGCTCGGCGTCGAGGTCCTGCGGCGGTACGCGCTCGAAGCCGGAGCCCTCCCAGGGGGAGCCGCCGCCTCCGTCACGGTCCTGCTGACCGCCCCGGCCGCCGCCGTCACCGCGGCGGAAGCGGGGGGACGGGAAGCGGTCGGACGGGCCGGAGTCCGCCCACGGATCGTCCATGGGCTCGGGCACGCTCACCCCGCCACCTCCTCCCGTCCGCGAAGCGAACCTCGCCGTGCCCGTCCTTCCTACGGCACGGCTATGACACAACAGAGCGGCCGGCTTTCCGGACACGGCGCATCGGAGACCGGGGGTTCCGGGGCCGGATCGGGTGGCGGACGCCGGACCACGTTAGGCCCGTCGGCACCACCAGCCAACTTGGTTATCCACAGGGCATGTGGATGATGCGACCCATCCTGTGGGTAAGTCGCGCGAACCTGTGCACGGGTCGGGGGACAGCGCTGTGGACAAACCCGCAATCACCCCGAGAAGGCAAGCCTGACCTGCGATTTCTCTATCCAGGGGCTGTGCAGAAGAAAAACTTCTGCCCCCAGCGCAAGATCGCGACAAAGGGCGCAGAGAAGATCGTCCCGCGCGCCGCCTTGTAAGGACTGCTATTGGCTTGTGTCTCTTACCTGTGGACGATTACATTGCCCTCATGACACAGACCTCCACGAGTGCGCGGAGCACCCTGCGCCACCACGACCGCGAGATCATCGCGCTCGCGCTTCCCGCCTTCGGCGCACTCGTGGCGGAACCCCTCTTCGTCATGGTCGACAGCGCCGTCGTCGGTCATCTGGGCACCGCCCAGCTGGCCGGTCTGGGGGTCGCCGCCGCCCTGCTCGCCACCGCCGTCAACATCTTCGTCTTCCTCGCCTACGCCACCACCGCGGCGGTGGCCCGACGCGTCGGCGCCGGCGACGTTCCCGGGGCCATCCGGCAGGGCATGGACGGCATCTGGCTGGCCCTGCTGCTCGGCGCCGCCGTGATCGCCGCCGCTCTTCCCACCGCCCCCGCCCTCGTCGATCTCTTCGGCGCCTCGGACACCGCCTCCCCCTACGCCGTCACCTATCTGCGGATCAGCACGCTCGGCATCCCCGCGATGCTGGTGGTGCTCGCCGCCACCGGCGTCCTCCGCGGTCTCCAGGACACCCGCACCCCGCTGTATGTCGCCGTCGGCGGCTTCGGGGCCAATGCCGCGCTGAACGCCGCCCTGGTCTACGGGGCCGGGCTGGGCATCGCGGGCTCCGCCTGGGGCACGGTGATCGCCCAGAACGCCATGGCCGCCGTCTACCTCACCGTGGTCATCCGGGGCGCCCGCCGCCATGGCACCTCGCTGCGGCCCGATGCCGCCGGGATACGGGCCTCCGCCCACGCCGGGGCACCGCTGCTGATCCGTACGCTCTCGCTGCGTGCCGTGATGCTGATCGCGACGGCCGTCGCGGCCCGCCTCGGTGACACCGACATCGCCGCGCATCAGATCGTGCTCACCCTGTGGAATCTGCTGGCGTTCGCCCTGGACGCCATCGCCATCGCGGGTCAGGCGATCATCGGACGCTATCTGGGCGCGGGCGATGAGGAGGGGGCACGGGCCGCCTGCCGCCGGATGGTGCACTGGGGCATCGCCTCGGGCATCGTGCTGGGTCTGCTGGTGGTCGCCTCCCGGCCGCTGTTCATCCCCCTGTTCACCACCGATCCCGCGGTACGGGACGCCCTGCTGCCCGCCCTGCTGGTGACGGCCCTCGTCCAGCCGGTCTCCGGGGTGGTCTTCGTTCTCGACGGCGTGCTGATGGGGGCGGGCGACGGGCCCTATCTGGCCTGGGCGATGATCGCCACCCTGGCCGTCTTCGCCCCGGTGGCGCTGCTGGTGCCATGGCTCGGCGGGGGACTGACCGCGCTGTGGTGCACCATGGCGCTGATGATGTCGGTCCGGATGGCGACCCTGTGGCTGCGCAGCCGCTCCGGCCGCTGGATCGTCACCGGCGCGGTACGAGGCTGAGCCGGACCGAGCCACGCCCCGGATGCGCTCCGACACGGTGCCTCGAAAAAGACGTCCTCGAACACGACGCCCCGACACGATGCACTCCAACACGCACCCGGACGGAACGGCGGCCCCGGGCACGGCGCCCCGCACCCCGCACCCCGCACCCCAGGACGTCCAGCCCCCGCACGGCGGAGGGCCGCACCCACACGGGGTGCGGCCCTCCGGTGCATGGCGCACGGTGCCGAAGGCGACCGTCGCGGTCGTCAGGCGGCGACGACCTCGACGCCGACCTTGGCGGCAACCTCGGCGTGCAGACGGACCGAGACCTGGTGCGCACCCAGGGTCTTGATCGGCGCCTTCACCTCGATACGGCGCTTGTCCACGTCCGGACCACCCGCGTCCTTGATCGCCGAAGCGATGTCGGCCGGGGTCACGGAGCCGAACAGCCGGCCGGCGTCGCCGGCGCGGGTCTTCAGCTGCACCTTGACGCCCTCGAGCTGAGCCTTGACCTCGTTGGCCTGCTCGATCGTAGCGATCTCGCGGATGCGACGACCGCGGCGGATCTGCTCGACGTCCTTCTCGCCGCCCTTGGTCCAGCGGATCGCCAGACCACGCGGAACCAGGTAGTTACGTGCGTAACCGTCCTTGACGTCCACGACGTCACCGGCGGCACCGAGGCCGGAGACCTCGTGGGTGAGGATGATCTTCATGACTCGGTCACCCTTCCCTTATCGCGCGGTGGAGGTGTAGGGCAGCAGCGCCATCTCACGGCTGTTCTTCACGGCCGTGGCGACGTCACGCTGGTGCTGGGTGCAGTTGCCGGTGACCCGGCGGGCACGGATCTTGCCGCGGTCGGAAATGAACTTCCGCAGCAGGTTCGTGTCCTTGTAGTCGACGTAGGAGATCTTCTCCTTGCAGAACACGCAAACCTTCTTCTTAGGCTTGCGAGCAGGCGGCTTCGCCATTGTCTCTCTCCAGTGTGATCAAGAAGTTTGTGCTGGTCGCCCTGACCAGACCGCGCGCTGTTTCACGTGAAACGGGCCGTTTCACGTGAAACACCGCCCCGGGCCTAGAAGGGCGGCTCGTCCGAGTAGCCGCCGGAGTTGCCGGAGCCGCCGCCCCAGCCTCCACCGCCGCCCTGGCCGCCGGCCGGTGCGCCGGTCGCCCACGGGTCGTCGGCCGGAGCGCCGCCGCCCTGCTGACCGCCGCCGGGGCCACCGCCCCAGCCGCCTCCGCTCTGGCCGCCGCCACCGCCGTAACCACCCTGACCACCGCGACCGGTGGTCTTGGTGACCTTGGCTGTGGCGTTGCGCAGGCTGGCGCCGACCTCGTCGACATCCAGCTCATAGACCGTGCGCTTGATCCCCTCACGATCCTCGTAGGACCGCTGCTTCAGACGGCCCTGCACAATGACGCGCATGCCGCGCTGAAGCGACTCGGCCACGTTCTCCGCGGCCTGCCGCCACACCGAGCACGTGAGGAAGAGGCTCTCGCCGTCCTTCCACTCGTTGGTCTGCCGGTCGAAGGTGCGGGGAGTGGACGCGACGCGGAACTTCGCGACCGCCGCACCGGACGGGGTGAAACGCAGCTCGGGGTCATCGACGAGATTGCCGACGACCGTGATGACGGTCTCGCCTGCCATTGGGGGAACCTCTCGGCGGGTACTGCTGGGCTGCTTGCTACTCGTTGCGATACGGCCCGATGACCGCTGAACGCTTACGCGGTCAGTGGGTCTCGGGACGGAGGACCTTGGTCCGGAGGACCGACTCGTTCAGGTTCAGCTGGCGGTCGAGCTCCTTGACGACCGCGGGCTCGGCCTGCAGGTCGATGACCGAGTAGATGCCCTCGGGCTTCTTCTTGATCTCGTACGAGAGACGACGACGGCCCCAGGTGTCGACCTTCTCGACCTTGCCGTTGCCCTCGCGGACGACGGAAAGGAAGTTCTCGATCAGCGGGGAGACAGCGCGCTCCTCGAGATCGGGGTCGAGGATGACCATCACCTCGTAGTGACGCATGTGGAACCCACCTCCTTTGGACTCAGCGGCCACGGTCGTTCCGTGGCAGGAGGGTCGTGATGCGTTCCGCGTCGGCGTCTGTGCAGACACCACCGCGGACGGTACACAGTACCCGGCTACGGCCTCCCGCTTGAAATCCGGGCGTCTTGGCCCGCAATCTGTACACATCGGGTGTGAGCGGCATTACAGTTCGCCGCCTTGCTCTATGTGCCTTCCTGGAGGTGCCCCATGGCACAGACAGCACGACCCCATCACGGCTTGCTCTCCTTCCTGGACACCGACGGCAAGTCCCATCCCGTCGAGAACACCCTCGCCGTGACCACGCTGGTGATCGGGGCGATCGCCTTTGTAACGGCGCATTTCACCCAGCTCCACCTGCTCAGCTCGTGGACCGGGCTGATCGGAATGATCACCGGAGCCTGGGGCCAGCTGATCTCCGCGACCACCGGTGAGCGGTTCCTGCTGATCCTCGGGCTCGGTGCCTCGGCGGTCGGTTTCTACCTCGGTATGGCCCACGGAGGACTCTTCGGCGGCGTGCTCGGCTGAGCCCGGCCGGAGCCTGGTTGTCCCCAGGCCCGAACGGGGCGTGCCCCTGTCGCAGTAGGCTTCGGCGCGAGAGCCGGAGCCCCGACCCTGGGGACACACCTGCCGAGGAGCGCCCCGCATGAGCCTGACCCTGAGGACGATCAGCCGAGAGCAGCATCTGGCGTACATCCAGAGTCTGCAGGCGGCCAGCCACATGCAGGTACCGGCATGGGCTGACGTCAAGTCGGAGTGGCGCTCGGAGAACCTCGGCTGGTTCGACGCCACGGGCCAGCTCGTCGGCGTCGGTCTCGTCCTCTACCGCCAGCTGCCCAAGATCAAGCGCTATCTCGCCTATCTTCCCGAGGGTCCGGTCATCAACTGGTACGCGCCCAACCTCGAGGAGTGGCTGCGCCCGATGCTCGCGCATCTGAAGCAGCAGGGCGCGTTCTCCGTGAAGATGGGCCCGCCGGTCATCATCCGCCGCTGGGACGCCTCCGCGATCAAGTCCGGTATCCAGAACCCGGACGTCAAGCGGTTGCGCGATGTCGAGGCGACCTTCATCGAGCCGCGCGCCTTCGAGGTCGCCGATCGGCTGCGGCGCATGGGCTGGCAGCAGGGCGAGGACGGCGGGGCCGGCTTCGGTGACGTCCAGCCGCGGTACGTCTTCCAGGTGCCGCTGGCCAACCGCTCCCTGGAGGACGTCCACAAGGGCTTCAACCAGCTGTGGCGCCGCAACATCAAGAAGGCCGAGAAGGCCGGTGTCGAGGTCGTCCAGGGCGGCTACGAGCATCTGCCCGAGTGGCAGCGGCTCTACGAGATCACCGCGGAGCGCGACCATTTCCGGCCCCGCCCGCTCAGCTACTTCCAGCGCATGTGGACGGCCCTCAACACCGAGGATCCCAACCGGATGCGCCTGTACTTCGCGATGCACGAGAACGAGGCCGTGGCCGCCGCCACGATGCTGATCGTCGGAGGCCATGTCTGGTACTCCTACGGCGCCTCCGCGAACCACAAGCGCGAGGTCCGGCCCTCTAACGCGATGCAGTGGCGGATGCTCCGCGACGCGTACGCCCTGGGCGCGACCGTCTACGACCTGCGCGGCATCAGCGACTCCCTCGATGAGACAGACCATCTCTTCGGTCTGATCCAGTTCAAGGTGGGCACCGGTGGGCAGGCTGCCGAATACCTCGGCGAGTGGGACTTCCCGCTCAACAAGCTGCTGCACAAGGCGCTCGACATCTACATGTCGCGCCGTTGACCACGATTCGCTGTTTCCCATACCTCCAATACACCGCGGCTACGAGAAAGGTTCCGGGACCGGCCAATGGCGCTCACCCTCTACGTCGACACCGCGCGCTGGCGGGCGCACCAGCAGATGGTGATCCAGCAGTTCCCAGGGATAGTCCCGGTCTGCAAAGGCAACGGCTACGGCTTCGGCCATGAGCGGCTGGCCGAGGAAGCCGCCCGCATCGGCACCGACATCCTCGCGGTCGGGACCACGTACGAGGCGGCCCGGATGAAGGACTTCTTCAGCGGTGACCTGCTCGTCCTCACCCCGTTCCGCCGCGGTGAGGAGCCGGTGCCGCTGCCGGACCGGGTGATCCGCTCGGTCTCGTCGGTCGACGGCGTCTACGGCCTGGTGAACGCCCGCGTGGTCATCGAGGTCATGAGCAGCATGAAGCGGCACGGCGTCACCGAGGAGGACCTGCCCAAGCTGCACGCCGCGATAGAGAACGTCCGGCTGGAGGGGTTCGCCATCCACCTCCCGCTCGACCGCACCGACGGACTGGACGCGGTGGAGGAGGTCATCGCCTGGATGGACCGGCTGCGGGCCGCGCGGCTGCCGCTGCACACCATGTTCGTCAGCCACCTCAAGGCCGAGGAGCTGGGCCGGCTGCAGCAGCAGTTCCCGCAGACCCGCTTCCGGGCACGCATCGGCACCCGGCTGTGGCTGGGCGACCACGATTCGACGGAGTACCGGGGCTCGGTGCTCGACGTCACGCGGGTGGCCAAGGGCGACCGCTTCGGCTACCGCCAGCAGAAGGCCGCCTCCGACGGTCATCTGGTCGTCGTCGCGGGCGGCACCTCCCACGGCGTCGGGCTGGAGGCCCCCAAGGCGCTGCACGGTGTGATGCCCCGTGCCAAGGGGGTCGCCCGCGCCGGTCTCGCCACCGTCAACCGCAACCTCTCGCCGTTCGTGTGGGCGGGCAAGCAGCGGTGGTTCGCCGAGCCGCCGCATATGCAGGTGTCCATCCTGTTCGTGCCCAGCGACGTCCTGCCGCCCCAGGTGGGGGATGAGCTGGTGGCGCATCTGCGGCACACCACGACGCAGTTCGACCGGCTGCTGGACCGCTGAACCCGTGCCGCCGGGAGTGAGTGCCGCCTTTGGAGCTCACTCCCGGCGAACGCCCCAGTCCACCAGCGCCGCGCCGTCGTACCGGGACGCGCGCCGCCCCTCTCCCAGCACGAACGCGTCCGGGGCCCGGTCCAGCACGCCTCCCCCGGGGTCGTCCGATCCGCCCTGCCGCACCGGGTCCCGCTCGGGCACCAGCGCGTCCCGCACGACCAGGGCGCACAGATAGAGCGTCCCCAGCAGATGCACGGCGATCGCCAGCTGATAGCCCTCCGCGGGCAGCCCCCGGTGCTGATCGCCGCTGCCCGTGTACGCGAGGTACATCCAGATCCCGAGGAAATACATCACCTCGCACGCCTGCCAGACCAGGAAGTCCCGCCAGCGCGGCCGTGCCAGCGCCGCCAGCGGGACCAGCCACAGCACGTACTGCGGTGAGTAGACCTTGTTGGTGATCACGAACGCCGCGACGATCAGGAAGGCCAGCTGGGCCAGGCGCGGGCGGCGCGGGGCGCACAGGGCGAGGGCCGCCACACCGACGCAGGCCAGGACCATCAGAAGGGTCGCGTAGGTGTTGACGTCCTCCATGGGGTTCCCGGTGCGCTGCGAGATGATCAGCCACAGGGACCCGAAGTCGACGGGGCGCTCCTGGCTGAAGGTGTAGAACGTCTTCCAGCCGTCCCGGAGGTGCAGGCCCCCGCCCTCCGTGGTGATCATCACGGGGACGTTCACCACGAGCCAGGCGGCCACCGCCCCGCCGGCCGCCGACCAGAAGGCCCGCAGCCGCCCCGCCCGCAGGCAGAGCACCAGCAGCGGGCCGAGCACCAGCACGGGGTAGAGCTTCGCGGCCGTCGCGAGCCCCAGCAGCACACCGGCGGCCACCGGACGGCTGCGGGACCACATCAGCAGGGCGGCGGCCGTGAGCGCGACGGCGAGCAGATCCCAGTTGATCGTGGCCGTGAGGGCGAAGGCGGGGGCCAGGGCGACCGGCAGCGCGTCCCAGGGACGGCGGCGGTGCGTACGGGCCGCACAGACCGCGATGACCGCGGTGCAGGCCATCAGCATGCCCGCGTTGACCAGCCAGTAGATCTGCTCGCGGTGCTGGATGGAGCCGCCGTGCGGGGTCATCCAGGAGGCGACCTCCATGAAGAGCCCGGTGAGGACCGGATACTCCAGGTACTGCATCCCGCCCGAGACGCTGTCCGGTATGCGGTCGAAGTACGGGACGAGGTCGTTGGCGAAGCCCCGGCCGTTGTAGAGGTGCGGTATGTCGGAGTAGCAGGCGTGGGTGTACTGGGCGGTGGCGCCGTAGAACCAGCCGCCGTCGTAGCACGGCAGCTTCTGCACCATGCCCAGGGCAAACATGCCGATGGCGATGATCGCCACGATCCGCACCGGAGTCCACCAGCTCGTGCCGAGCAGGGCCCGGCGTCCGGCCGGCCCACCGATCAGCTCGCTGCCGGCCGCGGCCACCGGGTCCTCGGCGGTCGGCCTGACGGGCTGTGCCTGTGGGTCCTCGCGCACGCTCATGGCCTCCATCCTGCCGTACGCGCCCAGCGGGAGAAGTCAGGACCGCCCCAGCGGCCGCTGAGCGCGCCGTGGACGCATGGAGGCGCTCGGGGCCGGGGAGCGGGGTGCGAGCGGCGCAGAGGGCCGTCCAGGGCCGTGAACGGCGCCGGCCGCGCCGGAGCGGGGTTCGCTCCGGCGCGGCCGGCGAGTCGTGAACGGGTCGTACGGGGCGTACGGGGCGCTAGTTCTTCCTGCGGGGCCCGGACGGGCCGCCGAAGATACCGCCGCTGGGGCCGCCCGGCTGGTCCGTGGACGGCGACGTGGAGGGATCGCCCGGAGAGCCGTTCCCGCCTCCGTTCTCCTCGCCTCCGTTGTCGTTTCCGCCGTTGTCGTGGCACTTGAGGTCCAGCGGGTCGCAGCTGTCCGTGGGGGTCGGACTGCCGGACGGGGACTCCGACGGCGACTCCGAGGGCGACTCCGAGGGCGACTCCGACGGCGACTCCGACGGCGAATGCGACGGCGGGGGCGGGGACGGGCTCGCATCCTCACCGAAGATCTTCTGACCGATCGGGGTGGCCGCGGGGAAGGCCTTGACCGGCTCGTCCTTCAGGGCGCCGCGCATGTAGTCGGCCCAGATCTCCGCCGGGAACGACGCACCGTGGATCGTCTTCTGGCCGCCCACACCGCGCATGGACAGGAACTTCTGGCTCTTGGCCTGGTCGTTGACCCGCCACATGCCGATCGCGGTGGACAGCTGCGGGGTGTAGCCGGAGAACCAGGCCGACTTGTTCTCGTCGGTGGTTCCGGTCTTGCCCGCGACCGGCCGGCCGATCTGCGCCGAGCTGCCGGTGCCGTGCTGGACCACGTTCTCCAGGACGTCGGTGACGTTGTTCGCCACGTTCGAATCGAATGCCCGCTTGAGCTCGACGTCCTTCTTGTGGTCGTAGACGGTGCCGTCCTTGTCCTCGACCCGCTCGACCGAGTACGGCTCGGCCTGCTCGCCGCTGGCCGCGAAGGTCGCGTACGCACCGGCGAGCCGGATGGCGCTGGGTGCCGAGGTACCGAGCGAGAACGTCGGGGTGATCGAGGCGAGCTGCTCCTTGCTGAGGCCCGCGGCCAGGGCCGCGTCCCGCACCTTGTCGGTACCGACGTCCATGCCCAGCTGGATGTACGGGGTGTTCACCGAGAACTGCATCGCGGTGCGCAGGCTGATCGGGCCCTTGTCCTCGTCACCGTCGTTCCTCTGGTGCCACTCCCTGCCGTCCTTGTCGTGCCAGACGGTGCCGTCGTAGTCCCGCAAGGTCACCTTGTTGTCGCCGTTGTAGACGCTCTTCGGCGAGACGAGGGTGCGTTCGGAGTCGGGCTGGTCCCGTGGGCCCTCGGGATCGCGGACGCCGTTGGTCATCGCGGCGGCCAGCACGAAGGGCTTGAAGGTCGAGCCCACCTGGACACCGGTGTAGTCGGCGTTGTTGCGATAGTGCTCCAGCGCGTCCTTGCCGCCGTAGATGGCCACGATCTTGCCCGTCTTGGGTTCCACCGAGGCACCGCCGAACTGGACGTATTTGTCCACGTCGCGCTCTTTCGGCTTGATGTTCTCCTTGGTGACCTTCTCGACCGCCCGGGTCAGCTCACTGATCTTCTTCCGGTCGAAGGTGGTGCGGATCTGATAGCCGCCCTTGTCCAGCTGCGACTTGCTGATGCCCGTGTTGGCGACGATGTAGTTGTCGGCGAGATCGGTGAGATAGCCGATCTGACCCTGCTTGTTCGTGGCGACCTTCGGGTCCCGGGGCATCGGGAACTTCTTGTCGATCCACTTCTGGGCCTCGCTCTTGGACATCCGGTTGACGGCGACCTCACGCCGGAGGATCCACTCCCAGCGGGCCTTGGCGCGCTTGGTGTTGGCCTCCTTGGTGGCCACGGCGCCGTAGCCGCCGTTGGGGTCGTAGAGGTTCGGGCCATTGAGCGTGGAGGCCAGGAAGGCGCTCTGACTCGCGGTCAGGTCCTCGCAGTCCCGGTCGTAGTAGGCGCGCGCCGCCGCCTGGCATCCGTAGGCCCCGCGCCCGTAGTACGCGGTGTTGAGATACCCCGCGAGGATATCGTCCTTGTCCATGTCCAGTCCGACCTTGACGGAGATGAACAGTTCCTTGACCTTGCGCGTGATGGTCTGCGACTGATCCAGGTAGGTGTTCTTCACATACTGCTGGGTGATGGTCGAACCACTCTGGGTCGCGCCGCCCTTGGCCATGTTGACGACCGCGCGGGCGATACCCATCGGGTCGACGCCACTGTCGTCGTAGAAGCTGGCGTTCTCCGCGGAGATGACCGCGTTCTGCATGGACTTGGGGATCTTGCTGAGGGGCACGATCTGGCGGTTGAGGTCACCACCGCCGGAGACCACCATCTGCTTGCCGTCAGCCCAGTAGTAGACGTTCTTCTGGGTCTGGGACGCGGCCTGGGCGGTCGGTACCTGCACCAGCCACAGCCCTATGCCGACGGCGCCGAGCAGCACCGCGAAGAAGAAGAGAAAGGTTCCCGTCACCAGCTTCCAGGACGGGACCCAGCGCCGGAAACCCGACTTGCCCGCGCGGGGATAGTCGATGAAGCGCTTCTTGGCGGGGCGCCCATCGCCCCCCGAGCCACGTCCGCGTCCCCCACCGGCCGCCCGCCGGCCGCCCCCGCGGCCGCCTCGCCCCGCGCCTCCCGCGCCGGGATCCGATGCTCGTCTGCGGCTGCCGCCGCGTTGGGCGGCCCGCCGGGCCGCCGCCCGGCCGCCGTAAGGACGCTCCTCCCCATGGGGGGTGGCGCCCGACCCGGCTGCGGCGTTGTGCGTCGGTGCTGCGCGGCGGCCGGACGGCTGCTGTCCGGCCCGCCGGGCCGCTGCTCGTCCGCCGCCCTGGGGCTGCGGCGGCTTGCGACGGTGCTCGCTCATGGAACGACTTCTCCTCGGGCAGGCGCTATCGCCTGAAAGCGGCAGGTGGCTTCCGGTCCCCCCCATGTGCGATCCGGTCGCACCAGGCAACCGGACGCACTGCATCCGGGACGAGGACGCATCGCGGCGTCACTTGGTTCCCATAGGTCTGCATGGCGAACAGAGTACGCACGGTCAAAACCAGCCCACCCGCCACCTTCACTCCATAACCGTCAGATTGAGTGCCACGAATTGATGATGTGACGGCGTTCACCGTGGTCCCCCTTGTCCCACCCAGAGCGCGGTTCTATCGTCTTGATGTATCGAGTCGATACATCAGCTCGGCATAGCAGGTTCATAGGAGAGGGGAGGCGGGGAATGAGCAGACGCTCCGGCGTCCTGGAGTTCGCCGTCCTCGGCCTGCTGCGTGAGTCCCCGATGCACGGATACGAGCTGCGGAAACGGCTCAACACCTCACTCGGGGTGTTCCGTGCGTTCAGCTACGGCAGCCTCTATCCCTGCCTCAAGACGCTGGTCGTCAACGGCTGGTTGATCGAGGAGTCCGGCAGCGCCTCGCAGGACGCTCTCGCCGCGCCCCTCTCCGGCCGCCGGGCGAAGATCGTCTACCGGCTGACCGCGGCGGGGAAGGAGCGGTTCGAGGAGTTGCTCTCCCAGACCGGGCCGGACGCCTGGGAGGACGAGCACTTCGGCGTCCGTTTCGCCTTCTTCGGCCAGACCTCACGGGACGTCCGGATGCGGGTGCTCGAAGGGCGGCGCAGCCGCCTGGAGGAGCGCCTGGAGAAGATGCGCGCCGCCATGGCCCGTACCCGCGAGCGGCTGGACGACTACACCCTCGAACTCCAGCGACACGGTATGGAGTCGGTGGAGCGCGAGGTGCGCTGGCTGAACGAGCTGATCGAGAGTGAGCGGGCCGGCCGCGATCAGCGCGGCGGCGCCGCCGGGCAGGACCGGACGACCGATCGGGATGCGGACCGGTCTCCACAGCAGGACCAGTCAGGAGATGCGGACGGCCCGCCCCGGCACCGGGGTGGTTCCCGGCCGGATCCGTCCGATGACACCGCCAAGTGAGGCCCGGCGTCCGCGGGGCCTCGTCCAGTACACACAGGGAGCAACCGGAATGGGTTCGGTTCGTGTAGCCATCGTCGGCGTGGGCAACTGCGCCGCCTCGCTGGTACAGGGCGTCGAGTACTACAAGGACGCCGACCCGGACACCCGCGTGCCGGGTCTGATGCACGTGCAGTTCGGCGACTACCACGTGAAGGACGTGGAGTTCGTGGCCGCCTTCGACGTGGACGCGAAGAAGGTCGGCCTGGACCTCGCGGACGCCATCGGCGCCAGCGAGAACAACACCATCAAGATCTGCGACGTGCCGACGACCGGTGTCACGGTCCAGCGCGGCCACACCCTCGACGGACTCGGCAAGTACTACCGCCAGACCATCGACGAGTCCGACGAGGCCCCGGTCGACGTCGTCCAGGTCCTCAAGGACAAGCAGGTCGACGTTCTGGTCTGCTACCTCCCGGTCGGCTCCGAGGACGCCGCCAAGTACTACGCCCAGTGCGCCATCGACGCGAAGGTCGCCTTCGTCAACGCGCTCCCGGTCTTCATCGCCGGCACCAAGGAGTGGGCGGACAAGTTCACCGAGGCCGGGGTGCCGATCGTCGGTGACGACATCAAGTCCCAGGTCGGCGCGACCATCACGCACCGCGTGCTGGCCAAGCTGTTCGAGGACCGGGGCGTCGTCCTGGACCGCACCATGCAGCTGAACGTCGGCGGCAACATGGACTTCAAGAACATGCTCGAGCGCGAGCGTCTGGAGTCCAAGAAGATCTCCAAGACCCAGGCCGTCACCTCGCAGATCCCCGACCGTGATCTGGGCGCCGACAACGTCCACATCGGCCCGTCGGACTACGTGGCCTGGCTGGACGACCGCAAGTGGGCGTATGTCCGCCTGGAGGGCCGCGCCTTCGGCGACGTCCCGCTGAACCTGGAGTACAAGCTCGAGGTGTGGGACTCCCCGAACTCCGCGGGTGTCATCATCGACGCGCTGCGCGCCGCGAAGATCGCCAAGGACCGCGGTATCGGCGGCCCGATCCTCTCGGCCTCCTCGTACTTCATGAAGTCGCCGCCGGTGCAGTACTTCGACAACGAGGCGCGGGAGAACGTGGAGAAGTTCATCAAGGGCGAGGTCGAGCGCTGAGCGCCGGTCGCTGATGCCCGCCGCATGATCACGGGCCTCCGGGTAATCCCCCCGGAGGCCCGTGCGGTGTGTGAGGCTGACGTCATGCCTGTTGTGCGTGATCTCCGCGTACTGCTGCAACTGCGGGACTTCCGCCGCCTTCTCGCCGTCCGTCTGCTGTCCCAGTTGGCCGACGGCGTCTACCAGGTCGCCCTCGCCACGTACGTGGTCTTCTCCCCCGAGAAGGAGACCTCCGCCACGGCCATCGCCTCCGCCATGGCCGTCCTGCTGCTCCCCTATTCCCTCCTCGGCCCGTTCGCCGGGGTGCTGCTGGACCGCTGGCGCCGGCGACAGGTGCTGCTCTACGGCAATCTGCTGCGCTCGGGGCTGGCCGCCGGAACCGCCGTGCTGATCCTCGGCCAGGTGCCGGAGTGGCTCTTCTACGTATCGGCCCTGTCGGTGACGGCCGTCAACCGCTTTGTGCTGGCCGGTCTTTCGGCGGCCCTGCCGCGGGTGGTCGACAGCCAGGAACGTCTGGTCATGGCCAACTCCTTGTCACCCACCGCGGGAACGCTCGCCGCCACGGCCGGGGGCAGCCTCGCCTTCATCGTCCGGCTCTCCGGCCCGGGAGGAACCTCATCGGACGCGCTGGTCGTCCTGCTGGGTGCCACGCTCTATCTGATCGCCGGGCTCACGGCCCTTCTGATGGCCCCCGGCCTGCTGGGACCGGACCCAACGGCCCTTCAGCCCCGCGTTTCCGCAGCCCTGTTGAGTACCGCACGGGGCCTGGTCGCGGGCGTACGCCATCTGCTGCAGCGCCGGGACCCCACCGTGGCACTGACCGCGATGACGCTGATGCGCTTCTGCTACGGCGCGCTCACGGTGACGGTGCTGATGCTCTGCCGGTACGCGTGGGCCGATACCGAATCCCAGGGGCTCGCACTTCTGGGGCTGGCGCTCGGCGTCTCGGGCGCCGGCTTCTTCGTGGCGGCGGTGATCACCCCATGGGCGGTCGGCCGGCTCAGGGTCCGCACATCGTCCCGGCCGGACGGCCGGCTCTCCTGGATCATGGTGTGCGCGGGAAGCGCGGCCCTTCTGGAACCGGGACTCGGACTGCCCTTCGAACCCGCCCCCATGCTGATCGCCGCGTTCGTCCTCGGGCTGGTCACCCAGGGAGCGAAGATCGCCACCGACACCGTGGTGCAGTCCGCGGTCACGGATGAGTTCCGTGGTCGGATCTTCTCCCTCTACGACGTGCTGTTCAACGTCGCCTTCGTGGGAGCCGCCGCGGTCGCCGCCCTGATGCTGCCGCCGGACGGCACCTCGGCCACGCTGCTGATCTGTGTGGCACTGCTCTACGCGGCCACCGCGGCCATGGTCAGGTTTCACGTGAAACATGACCGGGAGGGCACCCCCCGGAACAATGTTTCACGTGAAACGTGAGGAGATCAGCCCTCAGGCTGAGCCGCCCACCACTCCTGGAGCGCGGCGATCGCGGCATCGCGCCCCATCGGGCCGTGCTCCAGCCGCAGCTCCAGCAGATGCTTGTACGCCTTGCCGACCTGCGGGCCCGGGGGGATACCGAGAACTTTCATAATCTCGTTGCCGTCCAGGTCCGGGCGGATCGCGTCCAGCTCCTCCTGCTCCTGCAACCGGGCAATGCGCTCCTCGAGGCCGTCATAGGCACGCGAAAGCGCCATCGCCTTCCGCTTGTTGCGGGTGGTGCAGTCCGAACGGGTCAGCTTGTGCAGCCGGTCCAGCAGGGGCCCGGCGTCACGGACATAGCGACGGACGGCGGAGTCGGTCCATTCCCCCGTGCCGTAGCCATGGAAGCGCAGATGCAGTTCGACAAGGCGCGAAACGTCCTTGATCAGATCATTGGAGTACTTGAGCTTCGTCATCCGGAACTTGGTCATCTTGGCCCCCACCACCTCGTGGTGGTGGAAGGAGACCCGGCCGTCCTTCTCGAAGCGGCGCGTCTTGGGCTTGCCGATGTCATGCAGCAGCGCGGCCAGCCGCAGCACCAGATCGGGCCCCCCGGTCTCCAGGGCGATGGCCTGGTCCAGCACCGTCAGCGAATGCTCGTACACGTCCTTGTGGCGGTGGTGCTCATCGCGCTCCAGACGCAGCGCCGGGATCTCCGGCAGTACGCGGTCGGCGAGCCCGGTCTCGACCAGCAGCCGCAGCCCCTTGCGGGGGTGGTCCGACAGGATGAGCTTGTTGAGCTCATCGCGCACCCGCTCGGCCGAGACGATCTCGATACGGTCGGCCATCGACGTCATCGCGGCGATCACCTCGGGCGCCACCTCGAAGTCCAGCTGCGCGGCGAAACGCGCGGCGCGCATCATCCGCAGCGGATCGTCGGAGAAGGACTCCTCGGGCGTCCCCGGGGTGCGCAGCACCCGGGCGGCGAGATCCTCCAGTCCGTTGTGCGGGTCGATGAACTCCTTCTGCGGAAGTGCCACCGCCATCGCGTTGACCGTGAAGTCCCGACGGACCAGATCCTCCTCGATGGAGTCGCCGTACGACACCTCGGGCTTCCGGGATGTCCGGTCATAGGCTTCTGACCGATAAGTCGTGATTTCAATCTGGAAGCCCTGCTCCGACCCGTTTCCGGCGGATACGTCCTTGCGGCAGCCGACCGTGCCGAAGGCGATGCCGACGTCCCAGACCGCGTCCGCCCAGGGCCGGACGATCTTCAGCACCTCCTCCGGACGGGCGTCCGTCGTGAAGTCCAGATCGTTACCGAGCCGGCCGAGCAGCGCGTCCCGTACCGAGCCGCCGACCAGGGCCAGATGGAAACCGGCCTGCTCGAACCGGCGGGCGAGATCGTCGGCAACGGGAGAGACCCGCAGGAGTTCGCCCACGGCGCGGCGCTGCACCTGGCTGAGCTCGTTGGTCGGCTGCGGGGATCGGCGGTCACTGTTGGCGTTCGGCACAACAAAACAGAGTACGTGGCCGCGCGCCTCGGAGACTCCACACCAAGGCGACCACCACTGCGTAACGATCTTGTGGAGCCGTCCACAGCACTTCGTCACAGCGGGCATCGTTACCATTTCGTGGACGCACATTGTGACGACCACTGACGACCTACTGACGACGAGGGACGGGCGAGCGCGTGGCCGATGCGGCAGACCTCCGGGGGACAACTTCCGCTCGTACCCGACGATGGCTGCGGCGCACAGCGGCACTGCTCACCGCGGCGCCGATGCTCGCGGGCCTGGCGCAGCTTCCGGCGGCCCCCGCCGCCCACGCCGAGAGCAAGGCCACCGGCTCACGGTCGGTGGACGTCTCCATCACCTCCCTGACCCCCACCGCGCCGAAGAAGAGCGACACCCTCACCGTCAGCGGCACCGTCACCAACGACACCAGGACCGCGGTCTCCGACGCCCGTATCGGCCTCCGCGTCGGTCCGACCATGAACGGCCGCAACGCGATCGACACCGCCGCCCGGCGCACCGGCTACGCGGAGGGCCTCGACGGCACCGAGATCGGCGGCAAATACGCCAAGAAGATCGACAAGCTGCCGGCCGGCGCCAGCCGTGACTTCTCCCTCTCCATACCGGTCAACCAGCTGCATCTGGGGGAAGACGGCGTCTATCAGCTCGGCGTCTCGCTCACCGGCGGCACCTCCAGCCAGCCCTGGCCACAGGTGCTGGGCATCGAGCGGACGTTCCTGCCCTGGCAGTCGGGCGCACCCGCGAAGAAGTCACAGCTCACCTACTTGTGGCCGCTGATCTCCTCGACCCATGTGACCGCCCGCACGGACAACGACGAGGACCGCACCCCGATCTTCCGGGACGACCGTCTCGCGTCGGAGCTGGCCCCCGGCGGCCGGCTGCAGCAGATGGTCGCGCTGGGGAAGAACCTCCCCATCACCTGGGTGATCGACCCCGACCTGCTCGCCACGGTCGACGCGATGACGAAGAAGTACGAGGTCCAGGACGGCTCGGGCAACGGGACCAGGACGGGCCACGGACAGGCGGTCGCCAAGCAGTGGCTCGACGCCCTGCAGAAGGCCGTGGACGGCAAGCAGGTGGTCGCGCTGCCGTTCGCCGACCCCGACCTCGCCGCGCTCGCCCACCGCGGCAAGAACGTCACCGGCTCCCTCGGCCACCTCCAGGACGCCACCGAGCTCGCCTCCACGACCGTGGAGACCGTCCTCGGGGTGAAACCGCGCACGGACTTCGCCTGGCCGGTGGACGGCGCGATCGACTCCTCGATCGTGGACGTCGCCACCTCCGCGGGCGCACACAACGTCATCGCCCGCAGCGACAGCCTGCGCGAGACCGGCGGGCTCTCCTACACCCCCACCGCGGCCCGCCAGATCGGCGGCGGCAACACGGCGGTGGTCGCCGACGCGCGGCTGTCGACCGCCTTCACCGGCGACATGTCCAAGGCGGAGAACTCCACTCTCGCCATCCAGAGGTTCCTGGCCCAGAGCCAGATGATCAACCTGCAGGCGCCGGACAAGCAGCGCAGCATCGTGGTCGCCCCCCAGCGGATGCCCACCACCAGCCAGGCGCAGGCGATGGCAGCGGCCCTGGAGGGCCTCTCCGGGCAGTGGACGCAGCCGCTGAGCCTGGGGCAGGCCGCGAAGGCCAAGCCCGACCCGAACGCCACCCAGCGGGTGCCCAGCTCCCGGTCGTACCCCCGGTCGCTGCGCGCCCGGGAACTGCCGACCGAGGCGTTCCAGAAGATCCAGGAGACCCAGCGGACCCTGGACAACTTCGAGCCGATCCTCACCGCCAAGTACCGGGTGGTCACTCCCTTCGGGAACGCGATCAGGCGCGACATGTCGACCTCGTGGCGCGGCGAGGCACGGAACGCGGCCGGCTTCCGCAACGACGTGCAGACCTATCTGTCCGGGCTCACCAAGAAGGTGCGCCTGGTGCCGAAGACGGACATGACCCTGTCCGGGCGGAGCGCGACCGTCCCGGTGACCGTCCAGAACAACCTGGTGCAGGGGGTCGAGCTGCGGCTCGTCCTCAGGTCCCACCAGGGCAACCGGCTGGCGGTCAGCGAGCCCCAGCTGGTCAATGTCGAGGGCGGGCACAGCCAGTCCGTGAAGTTCGGGACCACCGCGAACGCGAACGGCCCGGTGTGGGTCTCGGCCCAGCTCTACACCCCGGACGGGCAGCCGTACGGCGACGAGATGCCGTTCGAGGTGAATGTCACCGAAATCACGTCGACCGTGATTCTCGTGATCGCGGGCGGTGTGCTGCTGCTGGTCCTCGCCGGTGTCCGGATCTACATCCAGCGCAAGCGCGCGGCCGCCAGGAGCGGTGAGGACGGCGGGGACGGGGAAGACGCCGAGGATGCGCACGGGCAGGATGAGGACGACAACGAGGCCCAGGAGACCGAACGGCGTGACCCCGCTCACGCCGTCGTGCCCGGGCAGGCGAGTGACCCGGCGCCGGACACCGGATCGCAAAGCACTGGCCCATCCGGCTCGGGTGAGAAAGTGGACCATTGAGCAATGCCGGGGCCGGTCGGCCGCAGCGGACAATGAGGTGGGGTAGCGATGAACGCGCCGTATGACGGTGAGGGCCGAGTGCCACCACCGCCGCAGCCTTCGCCTCACGGCCCCCATGACCCTTACGGACAGGAACCGCACCAGCGGGACCCGTATCTGGGCGACGCCCACCAGGTCCCCCCGGCCGATCCGCGCCAGGGGTACGGCCAGCAGTACTACCCGCAGGATCCGTATCTGGACGATTCGTACGCGACGGGCAGCTTCACGCCCTACCCGTATCCGACGCAGGATTCCTACGGTCACGACCCGCTGACGGATCCGCTGTACGACCGGCACTCCGCCCACGCCCCGCAGCAGGGTGGCTACCCGGAGCAGTACTACCAGCAGCCCCCCACGCCGCAGGGCCCCGATCCGCGGGTCTGGCCCTCCGAGGCCGCCCCCGGCCACCAGGGCGCGGCACAGCAGCCGTACACCGACGGACAGGCGTACGCCGGCGATCAGCCGGGCCACGGCTATCCGGGGGCCGACGACGGCTACGGCGTGGCGGAGCAGCCGCAGCGGGACGCCTTCGCCCACCTCTACCGCGATCAGCAGCCCTATGAGCCCCGGCCCGCCCAGGGCTACCCGCAGGGCTCAGCGGATCACCCGCACGGGCAGGAGCCCGCACCGGGGCAGGCACCGGTACCCGGACCGTCGAGGTCCGAGTCCGCGCACGCGACGGCCGCCGCTCCCACGGTGGCCGCTCCCGTGGTGACCGCCCCCGCGGCCGAGCCCCAGCAGAAGAAGCCCTCAGGAGGCCGGGCGGGCGGTCTGCTGCAGTCCAGCGCGCTGATGGCCGCGGGCACCCTGGTCTCCCGGCTGACCGGCTTCC
Source organism: Streptomyces hygroscopicus subsp. hygroscopicus (assembly GCF_001553455.1). GTDB lineage: Bacteria > Actinomycetota > Actinomycetes > Streptomycetales > Streptomycetaceae > Streptomyces > Streptomyces hygroscopicus. The sequence continues at coordinate 26,591 of NZ_BBOX01000097.1, forward strand.
TCCGCCAGATGGTGCTCGTCGCGGGCCTCGGCGCCGCCAGCCTCGGCCAGGCTTACCAGGTCGCCTATCAGCTCCCCGCGATGATCTACTTCCTCACCGTCGGCGGCGGTCTGAACTCGGTCTTCGTTCCGCAGCTCGTGCGCGCGATGAAGGAGGACGACGACGACGGAGTCGCCTACGCCAACCGTCTGCTCACGCTGACGATGGTCGTGCTCGGCAGCCTGGTCGCGGTTTCGCTGTTCGCGGCCCCGGCGCTGATCCGCATGCTCTCCGCGGACATCGCCAGTGATCCCCCCGCCAACGAGGTGGCGGTCACCTTCGCCCGCTACTGCCTGCCCACCATCTTCTTCATGGGGGTGCACGTGGTGGTGGGGCAGATCCTCAACGCCCGGGGCAAGTTCGGCGCGATGATGTGGACCCCGGTCCTCAACAACATCGTCGTCATCGCCACCTTCGGACTCTTCATCTGGGTGTTCGGCACTTCCAGCAACTCCAACATGGGGGTCACGACCATCACGCCGGAGGGCATCCGGCTGCTGGGGCTGGGCACCCTCCTCGGCCTCACCGTCCAGGCCCTGGCGATGTTCCCCTACCTCCGGGCGGCCGGTTTCCGCTTCCGGCCGCGCTTCGACTGGCGCGGCCACGGACTCGGGAAGGCCGCCAAGCTGGCCAAGTGGACCGTGCTGTTCGTGCTCGCCAACCAGGCCGGCAACATCGTGGTGACCCAGCTCGCCACCGCGGCCGGTACGGAGGCCGACAACGGAGGCCACCCGGGCGCCAGCTACGTCGGCTACACCAGCGCCCAGCTCATCTGGAACATGCCCCAGGCCATCATCACCGTTTCGGTGATGGCAGCCCTGCTGCCCAGGCTCTCCCGGGCGGCGCACGACGGCGACCCCGGAGCGGTCCGCGACGACATCTCGCAGGGCCTGCGCACCTCCGCCGTCGCCATCGTCCCCCTCGCCTTCGGCTTCATCGCGCTCGGCATTCCCCTGTGCACCCTGCTGTTCGGAACCTCGGGCACCGCGACGGCCCAGGCCATGGGCTACATCCTCATGGCGTTCGGCCTCGGCCTCATCCCGTTCTCCGTGCAGTACGTCGTCCTCCGCGGTTTCTACGCCTACGAGGACACCCGCACCCCCTTCTACAACACGGTGATCGTCGCCGCCGTCAACGCCGCCGGTTCCGCCCTCGCCTACGTCGTACTGCCCGCCCGCTGGGCCGTCGCCGGTATGGCGGCCGCCTACGGCCTGGCCTACGCCGCCGGCGTGGGCGTGGCCTGGAAGCGGCTGCGCAACCGGCTGGGCGGCGACCTGGACGGCCCGCGCGTCGTGCGCACCTACACCCGCCTCACGGGGGCCAGCATCCCGGCTGCCCTGCTGGGCGGTGGCGCGGCCTACGCCATCATGCAGACCCTCGGCATGGGCATCGCCGGCTCCCTAGCGGCTCTGCTGGGCGGCGGTCTCGTTCTTGTCGCGGTCTTCTACATTGCTGCGAAACGGATGCGCGTTGAGGAACTGACGGCCATGGTCGGTATGGTGCGCGGACGACTCGGACGCTGATCATTGAGCACAACCATCGTCCGCCACCGTGTGTCGTGCATAGCGGCGGACTGTGGGCACAATTGTCTTGGCTCGGAGTAGGCGCAACGGATGGGGAGGCAGGAACGACGGTGGCGGAACGGAGCACGGCTGCCGTCGACGTGGCCGACAGCGGCGGAGAGGAGCCGCTGACCGCCGAGGCGGGCAAGGCCACGGCCGACGGGGCGGGGACGAAAGAAAAGGCCGGCAAGGGGACGGAGGCCGCGGTCACCGACGATGCGGGCGCCTCGGCCGGAACAAGCCCTCTTGAGCTGCACAGCGGTCACAAGCTGGCCAGACGCTACCGTCTGGAGGAGTGCGTCACCCGTCTGGACGGATTCAGCAGTTGGCGTGCCGTGGACGAGAAGCTGCGGCGTGCCGTCGGGGTGCATGTCCTGCCCGCCGACCACCCGCGTGCCAGGCCGGTGCTCGCCGCCGCCCGTTCGGCGGCCTTGCTGGGCGACCCCCGCTTCGTCCAGGTCCTCGACGCCGTCGAGGAGAACGACCTCGTCTACGTCGTCCATGAATGGCTTCCCGACGCCACCGAACTCACCGCCGTGCTGGCCGCCGGGCCGCTCGAGCCGCACGACGCCTACCAACTCGTCAGCCAGGTCTCCCAGGCCATGGCCGCCGCCCACCGTGAGGGTCTGGCCCATCTGCGGCTGAACCCCGGATCCGTGCTGCGCACCGAGTCCGGCCAGTACCGCATCCGCGGACTCGCCGTCATGGCCGCCCTGCGCGGTATCAGCGCCGAACACCCCCAGCGCACCGACACCGAGGCGATCGGCGCACTCCTGTACGCGGCGCTCACCCAGCGCTGGCCCTACGAGACGGACGCCTACGGGCTGTCCGGGCTGCCCAAGGGCGTGGGCCTGATCGCCCCCGACCAGGTCCGCGCCGGAGTGCACCGCGGTCTGTCCGAGCTCGCGATGCGCGCACTGGTCAACGACGGCGCCACCGCCTCCCGTCAGGACCAGCCCTGCACCACCCCCGAGGAGCTGGCCAAGGCCGTCGCGGCCATGCCGCGCATCCGGCCGCCCGAGCCCGCCTTCACCCCCTCCCCGGCGTATCAACGCACGACATACCAACAGGGCTTGTACGGCCAGTCCTCCGCCCGGGGCGGCACCGCGCCCGCAGCCGCTCCCGTGCCACCTCCGCCGCCGCTGCAGAGCCGCACGGGCAAGGCCCTCAAGTGGACCGTCTCCGCCCTGCTGATCGCCGCGCTGGGCCTTGGCAGCTGGCAGCTCGCGGACACCCTCCTGAAGGACGAGAAGACCGGTCCGAGCAAGTCCACCGGTGAGAAGGACGACGGCAAGGCCGGAAAGGTTGTCAGCAAGCCGCTGAAAATCGAGGACGCCGTGGAGTTCTACCCGGACGGCATCGACCAGCACAAGGACGAAGCACCGCGCACCCACGACGGCGACCCCTCGACGTTCTGGCACACCAGCAGCTTCAACGACGGTCCGGAGCTGGCTCCCAGCGTCAAGAAGGGAGTCGGTCTGATCTACGATCTCGGCTCCGAGCAGAAGCTCGGCGGTGCCTCGATCGGCCTGCGCTTCAAGGGCTCCTTCACGGCGGTGTCGCTGTACAAGACGGATTCCCTGACGCCGTCCGTATCAGCCTCCGACCCCGTCGCCGGGTTCAAGAAGCTCGGTTCCGTCAAGAGCACGGGCGCATCCGCGGACATCAAGGTCAACGGCGAGGCCAAGGCGCGCTACGTCCTGGTCTGGATCACCGCCATGCCATACTCCCCCCACGACGCCGCCAGCTACAGCAACGCGGGCTACAAGCAGGCGATCACCGAAGTGAAGTTCACCGGCTGAGCCGGCTGATCGGGGAGGGGGCGCAACCGTTGGACGACGCCACCATCGGCGGGGCGAGCGACGGCGAGCTCCTTGCCCGGCACGTCGACGGCGACCCGGACGCCTTCAGCGAAATAGTGCGGCGCCACCGCGACCGACTCTGGGCGGTGGCGCTGCGCACCCTCGGCGACCGGGAGGAGGCCGCCGACGCCGTCCAGGACGCGCTCGTGTCCGCCTACCGCGCCGCCCACACCTTCCGGGGCCAGTCCGCCGTGACGACCTGGCTGCACCGCATCACGGTCAACGCCTGTCTGGACCGGGCCCGCAAGGCCGCGTCCCGCCGCACCTCGCCCGTCGACGACACCGAGCGGCTCGAGCAGCTTCTGGAACCCCATGAGTCGGCCGCCGCGCCCGCCGAGCGCGGTGATCTCCACCGTGAGCTGCTGCGGGCGCTGCGCACGCTTCCTCCCGAGCAGCGTGCGGCCCTGGTGCTCGTCGATATGCAGGGCTATCCCGTCGCGGAGGCGGCAAGGGTTCTGGACGTTCCCACCGGCACCGTGAAGAGCCGCTGCGCTCGGGGCCGTGCTCGACTGCTGCCGCTGCTCTCACATCTCCACCCCAAGGGGAGGGATAGCTCACCCTCGGACGGGGGAAGGAACCGGACGCAGGGGACGTCCGTCCCACCGACGGCAGGACCGAACGACACAGATGCCGTGAAGGGCGGAGGTGGGCGAGCGTGACATCCTCGACGGACACGGACGAGCACCCTGAAGTCGCGGAGATCTCCGCACTCACCGAGGGTCTGCTCTCTCCGTCCCGCGCCGTCGATGTGCGCACTCACCTCGCGAGTTGCGTGCTGTGCGCGGATGTATGGACATCCCTGGACGAGATCCGCTCCATGCTCGGGACCCTGCCGGGGCCGGTGCGGATGCCCGCCGATGTCGCGGGCCGTATCGACGCGGCCCTGGCCGCCGAAGCGCTTCTCGACGCGACCGCCCCCGAGGCCGTCTCCGATGTTTCACGTGAAACTCCGGATCCGGCCTCGACGCCCTCGCCAGTTTCACGTGAAACGGCCGGGACCGCCTCCGGCAGCTCCGGGCCCGATGCCGCGGAGCCCGTCTCCACGCCGTCCACCGTGACGGACCGGCCCGCCGGACGCCCGCGGGGGGCCACCGGGCCGGGACGGGGATCGACCGGCCCCGGCACCCGCCCGGGCCGCGCCCGCCGCTGGCGCAAGGCCGTCCTCGGTGGCGCATGCGCCGCGGCAGTGATCGGCATCGGCTCCCTCTTCATCCCGGGCGGCTCTTCCGACGATCAGGGCGACCACGGCACCCAGGCTCATGCCAGCCCCGGGAAATCCACCCTCTCCTCGGGCACCCTCAAGGACCGCGTGCACGAACTGCTCGCCGAGCGGAAGTCCACCGCCTCGAAGGGCGTCACCGGGCAGGACAACACACCCGATGTGCCGTTGCGTGCCGACGACGACCCGTACGTGCCGTCCTGCGTCCAGAGCGGCACCGGCCGCAAGGAACCGGCTCTCGCGGCACAGCGGGACACCTACGACGGCCGGACCGCCTATATCGTCGTCCTGCCGCACCCCTCCGACAGCTCGCTCGTCGACGCTTTCGTCATCGACGCGTCCTGCGTCTCACAATCCCCGTCTTCTCCCGGGGAGCTTCTGGTGACCCGCACCTACCCGCGTGGCTGAGGCGCACCGCACATCAGGCCCTGTCTGACAGCGCCCGGGAATGCCGGACCCGTAGGATCCGTTGGGTGGGGTGACAGCGGATTTCCGGGGAAACCCGGACCCCCGTCCGCCCAAGCAGCAGTCCGGTAGTCGGCAGAGACAAGGAAGACATCCGTGAGCGACGTCCGCAACGTGATCATCATCGGTTCCGGGCCCGCGGGCTATACGGCCGCGCTCTACACCGCCCGCGCTTCCTTGAAGCCGCTGGTCTTCGAGGGTTCCGTGACCGCCGGTGGTGCCCTGATGAACACCACCGAGGTGGAGAACTTCCCCGGCTTCCGGGACGGGATCATGGGCCCCGACCTGATGGACGGCATGCGGGCTCAGGCCGAGCGCTTCGGCGCCGAGCTGGTCCCGGACGATGTGGTCGCGGTCGACCTCAGCGAGCAGATCAAGACCGTCACCGACTCCGCCGGTACGGTCCACCGTGCCAAGACCGTCATCGTGGCCACCGGCTCTCAGCACCGCAAGCTGGGTCTGCCGCGCGAGGACGAGCTCTCCGGCCGCGGTGTCTCCTGGTGTGCCACCTGTGACGGGTTCTTCTTCAAGGACCAGGACATCGCCGTGATCGGCGGCGGCGACACGGCGCTGGAAGAGGCGACCTTCCTGTCGCGGTTCGCCAAGTCGGTCACGGTGGTCCATCGCCGGGACACGCTGCGCGCCAGCAAGGCGATGCAGGACCGGGCCTTCGCCGACCCGAAGATCTCGTTCGTCTGGGACAGCGTGGTCGAGGACATCCACGGCGACGGCAAGCTCTCCGGTCTCACCATCCGCGATGTGAAGAAGGACGAGACCTCCGAGCTGCCGGTGACCGGACTGTTCATCGCGATCGGTCACGACCCGCGCACCGAGCTGTTCAAGGGCCAGCTGAACCTGGACGACGAGGGCTACCTCAAGGTGGACGCACCCTCCACCCGGACGAACGTGCCCGGTGTCTTCGCCGCGGGCGACGTCGTGGACCACACCTACCGTCAGGCGATCACCGCGGCCGGCACCGGCTGCTCGGCGGCGCTGGACGCCGAGCGGTACCTCGCCTCGCTGGGCCAGGGCGACGCCACCGTCTGACTTCGCCATCCACCCCCTGCACCAACCCACTAAGGAGATTGCCATGGCCGGTGCCACGGTCACCGTGACGGACGCCGACTTCGAGGAGAAGGTCCTCAAGAGCGACAAGCCGGTACTCGTCGACTTCTGGGCCGCGTGGTGCGGTCCGTGCCGCCAGATCGCCCCCTCGCTGGAGGCCATCGCCGCCGAGCACCCCGACAAGATCGTCATCGCCAAGCTCAACATCGACGAGAACCCGGCGACCGCCGCCAAGTACGGCGTGATGTCCATCCCGACGCTCAATGTGTACCAGGGCGGCGAGGTCGCCAAAACGATCGTCGGCGCCAAGCCGAAGGCCGCCATCGAGCGCGACCTGGCCGACTTCATCGGCTGAGCGAACGCCTCACCCTCGTACACACGAAGGGGCTGCCCTCATGGGCAGCCCCTTCGTGTTTCACGTGGAACGGCCTACAGCGGCCGAAGCGCCGGCTCCTTCTGGACGGCGCCGAGCAGCCGGTCCAGCGCCAGCTCGACATCCTCCTTCCAGGAGATCGTCGTCCTCAGCTCGAGCCTCAGCCGGGGATAGCGCGGATGCGGCCGTACGGTCTTGAAGCCCACGGCCAGCAGGTGGTCGGCGGGCAGCACACACGCCGGTTCCTTCCAGGTGGCGTCCCCGAACGCCTCGATCGCCTTGAAGCCCCGGCGGATCAGGTCCTTGGCGACGGTCTGCACCATCACCCGCCCCAACCCCTGGCCCTGGTACCCGGGCGTCAGCCATGCCGTCATCAGCTGCACGGCGTCCGCCGCGACGGGGCTGGTCGGGAAGGCCGTGGAGCGCGGCACATACGCCGGAGGCGCGTAGAGCACAAAGCCCACCGGGACCTCGTCGACGTAGACGACCCGACCGCAGGATCCCCACTCCAGCAATACGGCCGAGATCCAGGCTTCCTTCTCCAGCTCGGGCCGCCCGGCCCTTACCGCTGCCTCACCGCTGACCGGATCGAGTTCCCAGAAGACACAGGCGCGGCAGCGCTTGGGGATGTCCGGGAGGTTGTCCAGCGTGAGCGGTACGAGCCGACGCCCCATGAAGCCAGTCCTTCACTTTCGTGGCCAGCCGCGGCACGGGCGGCTGACAGCGCACTACGCTCCCTGAGCAGACTGCCGACGAAACCACCGACAGCCCCCAGGCCCAATCCTGTGGCCAACAGTCCGGTGCGGCTCACCGATCGCATGGCCCTGCCCTCCACATGCGGCGCCTCCACATGGATCCGCCCTATCTGATCGCATCGTATCCGTGCCGAGATTGCACCGATACCGCCCTTAGGCAAACAGCGGGTCGTGTTCCGACCATGTCGGAACACGACCCGCCCCGCACTGCCCTTCCGCGCGGCATGGCCGCACGGACCGTGACTCACTCGTCCTCGTCCGCCGCTCCGCCCTCGGAGGAGAGAGGCTGCTCCAGCACCGGTCCCTCACCGGGAGCCAGCGTGCCGAGGATTCGCTCGAGATCCTCTATCGAGGCGAACTCGACGACGATCTTTCCCTTCTTCTGACCAAGGTCGACCTTCACCCGCGTCTCGAACCGATCGGAGAGACGCGAGGCGAGATCGGTGAGCGCGGGTGCCACCCTCGTCCCCGCCCGAGGACCCTTGGCCTTCGTCGTCCCGCCCGACCGCGACCCCATCAGGGTGACGATCTCCTCCACCGCACGCACCGAAAGCCCCTCGGCGACGATGCGATGGGCCAGCCGGTCCTGCTCCTCCGCGTCGTCCACGGAGAGCAGCGCCCGGGCATGGCCTGCGGAGAGAACCCCCGCCGCGACCCTGCGCTGAACAGAAGGGGAGAGCTTCAGCAGCCGCAGCGTATTGGAGACCTGTGGACGTGAGCGCCCGATACGGTCGGCCAGTTCGTCATGCGTGCAGTTGAAGTCCTTCAGCAACTGGTCGTACGCCGCCGCCTCTTCCAGTGGATTCAGCTGAGCACGGTGCAGGTTCTCCAGCAGCGCGTCGAGGAGGAGCTTCTCGTCCTCGGTGGCCCGGACGATCGCGGGGATCTTCTCCAGCCCGGCCTCACGGCAGGCCCGCCAGCGGCGCTCGCCCATGATGAGCTCATAGCGCTCCGGCGCCAACTGCCGTACGACGACGGGCTGGAGGAGACCGACCTCCTGAATCGAGGTGACCAGTTCGGCGAGCGCGTCCTCGTCGAAGACCTCACGGGGCTGTCGGGGATTGGGGGTAATGAAGTCCAGCGGCAGTTCGGCGAAGTGGGCGCCGGCCACCTCGTCCGGGACCACCACCGGCGCCGCCTCGGGCTCCTTCTCCCGCGGTGCGGGCTCGGTTTCCTGTGGAACGGTGTGCGTGGACAGTCCGGCCACCTTGGCCGCCGCCACTCCGCGCTCCTGGGTAAGCACCGGGACCGTGGTCGGTGAGGTGGTGGCCCCGGTCGCCGTGACCGCTCCCGCCCCCGCCGCGGGCACGGTGTTGTCCGCCCCCTTCGGCGCGGGAGGGATCAGGGCACCGAGCCCACGGCCCAGTCCTCTGCGTCGCTCACTCACTGAATCCCCTCCTGCATGCTGTGCTGATCGTGCTGGCTGAGCTCGGGCAAGGCATGAGCGTGCTGGCTGTTGTAGTGCACGCTGACGCCTCTGAGTGCGATCTCACGAGCCGCCTCGAGATAGGAGAGCGCCCCACTCGACCCCGGGTCATAGGTGAGGACGGTCTGCCCATAGCTGGGAGCCTCGGAGATACGCACAGATCTGGGAATGCTCGTCCGGAGCACCTCACTGCCGAAGTGGCTGCGCACCTCGTCCGCGACCTGAGAGGCCAGCCGGGTGCGGCCGTCGTACATGGTGAGGAGGATCGTCGAGACATGGAGCTTGGGGTTGAGATGACCCCGCACCAGATCCACGTTCCGCAGCAACTGCCCGAGCCCCTCCAGCGCGTAGTACTCGCACTGGATCGGGATCAGCACTTCCGCACCGGCCACAAGCGCGTTGACCGTCAGCAGCCCGAGCGAGGGCGGACAGTCGATCAGGATGTAGTCCAGCGGCTGCTCATACGCCTGGATGGCCCGCTCCAGCCGGCTTTCCCTCGCCACCAGGGAAACCAACTCGATCTCGGCACCGGCGAGATCGATGGTGGCCGGAGCGCAGAAGAGCCCCTCCACATCCGGGACCGGCTGCACCACATCGGACAGCGGCTTGCTGTCGACCAGTACGTCATAGATCGATGGAACCTCGGCATGGTGGTCGATCCCCAGTGCCGTCGAGGCATTGCCCTGCGGGTCGAGGTCGATCACCAGGACTCGACCACCGTGCAGGGCGAGCGATGCGGCCAGATTGACCGTGGTGGTGGTCTTGCCGACCCCGCCCTTCTGGTTGGCGACCACGATCACCCGGGTCTGCTCCGGCCTGGGCAACCCCTCACCGGCACGTCCCAAGGCGTCTACCGCCAGTTGAGCGGCACGACCAATAGGGGTGTCGTCCATCGGGGGCGGTGTTTCACGTGAAACATCCTCCCCCGCCGATTCGGTACGGGGGCCGGGGACCGGATCGGTCATCGGCCCCGCGATGTTGGCGTCGGACCGCAAGGATTCACTCTCCTCGACATCAGGCTCGCAATAAACAGAGCCTGCCATGCTTTTGGGGTCGTGAACCAGCGAGGCCCGTTCTCCTGTGGATGAATCCACGTTCGTACGAAGTCGGCGGTCGCGGGGCAAGGCCGCCGCACGACCGCGACTGATGATTCCATGCAGCAGGGAGCGACGTTTCACGTGAAACACGATGCACGGGAGGCCCCGTTGATTCGTTGCGACACTCCGGTATGCGTAGTTTTGCCAGCTTGTATGGAGCAACGCCCGCTACTCAGGGCCGACGGCGCGGCCCCCGGCGAGCCGCCTTGGCCCGCTTCGCGGCGAAGCGCACACCTCCGGGGCTCTCGCCGACCTCCACCCTCACCACCGTGGACAGCGGGTCCACCACACCCTCACCGACATGCAGCACTGAGGTCCCCACCACGCCCAGCTTGCTCAGCGCGGCCCGGGCGTGCTTCAGCTCCTCCTCGGCGGTATCACCCTTCAGCAGCAGCATCTCGCCGTACGGGCGGAGCAGCGGCACCCCCCAGCCGGCCAGCCGGTCCAGCGGGGCCACCGCCCGGGCCGTCACCACATGCATCGGCGGCAGCTTGCCGAGAACCTCCTCGGCACGGCCACGCACCACCGTCACATGGTCCAGCCCCAGCAGCTCCACCACTTCCCGCAGGAAGTTCGTCCGGCGCAGCAGCGGCTCCAGGAGCGTGATCTGAAGGTCCGGCCGGGTGAGGGCGAGCGGGATACCGGGGAGCCCGGCCCCCGACCCCACATCGCAGACGGTGACCCTCTCGGGAACCACTTCGGAGAGCACGGCACAGTTCAGCAGGTGCCGCTCCCACAGCCGCGGCACCTCGCGCGGGCCGATCAGCCCGCGTGTCACTCCCACATCGGCCAGCAGCTCGCCATACCGGACGGCCTCCGGGAAGCGGTCACCGAACACATCCCTTGCCTCGGGGGGCGCCGGGGGGAGCTCCGCTGCTTCCGTCACGGGGACCGTCCTTCCGTACCGAACACTGTGCTGAACGATGATGTAAGGCTGACAAGATTCGGCCCCGTCTGCGCACAGACGGGGCCGTGGATCACGATGCGGAACCGCTTCAGACCGGGAGCACGACCACGCAGCGCTGGGGCTCCTCGCCCTCGGACTCGCTGCGCAACCCGGCGGCGGCCACCGCGTCGTGCACCACCTTCCGCTCGAAGGGCGTCATCGCCTTGAGCTTCACCGGCTCACCGGTGCCCTTCGCCTCCTCGGCGGCCTTGGTGCCCAGTTCGGTGAGCTCGGCACGCTTACGGGCCCGGTATCCGGCGATGTCGAGCATCAGCCGGCTGCGGTCGCCGGTCTCCCGGTGGACCGCGAGCCGGGTCAGCTCCTGAAGGGCTTCCAGCACCTCGCCATCGCGGCCGACCAGCTTCTGCAGATCCCGGCTGGTCGAGTCGCTGATAATCGACACCGCTGCGCGATCGGCCTCGACGTCCATGTCGATGTCGCCGTCGAGGTCCGCGATGTCCAGCAGCCCCTCGAGGTAGTCGGCCGCGATCTCCCCTTCCTGCTCAAGGCGGGTCAGGGTGTCGACACCCTCGGCGGCCGGGGTGGTGCCTTCCGTCACGGATGGACTCCTTCGTTACTTCTTGGACGGGTGCTTGGGGCGCTGCTGGCCCTTGCGCTGACCGGACTTGGCGCCACGGGAGGAGCCGGAAGCCGAACCGCCGGCCGGCTTACCGCCCTGCGCGCCCTTCTTCTGCCCCGCGCCCTGCTGCTGGGTCTGAGCGGACTTCTGCGTGGAGACCGAGGAAGCCGACTGCGCGGTGGCCCTGCTGTGACCGGTCGTGGCGCGCTGCGCCTTGGTCTGCCGCTTGGGCTGCTGACGGTTGGCACGCGCCGCCTCGACGGCCTGCTTCGCGGCGACCTCGGCCGGCTCCTCCTTCAGCTTGCCCTTGGCCCGCAGCCGCTCCTGGCGGGCCTTGAAGGCGACGCTGCCCGGGGTGGGGTTACGGCGGATGACGAACATCTGCTGACCCATGGTCCAGACGTTGGTGGTCAGCCAGTAGACGAGGACACCGACGGGGAAATTGATACCGAAGACGGCGAACATGATCGGGAAGACGTACATCAGCATCTTCTGCTGCTGCATGAACGGCGTCTTCACCGTGAGGTCGACGTTCTTGGTCATCAGCTGGCGCTGGGTGAAGAACTGCGACGCCGACATCAGGACGATCATGGTGATCGTCACGACCCGCACATCGGTCAGCGAGGCGCCGAGCGACGCGACCTTGTCGGCCGACGACATGAACTTCACTGACAGCGGAGCACCGAAGATGTGCGCGTTACGGGCGCTGTCCAGCAGCGACTGGTCGATGACGCCGACCGTCTTGTTGTTCGCGATGTGGTTCAGGACCTGGTACAGCGAAATGAAGAACGGCGACTGCGCCAGGATCGGGAGACAGCTCGAGAGCGGGTTGGTGCCCGTCTCCTTGTAGAGCTTCATCATCTCTTCGGACTGACGCTGCTTGTCGTTCTTGTAGCGCTCCTGGATCGCCTTCATCCTCGGCTGGAGCGCCTGCATGTTCCGTGTCGACTTGATCTGCTTCACGAAGAGCGGGATCAGGCAGACACGGATCAGCACCACCAGTGAAACGATCGACAGACCCCACGCCCAGCCACTGTCCCGATCGAAGATGAGGCTGTAGAACGAGTGGAACTGGACGATGATCCAGGAAACTACGTCATAAAGAGGACCGAGGATCGTGTCCACGAATCAGGCTCCTTGGGCGTTGGGCTGGGTCTCGGGCTGTGCGGCAGGCTCCACAGCCGGATGCCCGCCGAGGCGGTTCCGCAGCCGCTGGTGCCACACCGGACGCTTCCGGGGCGGAACGTGGTCGACGCCGCCGAGCGACCACGGGTTGCAGCGCAGGATGCGCCAGGCCGTCAGCGCCGTTCCTTTCACCGCGCCGTGCCGGTCGATGGCCGTGTAGCCATAGTGCGAGCAGGACGGGTAGTACTTGCAGACCGGTCCCAGCATCGGGCTGATGGTCCACTGGTACAGCTTGATCAACCACAGCAGCGGGTACTTCATCGCGGCACCCCTCCCAGTAGCCGCTGCACTGCCGTGTCGAGATCGCGGGCCAGCTGGTCGTGACCCGCCTCACCCGCACCGGGCAGCGCCCGTACGACCACAAGGCTACCTGCGGGAAAACGGTCGATGCGGTCCCGCATCAGATGGCGCAGCCTCCGCTTCACCAGATTACGGACGACGGCACCGCCGACCGCCTTGCTCACGACGAAACCCGCACGCGCCGGGGGAGCACTCTCCCCTGGTGCGTGCGGGTCCGTGTCACCGCTGGTGAGGCCGGTGCGAAGATGCACGACAAGGAGCGGGCGACCGGCCCTGCGTCCTCGGCGTACCGCGGCCGCGAAGTCCTCGCGCCGCCTCAGCCGATGCTCGGTAGGCAGCACGTCATGGACCTTGGGTCAGGCTGCTCAGGCCGACAGGCGGGCGCGACCCTTGCTGCGGCGGGACGCGAGGATCGCGCGGCCGGCACGGGTGCGCATACGCAGCCGGAAGCCGTGGGTCTTCGCGCGACGACGGTTGTTCGGCTGGAAGGTGCGCTTGCTCACTCGGGGGCTCCAGAAATGAATCGGATGGTGGCGGTCTATCGCTTGGCTGTCACCGTGCGCCCACGAGTAGCTCGCAATACGCCCGAGTGCACCGCTTCACGACCACGGATCATCGGCCCGTGATCCTTGCCCATCGGAGGCAGGCGGCAGCAGCCATCGACAACTCGACTTGCTTACGGTACGCGCGGTTACGCCATCCGGTCAAACCGGTGGCCGACACCCTGACAGCGGACTTTCCTCCACCCCAGGGGCAGGGGAACGCCCGGCGACATCGCATGGCACATTTGTACACACCCTGTGGACAACGACTTGAACCGCGAACCCCGGCCTGACTACCGTGGCCGGGCTCCGATTCCTTCACGCCCGTCCCGAGAACCACGCATTCGTGGGACCTGTCGGCGTCCCCCACCCAGCGAGTGAGAGAGCGTGCCCTGTGGCTGACGTACCCGCCGATCTTGCCGCAGTCTGGCCACGTGTGCTCGAGCGGCTTCTGGGAGAGGGCTCGGGACAGGGCGGACAGGGCGTCGAGGCCAAGGACGAGCACTGGATCAAGCGGTGCCAGCCCCTCGCGCTGGTCGCCGACACCGCGCTGCTCGCCGTCCCCAATGAATTCGCCAAGGGCGTCCTGGAGGGCCGGCTGGCCCCCATCGTCAGCGAAACGCTCAGCCGGGAGTGCGGCCGCCCGATCCGCATCGCGATCACCGTCGACGAGTCCGCCGGCGAACCGGTCGTCCCCCAGCAGCTCCAGCGCGAGCAGCGCGAGTCCTACGAGAGCTACGACGGCCGGGACGGCTACGGCCGCCCGGCACCGGACGATCTGCCGTCGGCCCGCCCCGCGTACCCCGGCTACCAGCAGCCGCGCCCCGGACCGGGCGGCTGGCCGCGGCCCCGTGACGACTACGGCTGGCAGCAGCCCCGGCTCGGCGGCTTCCCCGAAAGCGACCCTTACGGCTCCCAGCACACCTCGTCCGGCTACGACCAGCAGCCGTACGACCAGCAGCCGCGCGGCGACTACCGTGGTCCGGGCGCCGAGCGCCCCGGACCGGGCGGCCCCGGCGGCCCCGGACCAGGGCTCGAGCGTCCGCCGTACGAGCAGCAGCGCCACGACCTGCCCGATCCGCTGGAGCGCGCCCGCGGCGGACCGCCCGTCCTGCCCTCGCAGACCGGCGCCCCCGGCCCGCTCGCCGCCCAGCCCGCGCCCGCGTCCGGCCCCGGTGAGCCGACCGCGCGGCTGAACCCCAAATACCTCTTCGACACCTTCGTCATCGGCGCGTCCAACCGCTTCGCGCACGCCGCGGCGGTCGCGGTGGCCGAGGCGCCGGCCAAGGCGTACAACCCGTTGTTCATCTACGGGGAGTCCGGGCTGGGCAAGACCCACCTGCTGCATGCCATCGGGCACTACGCACGCAGCCTCTATCCCGGCACCCGGGTGCGCTACGTGAGCTCCGAGGAGTTCACCAACGAGTTCATCAACTCCATCCGCGACGGCAAGGCGGACGCGTTCCGCAAGCGCTACCGCGACATGGACATCCTGCTGGTCGACGACATCCAGTTCCTGGCGAGCAAGGAGTCGACGCAGGAGGAGTTCTTCCACACCTTCAATACGCTGCACAACGCCAACAAGCAGATCGTGCTCTCCTCCGACCGGCCGCCCAAGCAGCTGGTCACCCTGGAGGACCGGCTCCGCAACCGCTTCGAGTGGGGTCTGATCACCGATGTGCAGCCGCCGGAGCTGGAGACGCGGATCGCGATCCTCCGTAAGAAGGCGGTGCAGGAACAGCTGAACGCGCCGCCGGAGGTGCTGGAGTTCATCGCCTCGCGGATCTCCCGCAACATCCGTGAGCTGGAGGGCGCGCTGATCCGCGTCACCGCCTTCGCGAGCCTGAACCGGCAGCCGGTGGACCTCGGCCTCACCGAGATCGTGCTGAAGGATCTGATCCCGGGCGGCGAGGACGCGGCCCCGGAGATCACCGCGACCGCGATCATGGCCGCGACCGCCGACTACTTCGGGCACACGGTCGACGATCTGTGCGGTGCCTCCCGCAGCAGGGTGCTGGTCACCGCGCGGCAGATCGCGATGTATCTCTGCCGGGAGCTGACCGATCTGTCGCTGCCCAAGATCGGCGCGCAGTTCGGCGGCCGCGACCATACGACGGTCATGCACGCCGACCGCAAGATCAGGGCGCTGATGGCCGAGCGGCGCTCCATCTACAACCAGGTGACCGAGCTGACCAACCGCATCAAGAACGGCTGAGAAGGGCGCGTACGGCCACCGCGAACCGCTGAAGGGCGCTCCGGGACGGACAACTCCCGGGGCGCCCTTCGTCATTCACCGCTCCGGGACTGTTCGATTCCGCGCCCGGCCGACCGGGTTCTCCACAGATTCACCGCCCATCCCGCGTCCACACCCTGGGGACATGCGAGTTGTCCCGATCGCATCCACAGCCTGTGTGGAAAGGCAGCCATCGCCCGAGGTCAGGCGGGTGTGGAATTGTGGTCGACGGATGTCCACAGACTGTGGATGAACGAGATGCCCACCGGAGGCGCACCGGCTTGTCCACCGGCAACCCACAGCCGGGAGCCTGTTGCCCACAGCTTCTCCACACCGCTGTCCACTGTTCGGCAACGAAACGGCCACGGTCACCGGGGCGAGTGAAAGGCATCACACCAAGGAGGCGGGTTGGGCTGTGGGGAAGGTGGGTAAAACTGGGGACGGCGCTGGGGAGAACCGGGCGATGTCTGTGCATCGCGTGTGCAGAACTCTTCGGCGTCCACAGACAGTCCTGGTTGTCCACTGCCTCCGCCCACAGGACCGGTGGACAAAAAAGCGCCGCTGACCAGGGCAGAGTCAGTTTTCCACGGTTTCCACAGGCCCTACTACTACGACCACAGAGAGATAGCGGGAAACTCGCTTCGAAGTGGGGCCTGTGCACAACCTCGGGCCGAGCCGCCCGACACCTCGCGCACCGACTTGACCCCGAGCCGCACCGACTGTCGGCGGCGTACGTCAGACTGGTCTCCGGCGACACAGCCGACGACGAAGGCCAGCAGGGCGAGCCAGCAACAGCAGGAGGCGGCTTACGGTGAAGATCCGGGTGGAGCGCGATGTACTCGCGGAGGCGGTGGCCTGGACGGCCCGCAGCCTTCCGGCCCGACCGCCGGTGCCCGTCCTCGCGGGCATCCTGATGAAGGCGGAGGAAGGCGCGCTCAGCCTCTCCGGCTTCGACTACGAGGTCTCGGCCCGGGTGTCCGTGGAGGCCGACACCGAGGACGACGGCACGGTCCTCGTCTCCGGCCGGCTCCTCGCCGACATCTGCCGCGCCCTTCCCAACCGTCCCGTGGAGATCTCCAGCGACGGGGTGCGGGTGACCGTGGTCTGCGGCTCCTCGCGGTTCACCCTCCACACCCTGCCGGTGGAGGAGTACCCGGCGCTGCCGCAGATGCCGACCGCGACCGGCACCGTCCCCGGTGAGGTGTTCGCCGCCGCGGCCGCCCAGGTCGCCATCGCCGCCGGCCGTGACGACACCCTGCCGGTGCTCACGGGCGTCCGGATCGAGATCGAGGGCGACACCGTCACGCTGGCCTCCACCGACCGCTACCGCTTCGCGGTCCGCGAGTTCCTGTGGAAGCCCGAGGCCCCCGACGTCTCCGCCGTCGCGCTGGTGCCCGCCAAGACGCTCCTGGACACCGCCAAGTCGCTGACCAGCGGTGACACCGTCGCACTCGCGCTGTCCGGCTCGGGCGCGGGTGAGGGTCTGATCGGCTTCGAGGGCGCCGGGCGCCGTACGACCACCCGGCTGCTCGAGGGCGACCTGCCCAAGTACCGCACGCTCTTCCCCACCGAGTTCAACTCGGTCGCGGTGATCGAGACCGCCCCGTTCGTCGAGGCCGTCAAGCGTGTGGCCCTGGTCGCCGAGCGCAACACCCCGGTGCGGCTCACCTTCGAGCAGGGCGTGCTGATCCTGGAGGCCGGATCCAGCGACGACGCACAGGCTGTGGAGCGGGTGGACGCCCAGCTCGAGGGCGACGACATCTCGATCGCCTTCAACCCGACGTTCCTGCTGGACGGCCTGAGCGCGATCGACTCGCCGGTCGCCCAACTGTCGTTCACCACCTCGACCAAGCCCGCTCTGCTTAGTGGCAAGCCGGCCATGGACGCGGAGGCGGACGAGGCGTACAAGTACCTGATCATGCCGGTCCGACTGAGCGGCTGAGACCCGAGCGAATGAGCAGGTGTAGCCCACATCTGTGCGGTTACCCGCGGGCGTAGGCTCGGACCCACCGCGAAACGCAACGGACTACGGCACGAAGGATCACTGATGGAGCTCGGTCTCATCGGCCTCGGCAAGATGGGCGGCAATATGCGCGAGCGCATTCGCCGCGCAGGCCACACCGTCATCGGATACGACCGCAACCCGGACGTCGCCGATGTCCACAGCCTCAATGAGCTCGTCAGCAAGCTCAAGGGTCCGCGTGTGGTGTGGGTCATGGTCCCGGCGGGCGTCCCCACCCAGATCACCATCGACGAGCTGGCCGAGCTGCTGTCGCCCGGGGACATCGTCGTGGACGGCGGGAACTCCCGCTGGACCGATGACGAGAAGCACGCCGAGCAGCTCAACGCCCGCGGCATCGGCTTCCTCGACTGCGGTGTCTCCGGCGGCGTCTGGGGCCTGGAGAACGGCTACGCCCTGATGTACGGCGGCGCCGCCGAGCACGTGGCCAAGGTCCAGCCGATCTTCGACGCGCTCAAGCCCGAGGGCGAGGGCGGCGCCGTGCACGCCGGCAAGGTCGGCGCGGGCCACTTCGCCAAGATGGTCCACAACGGCATCGAGTACGCGATGATGCAGGCGTACGCCGAGGGCTGGGAGCTGCTGGAGAAGGTGGACTCGGTCACCGACGTCCGCGAGATCTTCCGCTCCTGGCAGGAGGGCACGGTCATCCGTTCCTGGCTGCTGGACCTGGCCGTCCGCGCGCTGGACGACGACGAGCACCTGACGAAGCTGCGCGGCTACGCGGAGGACTCCGGTGAGGGCCGGTGGACCGTGGAGGCGGCGATCGACCACGCCGTGCCGCTGCCCGCGATCACCGCGTCGCTCTTCGCCCGGTTCGCCTCCCGCCAGGACGACTCGCCGCAGATGAAGATGATCGCCGCGCTGCGCAATCAGTTCGGCGGCCACGCGGTCGAGAGCAGCGAGAAGTAACACCGCCCCACGGGGTGGAGCAAGCAGTACTGCCGGGGGAGGTCGGCGCAGCCCACCATGCACGTCACGCATCTGTCGCTCGCCGACTTCCGCTCGTACGTCCGGGCCGAGGTCGGACTCGGTCCGGGCGTCACGGCCTTCGTCGGGCCCAACGGCCAGGGCAAGACCAATCTGGTCGAGGCGGTCGGCTATCTCGCCACCCTCGGCAGCCACCGGGTCTCCTCCGACGCCCCGCTGGTGCGCATGGGCGCGGAGCGGGCCGTGGTCCGGGCCGCGGTCGTCCAGGGGGACCGGCAGCAGCTGATCGAGCTCGAGCTCAACCCGGGTAAGGCCAATCGTGCCCGGATCAATCGATCCTCGCAGGTCAGGCCGCGTGATGTGGTGGGGATCCTGCGCACCGTGCTGTTCGCGCCCGAGGATCTGGCCCTGGTCAAGGGCGATCCGGGCGAGCGCCGTCGCTTCCTCGACGAGCTGATCACCGCACGGGCGCCCCGGATGGCGGGGGTCCGCTCCGATTACGACCGGGTGCTGAAGCAGCGCAACACCCTGCTGAAGACCGCCGCCCTGGCCCGGCGCCACGGTTCGCGGAGCGGGGGCGGCGACGCGGCCCTGTCCACGCTCGACGTCTGGGACCAGCATCTGGCCCGGGCCGGTGCCGAGCTGCTCGCCCAGCGGCTCGACCTGATCTCGGTCCTCCAGCCGCTCGCCGACAAGGCGTACGAGCAGCTCGCCCCGGGCGGCGGCCCGGTGCTGCTGGAGTACCGGGGCTCGGCCGGCGAGGGGCCGGCCGGCGCGGGCAGCCGCGAGGAGCTGTACGAGCTGTTGCTGGCCGCCCTCGCCCAGGCCCGTAAGCAGGAGATCGAGCGCGGGGTCACGCTGGTCGGCCCGCACCGCGACGACCTGGTGCTCAAGCTCGGCCGGCTCCCGGCGAAGGGCTACGCCAGCCATGGCGAGTCCTGGTCGTACGCCCTCGCCCTGCGGCTGGCCTCCTACGATCTGCTGCGCACCGAGGCGGGCGAGCCGGTGCTGGTGCTCGACGACGTCTTCGCGGAGCTGGACGAGCGGCGCCGGGAGCGGCTGGCCGAGCTGGTCGCCCCCGGTGAGCAGGTGCTGGTGACCGCGGCGGTGGAGGACGACGTCCCGCAGGTGCTGACCGGCACGCGGTATGCGGTGTCCGAGGGGGAGGTGCGGCGGGTATGACGGACCGGATGGACCAGCCCGCGCGGCCGTCGCCGGTGCCCGAGCCCTCGGGGGTCGATCTGGCGCGCGTCGCGCTGCGTGCCGCCAAGGAGCAGGCGCGTGCCCGGGGAGCGGCGGCCCAGCAGAAGAAGCAGGCGCGCAGAGGAGGCTTGCGCTCCGGCGCACGCGCCGATGGCCGCGATCCGCTTCCGCTCGGTGCGGCGATCAACCGGCTGATCACCGAGCGCGGCTGGGAGGCCCCGGCCGCGGTCGGCGGGGTGATGGGCCGCTGGCCCCAGATGGTGGGGCCCGAGGTGGCGCAGCACTGCCAGCCGCAGCGGTACGACGAGGACGCCCGGGTGCTGACGGTGCGCTGTGATTCCACGGCGTGGGCGACCCAGCTGCGGCTGCTCGCCCCGCAGCTCGTCGCCCGGCTGAACGCGGATCTGGGCCATGGCACGGTAAAGATGATCAAGGTGTTGGGCCCCGGCGGCCCGGCCCCCCGCTACGGGCCGCTGCGCTCTCCGGGCTCCACCGGCCCGGGGGACACCTACGGCTGACCGGGGCGCGTGTGCCGTGGCGTGAACCCTTGGTCACAGGGTGGCCGCTGAGACGCCGGTCACGGTAGCCGGTGGTTGACAGCCCGAAGCGCTGAGTGGCGGTGTGAGCCTCTTGGAGCCCGTCCCCGCATATGGGGAGTCGGTGGCAGCCGGTTCAGGGCGGCACATGCGGACTCAGGCGCCAGCAAGCCCCCATTCTTGTCGGCGCTACCGGTAGACTGGGGCCGTACACCGTCGCCGCTGGCGCACCGAGCGCTCGCGGACACATGTTGAACGACGCAGCCGCTCCCGCCTGCCCGGAGACGGCTTGTGCTGTGCCAGAAAGGGCGCTTCGTGGCCGATTCCGGCAACCCCATCGAAAACATCCCGTCCACCCCCGCCGGCGAGGCTCTGGCTTCGCCGTCGTACGACGCCAGCGCGATCACCGTCCTGGAGGGGCTGGAGGCGGTCCGCAAGCGACCCGGTATGTACATCGGTTCCACCGGTGAGCGCGGCCTGCACCACCTCGTCTACGAGGTCGTCGACAACTCCGTCGACGAGGCCCTGGCCGGTCACGCGGACAGCATCGAGGTCACGATCCTCGCCGACGGCGGCGTTCGCGTCGTGGACAACGGCCGCGGTATCCCCGTGGGCATCGTCCCCTCCGAGGGGAAGCCGGCCGTGGAGGTCGTGCTGACCGTGCTGCACGCGGGCGGCAAGTTCGGCGGCGGCGGCTACGCCGTCTCCGGCGGTCTGCACGGCGTCGGCGTCTCCGTCGTCAACGCCCTGTCGACGAAGGTGTCGGTCGAGGTCAAGACGGATGGTTACCGCTGGACCCAGGATTACAAGACGGGAGTGCCGACCGCGCCCCTGGCCCGGAACGAGGCCACGGAGGAGACCGGCACCACGGTCACCTTCTGGGCGGACCCGGACGTCTTCGAGACCACCGAGTACTCCTTCGAGACGCTGTCCCGGCGCTTCCAGGAGATGGCGTTCCTCAACAAGGGCCTGTCGATCTCGCTGACGGACGAGCGCGAGGCCCATGTGGACGAGGAGGGCAAGCCGCTCTCCGTGAAGTACCACTACGAGGGCGGCATCGTCGACTTCGTCACCTACCTCAACTCCCGCAAGGGCGAGCTGGTCCACCCCACGGTGATCGGCTTCGAGGCCGAGGACAAGGAGCGGCTGCTCTCCCTCGAGATCGCGATGCAGTGGAACACCCAGTACACCGAGGGTGTCTACAGCTTCGCGAACACCATCCACACCCATGAGGGCGGCACCCACGAGGAGGGCTTCCGCGCCGCGCTGACGTACCTGATCAACAAGTACGCGCGGGACAAGAAGCTGCTCCGGGAGCGCGACGACAACCTCACCGGTGAGGACATCCGCGAGGGCCTGACCGCGATCATCTCGGTGAAGCTCGGCGAGCCGCAGTTCGAGGGCCAGACCAAGACGAAGCTGGGCAACACGGAGGCCAAGACCTTCGTCCAGAAGATCGTCAACGAGCACCTCGCCGACTGGCTGGACCGCAACCCCAACGAGGCGGCGGACATCGTCCGCAAGGGGATCCAGGCGGCCACCGCCCGGGTCGCGGCCCGTAAGGCCCGCGACCTCACCCGCCGCAAGGGCCTGCTGGAGACCGCGTCGCTGCCGGGCAAGCTGAGCGACTGCCAGTCCAACGACCCGTCGAAGTGCGAGATCTTCATCGTCGAGGGTGACTCCGCCGGCGGCTCGGCCAAGTCCGGCCGCAACCCGCAGTACCAGGCGATCCTCCCGATCCGCGGCAAGATCCTCAACGTCGAGAAGGCCCGCGTCGACAAGATCCTCCAGAACAACGAGGTCCAGGCGCTGATCTCCGCCTTCGGCACCGGCGTGCACGAGGACTTCGACATCGCCAAGCTCCGCTATCACAAGATCATCCTGATGGCGGACGCCGATGTCGACGGCCAGCACATCAACACCCTGCTGCTGACCTTCCTCTTCCGTTTCATGCGCCCGCTGGTCGAGGCGGGGCACGTCTTCCTGTCCCGTCCGCCGCTCTACAAGATCAAGTGGGGCCGGGACGACTTCGAGTACGCGTACTCGGACCGGGAGCGGGACGCGCTGATCCAGGCCGGCCGGGAACAGGGCAAGCGCATCAAGGACGACTCGGTCCAGCGCTTCAAGGGTCTGGGCGAGATGAACGCCGAAGAGCTGCGGGTGACCACGATGGACCCCGACCACCGCGTTCTCGGCCAGGTCACCCTGGACGACGCGGCGCAGGCCGACGACCTGTTCTCGGTCCTGATGGGTGAGGACGTCGAGGCACGGCGCTCGTTCATCCAGCGCAACGCCAAGGATGTCCGCTTCCTCGACATCTGAGTCGGCCCCCAGCCGCAGACCACGACAAGGACTTTGACCAGCAATGGCCGACGAGAACACTCCGAACACCACCGACGACCTGACCCCCGACGAGCTCGCCGAAGGCGCCGCCCTCCGCGTCGAGGCGGTCGGCCTCGAGACGGAGATGCAGCGCTCGTACCTCGACTACGCGATGAGCGTGATCGTGAGCCGTGCGCTGCCCGACGTCCGGGACGGCCTGAAGCCGGTGCACCGGCGGGTGCTGTACGCGATGTACGACGGCGGGTACCGCCCCGAGAAGGGCTTCTACAAGTGCGCCCGCGTCGTCGGCGACGTCATGGGCACCTACCACCCGCACGGCGACTCGTCGATCTACGACGCCCTGGTGCGGCTGGCCCAGCCGTGGTCCATGCGGATGCCGCTGGTCGACTCCAACGGCAACTTCGGCTCCCCGGGCAACGACCCCGCGGCGGCCATGCGCTACACCGAGTGCAAGATGGCCCCGCTGGCCATGGAGATGCTCCGGGACATCGACGAGGAGACCGTCGATTTCCAGGACAACTACGACGGCCGTAACCAGGAGCCGACGGTCCTGCCGTCGCGCATCCCGAACCTGCTGGTCAACGGCTCGGCGGGCATCGCGGTCGGCATGGCCACCAATATCCCGCCGCACAATCTGCGCGAGGTCGCCGAGGGCGCCCAGTGGTTCCTCGCCAACCCGCAGGCGACCCAGGAGGAGCTGCTCGACGCCCTGATCGACCGGATCAAGGGCCCGGACTTCCCGACCGGGGCGCTGGTCGTCGGCCGTAAGGGCATCGAGGAGGCGTACCGCACCGGGCGCGGCTCGATCACGATGCGCGCGGTCGTGGAGGTCGAGGAGATCCAGGGCCGGCAGTGCCTGGTGGTCACCGAGCTGCCGTACCAGGTGAACCCGGACAACCTCGCGCAGAAGATCGCCGACCTGGTGAAGGACGGCAAGATCGGCGGCATCGCGGACGTCCGCGACGAGACCTCCTCGCGCACCGGCCAGCGCCTGGTCATCGTGCTCAAGCGGGACGCGGTCGCCAAGGTCGTCCTCAACAACCTCTACAAGCACACCGACCTGCAGACCAACTTCGGCGCCAACATGCTGGCGCTGGTCGACGGTGTGCCGCGCACCCTCTCGCTGGACGCGTTCATCCGCAACTGGGTCACGCACCAGATCGAGGTCATCGTCCGCCGGACCCGCTTCCGGCTGCGCAAGGCCGAGGAGCGGGCGCACATCCTGCGCGGTCTGCTCAAGGCCCTGGACGCCATCGACGAGGTCATCGCGCTGATCCGGCGCAGCGACACGGTGGAGATCGCACGCGAGGGCCTGATGGGCCTGCTGGAGATCGACGAGATCCAGGCGAACGCGATCCTCGAGATGCAGCTGCGGCGGCTGGCCGCCCTGGAGCGTCAGAAGATCGTCCAGGAGCACGACGAGCTCCAGGCGAAGATCGACGAGTACAACGCGATCCTGGCCTCGCCGGAGCGGCAGCGGCAGATCATCAGCGAGGAGCTGACCGCGATCGTCGAGAAGTACGGCGACGACCGGCGCACCAAGCTGGTGCCCTTCGACGGCGACATGTCCATCGAGGACCTGATCGCCGAGGAGGACATCGTCGTCACGATCACGCGTGGCGGCTATCTGAAGCGCACCAAGACCGAGGACTACCGCTCGCAGAAGCGCGGCGGCAAGGGGGTGCGCGGGACGAAGCTGAAGCAGGACGACATCGTCGAGCACTTCTTCGTCTCGACCACCCACCACTGGCTGCTGTTCTTCACCAACAAGGGCCGGGTCTACCGGGCGAAGGCGTACGAGCTGCCGGACGCGGGCCGGGAGGCGCGCGGCCAGCACGTCGCGAACCTGCTGGCGTTCCAGCCGGATGAGCGGATCGCGCGGATCCTGGCGATCCGGGACTACGAGGCGGTTCCGTACCTGGTGCTCGCCACCAAGTCCGGCCTGGTGAAGAAGACCCCGCTGAAGGACTACGACTCGCCCCGCTCGGGCGGTGTGATCGCCATCAACCTGCGGGAGACGGAGGACGGCCGCGAGGACGAGCTGATCGGCGCCGAACTGGTCTCCTCCGCGGACGATCTGCTGCTGATCAGCAAGAAGGCGCAGTCCATCCGGTTCACGGCGACGGACGAGTCGCTGCGGCCGATGGGGCGCGCGACCTCCGGTGTGAAGGGCATGAGCTTCCGCGAGGGCGACGAGCTCCTCTCGATGAACGTGGTCCGGCCCGGTACGTTCGTGTTCACCGCCACCGACGGCGGGTACGCGAAGCGGACCAATGTCGACGAGTACCGCGTCCAGGGACGCGGCGGCCTCGGAATCAAGGCCGCGAAGATCGTCGAGGACCGCGGTTCCCTGGTCGGGGCGCTGGTGGTCGAGGAGACCGATGAGATTCTCGCCATCACGCTCAGCGGTGGCGTGATTCGTACCCGGGTCAATGAGGTCCGGGAGACGGGCCGTGACACCATGGGCGTCCAACTGATCAACCTGGGCAAGCGCGATGCCGTTGTCGGCATCGCCCGGAACGCCGAGGCCGGTCGCGAGGCTGAAGAGGTCGAGGAGGAATCCGAGACCGGGAACGCGCCAGCCGAGGAGGCCGCGTCCGAGGCGGCCGAGGGCACCTCGCCCCCGGCCGATGAGACCGAGGAGTAAGTCGTGAGTGGAGCCACGGGTGCCGCGGGCGGCGGTGCGGACGCCGGAGGGCGTCCGGGATCGGGAGCCCCGACTTCGGCGGGCGGCACCGCCGCCGGGGAAGGCGCCCGTGGCCCGGCCGGGGACTCCGCGGCCGGCGCGGTGACGGAGACCCGGAAGCTCCGGCCGCAGCGCGATCCGCAGCCGAAGCCCCAGTACTCCAGCCCGCTCCCCAGCGAGCGTTCTGCGCCCTCCCAGCCCGCGCAGCCGTACCACCCGCCGCAGGCGTACGCGCCGCCGTCCGGCGGCGGCACCGGCCGCGGCGGCTCCGGGGTGCCGGGGCAGTCGGGGCAGCAGCAGGCCACCACGGCCGCCCGCCGCCCCCGTACGCAAACGGCGCCCACGGCGGGGGCCCGGCCGGCGCCGCGGACCCGTAAGGCGCGGCTGCGGGTCGCCAAGGTCGATCCGTGGTCGGTCATGAAGGTCAGCTTCCTGCTCGCGATCGCGCTGGGGATCTGTACCGTGATCGCCGTGGCGGTGCTGTGGATGGTCATGGACGCCATGGGCGTCTTCAGCGCGGTGGGCGGCACCATCAGCGATGCGACGGAGTCGCAGAAGGGCTCCGGGTTCGACCTGGAGTCCTTCCTGTCGCTGCCGCGCGCCCTGGGGTTCACCGCGGTCATCGCCGTGATCAACGTGGTGCTGGCGACCGCGCTGGCCACGCTCGGGGCCTTCATCTACAACCTGTCGGCGGGCTTCGTGGGCGGGGTCGAGCTGACCCTGGCCGAGGACGAGTAGCGGCCCGCCGTTACCGATTTTGGGACAGGGCAGGTGGTGCGCTAATCTTTCGGTGCAGCGCGGGGCTATAGCTCAGACGGTTAGAGCGCTTCCCTGATAAGGAAGAGGCCACAGGTTCAAGTCCTGTTAGCCCCACCGACACGATCAGCCTGGTCGGAGATCATCTCCGGTCAGGCTGATGTCGTATGGGGGCCGGAAGTTGGCCCCCGATTCCAGCCCGATTTCTCGTCCGGCCCATGCCGGGCATAGGTCACCGATCGGTATCGGTCGGTGTGTATCATCGGGCGCCAGAGGTCCCCTACGTCAAGAAAGAGACGAGGTAGCGCGGTGAAGAAGCTTCTCCTGGTCGCACTGGCCGCCATCGGCGGGCTCCTCGTGTACCGCCAGATCCAGGCGGATCGCGCCGAGCAGGATCTGTGGACGGAGGCGACCGACTCCGTGCCCGCAGGTTCGGGTGTGTGAGCCCCCACGACAGTCCCGCCACGGGGCCCCGACCGCTGGAGCGGTCGGGGCCCCGTCGGCTTTACTGGCGCCGTGGCGGGGAAGGTGCGGGGGCGCCGGGGGATGGGATGACCGGGGGCCTTCTGTTTCACTCTCGCAAACGAACAGCTTGCACAGGCAAAGTTGAACGGGCCGACCGGCCGGTACGACGAGGAGTGACGCGCGATGAAGGACCGCCGCAAGGTCAGGGCCGGCCTCGCCGCGGTGGCGGCGCTGTGCGTGGTGGCCGCCGCGCAGGGGACGTCCCTCGCTGATGACGCCGCCGGAGCCCGGGCGTACGAGCCCCGGGGCAGCCGGATACACGGCGCCGACGGGGCCGCCGACGCGCCGTCCCTGACGGCCGGCCGCACCTACGTCGACAGCCTCGGGCCCGGCGAGAAGCGGTACTACGGCGTGACGCTCGACGCGAAGTCCGCCGCCTACGTCTCGGTGGTCGCGGCACCCCGGCCGGGGGCGGGAGTGGCCTCCTACCGGGACGGGGTGAAGGTGACTCTGGAGAGCCCCGACGGGGGTATCTGCGGCACCGCGGCCCCGAAGATCGAGACGAGTGGGGTCGCCTATCCCCTGGCCGACTACGCCTCCCGCCAGCTCCAATCCGGTCCGGCCTCCTGCCACCAGGCGGGGCGCTACGGGGTGACGGTGGAGCGCCAGACGGGCTCACAGGACCCGGAGCGCTGGCCCGTGGAGCTCCGGCTGATGGTGGAGCCGCCGGTGAAGGGCGGGGCCACCGGGGCGGCTCCGGAGGGGAGTTCGGGCACGCCGTCGCCCGAGCCGCCGGACGGCACTGCCCGGCCGAGGAGCGGCGGCCGCGGCTTCACCGACGCGCCGACCCTGGGCACGGGGGTGTGGCAGGACGAGATCACACCGGGGGAGACGCACTTCTACCGGGTGCCCCTCGACTGGGGGCAGCGCCTCTCCGCCGTCGCCGAACTGCCCGCCGACGACAAGGACCAGAGCACCCGTCTGCTCGACCGCGCACTGGCGGTGCACGCCTACAACCCGGCGCGCGGACTCGCGAAGCGGGGCACCGCCGCCGCGCAGGACGGCGAGTCGCCCCGCACCGAGCTGACCACCGCGCCGGTGGCCTACGGGAACCGGTATGCGAACACCGGCTCCGCGGTCCGCGCGATGAGCTTCAGCGGCGGGTACTTCCTGGCGGTCACCCTCAATCCGCCGCAGGTGGCGCCGCATCTGAACAGCTCGGTGCCGGTGGTCCTGCGGGTGCGGATCGCGGGCGCCGCGCGGAGCGGCCCCACCTACGACAAGGACCCCGCCGAGGCGGGGTTCGGCCTCACGGCGGCCGACCGGCGGGCGGCGAAACAGCACGCGGTCGCGGCGGATGACGACCCGATGGGCGTGCCCGCCGATGACTCGGAGAAGGCCATGCTGCGGGTGGTGGGGTACGCGGGGATCGGCACCGGGACGGCCTTGGTGCTCGGGCTCGGGGCGTGGACGCTCATCGCCCGGCGCCGGGCCTCGGCGGAACGGCACGGGCCGCCGCCTGCCTGGTAGCCGGGCCTGTTTCGGGACGGTTGCCCCGAACGGCCTGCTGCTGGGAACGGTCGGCCGGGCTTACTGGTCGAAGACACCGGGCTCGCTGTAAGACATCGGGCTCGCTGGTGGAAGACACCAGGCTTGCCGGCGGAAGACGGCCGTCAGCCCGTGGCCGCCAGTGCCCACGCGCCGACGGCGAAGCACAGCACCGCGACGATCAGGATCGAGACCACCGCCTTCCGGGACGGTCCGGGGCGCCGCCGTGCCGCACGGGGAACCTGCGGCCGCTGGGCGGTGTAAGGACGAGTAGAGGGAAATTCACGCGGGGGCGGCGCCGGGGTCGGAGTCGGAGTCGGCGTGGGTGTGGGAATCGGAGCGGAAGCGGGGGTGGGCGTATGCGGGTGCGCGTGCTGCACCGGTTGTACGGAGTGTGGGGGCTGTGGTGCGTGGTGCGAATGGTGCACGGGCGGCTGAGGGGCCAGTGGGAGCGGGGCCGCGGTCGAGGGGGTCGGCGGGGCCGGCGGATGGGACATCGACGGCTGCCGGGCCGGCGGGGGCGGGGTCCCGGGCTGGGCGGCCGGTGGCGGGGGCGTCGGTGTCGGTGTCGGTGGGTTCGCGGGCTGCGGTGGTGGGGTCCGGGGAGGTGGCGTCCGGCTCAGCGGCGCCTGGGTGTGCGGGGGCTCGGCGTGCGGGACGTGATGTTGGGAGGACGGAGTCCCGGTGTGCGGGCTCTGACCGGAAGGGGCCTCGGCATGTGGTATTCGTGGCTGGTCGTTGCGGGGGAGCGGCGGCGGGAGGGTGAAGCTCCCGGTGTCGGACATGGACGGTGGCTGCGGGGCGGACGGCTGAGCGGGGGACACCTCGGCGGCCGGCCGAGGAAGCCCCGCCTCGTCGGACGGCTGAGAGGGCACCGCCCCGGCGGACGGCTGAGGCCGGGGCGGTGCCGCTCCGGCTTCCTGGGGTGGGTCGGTCTTCGCATGCCGACGGCCCGGCCGGGTGGGGCCGTTGAGGCCGAAGCCGGCGGGCAGCGGTCCGAGATGGTCGAAGACCTCGATGGCCTCGTCGTCCAGATCGGCCTCGGGCAGCAGGTCGACCGCCGTCGTCAGCGCCTTCCGCGCTCCCGTGGCGGTGCGGAACCGGTCCTCGGGGTCCGGCTGCAGCAGACCCGCGACCACCTGCCACAGCGGTTCGGGCACTCCGGTGGGAGCGTTCGGCACCCCCTGCTCGAAGAGCTTGACGAGCGCCTCCGCGTCCGGCTTGTGCCCGTTGAGCAGATAGAGCGTCACCAGCCCGACGGCGAAGAGGTCCGCCGGGAAGTCCGGATCCTCGCCCATCATCTGCTCGGGTGCGAAGTAACCGGGCGTGCCCATGACGTAGTTGGCCTCGGTGAGGCGGGGCTCGCCCTTGGTCAGCGCGATGCCGAAGTCGGACAGCCGGACATGCGGTCGCCCGGTCCCGGTGGCTTCCAGCAGGATGTTCGCGGGTTTGATGTCCCGGTGCACCACATTCTCGGCGTGCACCGCCGCCAGTCCGGAGAGCAACTGGTCGAGCAGGGTGCACACATAACGCGGCGGCAGCGGGCCGTAGTCGCCGATGAGATGGGCGAACGAGCCGCCGCCCACCAGGTCCATGGTGAACAGGACCTTGTCGTCGTCGGCCGCCCAGCTGGCCGGTGCCAGCACATGGGGGTGATCGATCCGCAGGGCCTGTTCCCGGACGAAGCGCAGCAGCGTATGGGCGTCGCGCTGCTGGAGCACCTTCGCTGCCACGTACCGCCGGCGGCGGTGGTCCCAGACGCGCCATACGGCGCCCACGCCCCCGCGCCCGATCGGGTCCACCAGCTCGTACCGGCCCGCGAAGATCTCACCCATCGCGCCGTGCCCGCCCCGTCATCGACTCGTCAGCAGTTCAGCCCGTCAGCTCTGGTGCGCCTCGTAGTGGGCGACCGCCTCGGCGGTCCGCCCGGCGCCGTACACACGGAGAAACTCTGCCAGCTCGGGGTGGGTGGGGGCGAGGGCGTCGGCAGCATCGATGATGTCCCCCGCCGCCGCCACGGACCGCAGCAGCGACTGGATCTCGCGCACCACTCGCCGTACGGTCGGGGCGCCCGTGCTCGCCGTGGTCTGGGTGGAGTTGAGCACCGAGCCGCCCGCGGACTTCTTGATCTCCTCCATGCGTTCGGCGGCCTCGGCGGCGCTGACCCTGCCGTCCGCCGCCTGGCTGGACAGCTCCTGCAGCGCCTGCACCCGCTGGACGACGGCGGGGTTGCCGATCTTGGCGCGCTGGCCGCTCATGAGCTGCGAGAGCATCGGTGCGGACAGACCGAGGACGGCGGCGAGGCGGGCCTGGTTGAGACCGAGATCATCGATGAGACGGCGAAAGAGCGCCCCCAGCGGCTCCCCGTACCAGCTGCGCTGAAGCTCCCGTGCGCGGGCGGTGGCATCCTGCTGTGTTGCGTCCATCTCGCTCTCCCCTTCGCTTCGCTGCCGCGAATCTTGCGTGGCATCCTACGGAGAGCGCTACGCACGAGCGATACCCGGTCGGGAAAGGTGCCCGGCACCGGGTATCCTGATCGGCGACGGGGCCTTAGCTCAGTTGGTAGAGCGCCGTCTTTGCATGGCGGATGTCAGGAGTTCGACTCTCCTAGGCTCCACCTCCGTCACCAGCCAGGACACCGTGTTCGGTGTCCTGGCTGGTTTGTTTCACCGCTGATATCGGTGTTGCCACTCCTGGCATTGCCCCGCGCAACACCCGCGCGATGCTCCAAGGTGTTCCCCACAACTCGGGCAGACCGCCCGGGAGTCGTCTGATCGGCGCGGGCCGCCGTACAGGGGGACACGATGGGTGATCTGCATCCGCTGGGCGAGAATCTGCCCGAGGAGTGCCGGGCGTTCGCTGTGGAGCTGAGGAAGCTGTTCCTCGGCCTGGATATCTCGGTGCGCAGGTACGCGGTGCGCAGACACCGGGACCCGAGCACCATCTCGCGATTTCTCAACGGCACCCGCATCCCGCCGTGGGAATTCGTCTTCGATCTGTTCGCCGATCTCGCGGCGCAGCGGGGCGTCGCCGCCACCCCCGCCGCCATCGAGCTGGTGCGGGAACTGCACCGGGCCGCGGTGCGCACCAGCCGCTCCCCCGGGCACGCCATGGAGATCCTTCAGATCCAGCTGGCCGACGCGGACCGGGACGCGCGGGTCTCCATGGCGCACCAGGACGCGCTGGGCCAGGCGCTGCTGGACCGCAAGCATCGCATCGCCGATCTGGAGGTGCGGCTGAACCAGGCCGAGGCGGCCTGGGCCACGGAGCGTGCGCGGGCGGACGCGCTGGAGCGGGGTCTCCCGGGCCGGGAGGAGCTGATCAAGGAGCGGGACCTGCTGCGGCAGGAGGTGCGGCGGCTCACCGAGGAACTGGAGGAGGTACGGCGGCGGGGGCGGCTGGCGGAGGAGCGCTGTTCGGTCCTGGAGCGGCAGCTGGCCATGGTGGAGTCCCAGCGTCCGGCCGCGGTGCCCCAGCAGGAGGAGGAGCTCGGGGACCCGCAGGGGCCCGCGGCGCCCAGGCGGGGTACCGGGCTGCGGCCGAAGATCCTCGTGGTGGACGACCAGCAGAACAATCTGCTGGCCATGGAGGCCGTGCTGGCCACGCTCGACCAGCAGCTGGTGACCGCGACCTCCGGACAGGAAGCCCTCAAGGCACTGCTCGACCATGACGACTTCGCGGTGATCCTGCTGGATGTGCAGATGCCCGAGATGGACGGCTACGAGACGGCGGCCCATATCAAGCGGCGTCCCCGTAACCGCGACATCCCGATCATCTTCCTCACCGCGATGGGCGCCGATCCCGAGCACTCCTCACGGGGCTATGCGGCAGGTGCGGTGGACTACATGGCCAAGCCGTTCGACCCCTGGGCGCTGCGGGCCAAGGTCTCGGTCTTCACCGAGATCTTCCTGGAGCGGCGACAGCGCCGTTCCCAGGGGGAGGACCCCAGGGACTGAGCAGCGATGGCCCGGTCCGATGGCTCGGTCCGGGGTCCGGTCCGATGGCCTGGTCCGGGGCGCGGCCGGTCCCCTGTACCGCCACGGCCCGGACCGGAGTCAGGGAAACCACAGCTTGGGCCGTGGTGGGCCCGGTGGACCGGAGCCCGGGCTGAGCTGGGGCGGGTGGACCGGAAAACTGGGCCGTTCCCGGTCTGGTGGACCGGAGCCTGAGCCGGGCCCGGATTGGGCCGGGCCCGAGCCCCGGGTTGGCCCGGAGCCCGGAACGGCCGAGGGGCGGGGATCAACAGATCGCCCGCCCCTCGTGAAGGGCCCGCCGCCGGCCGGTGGCGCCGACCGGCGTCCGGCGCCACCGGGTGCCGCGGTGGCGCCGGACACGGCGCCGTTCAGCGCTCGTCGTCCCTGCGGGCCTCGGCCTCGGCCTGCTTGGCCTGCACTTCGGGGTCGAGGGCGCTCTGATCGCTGCCGTCCACCGCCGAAAGCCGCTCGCGGTCGCCCACCTCGGTCGCCGCCGGGGGCTCGACCAGCCAGTCGGGGTTGGCCTGCTTGTCCCACCACTTCCACGCGGCGAAGACGCCCGCGCCGACCAGCCCGACCAAGGCCGCCCGCTTGGCGACACGGGCGGCACGGGCCCGGCGGCGGTGCTTCCTGGCCAGCTTCTCGATCTCCGCGGCCGTCACATGGGTGCGCAGCGCCGCGATGGCCGCCGACGTGCGGACGACCGCCTCCTCGCGTGCCGGTCCGGTGGCGGCGCGGACTCCGGCCACCGCCTGCTCCACTCGCGGTCCGGTGTAGTGGGCGGCCTGGCGTGCGGCCTTACGGGTGCGCCTGGCGGCCCGTGTGGCGGCCGCGTCCACCTTCGGCGGCAGGGTGCCGCGGGCCTGGTTGAGCCGTGGTGCGATATGCGCGTGGTATTGAGCACCGGCCGTGCACCGGGCCTGGTGCGCCGCGTTCGAGACCTTCGGCGCCAGCACGACGCGGGCTTCGTGTGCGTAGCGCGCTGCGGTGTCCTTGGCCGTGCCGGCGTAGGGCGCCACCGCCTCCGCGGCGTGCAGGACGCTGCCCTTGGCTGTGCCGGTCGCGGCTCGCACGCTGTCAATGCGGGTCACGGGATCCTCCTCCTCGGTGGCGTGGTCAAGCTCCGGGGTTCAGAGTCGTGCGCTGTCGTTGTGCGCTCTATTTGCGCAGTTTCGTGTTTCCATCCCAAGAAAGATCATGCCTGTTTGTGGAGATCATGCCCGATAGGCAGCACACCCGGCATGCGAGATCGGGCATCCGGGTCATAGGGAGGATTCTCCCGGAAACCGCGCGGATCGGCGCGCCCGGCGCCGCCTCCGCGGCTACTCGTCGCCCTCGGGTCCGTGCGAGGATCAGGAGACGGAAGTGAAAACGATGGAAGGTTGATCGTGGCCGAGCAGCTTTACGCCACCCTGAAGACGAACAATGGCGACATCGTGGTCCGGCTGCTGCCGAACCACGCCCCCAAGACGGTCAAGAACTTCGTGGAGCTGGCCGAGGGCAGCCGCGAGTGGACCCACCCGGCCACTGGCAAGAAGGCCAAGGAGAAGCTCTACGACGGCACCGTCTTCCACCGGGTGATCAGCGGTTTCATGATCCAGGGCGGTGACCCGCTGGGTAACGGGACCGGTGGCCCCGGCTATGAGTTCGGTGACGAGTTCCACCCGGACCTGGCCTTCAACAAGCCGTACCTGCTGGCGATGGCCAACGCCGGCCCGGGCACCAACGGCTCGCAGTTCTTCATCACGGTCGCCCCGACCGCGTGGCTGACCGGTAAGCACACCATCTTCGGCGAGGTCGCCGACGAGGGCAGCAAGAAGGTCGTCGACGCGATCGCGGGCACTGCGACCAACCCGCGCACCGACCGTCCGCTCCAGGACGTCGTCATCGAGTCGGTCGTCGTGGAGACCCGCGAGGGCTGAGCCCGTACGGGGAACTTTCCCGCCCCGCTTGTCCGTGTGAACAAGCGGGGCGGGAGAACGCGTGACCGGAAGAGGACGAGGGGGGCGAGGGGAACACCATGGAGGACCAGGCGGTCTGTTGTTACCGGCACCCACAGCGGGAGACCGGCATCAGCTGCACCCGCTGTGAGCGCCCGATCTGCCCCGAGTGCATGATCAGTGCCTCTGTGGGGTTCCACTGTCCCGAGTGCGTGAGCGGACGGGTGTCCGCCGGGTCCGGCGCCTCGGCCGCCGGTCCCCCGCCGGGCGCCGCCCGGCCGCGCACCGTGGCCGGTGGCACGATCACCTCGGACCCCCGGCTGATCACCAAGATCCTGCTCGCGGTGAACATCGCGATCTGGCTGGCGGTGCTGTCCGCGGGCGACCGGCTGGTGAACGATCTCGACCTGGTCGGCCGGGCCTACGACCCCGGTGCGGGGCAGATCGTCGGTGTCGCCGAGGGCCAGTGGTGGCGGCTGGTGACCTCGGTCTTCCTCCATCAGCAGCTGATGCACATCGCCTTCAACATGCTCTCGCTGTGGTGGATCGGCGGGCCGCTGGAGGCCGCTCTCGGCCGCGCCCGCTTCATCGTGCTCTATCTGCTGTCGGGCCTGGGCGGCAGCGCGCTGTCGTATCTGCTGGCCGCGCAGAACCAGCCGTCGCTGGGCGCCTCCGGCGCGATCTTCGGCCTGCTCGGCGCCACCGCCGTGCTGATGCGCCGGCTGAACTACGACATGCGGCCGGTCATCGCGCTGCTGGCGCTGAACCTGCTCTTCACCTTCACCTGGTCCGGTATCGCCTGGCAGGCCCATGTCGGCGGCCTGGTCGTGGGCACCGTGGTGGCGTACGGGATGGTGCACGCCCCCCGGGAGAAGCGGGCGCTGGTGCAGCGGGGGACCTGCGCCCTGATGCTGCTGGCGATCGTCGCCGTGGTGTGGATCCGGACGATGCAACTGACCGGCTGAGCGGGGCGGCCGGCCGGCGCTCGGCGGCCACCCCTGAGCCGGTTCCTCCGTGCGGCCTTCGGACGGGTCCCCGACGATCTCCGGTGGTCCTGACCGAGCCGGGTTCGGTCAGTTGTCCACAGCACGTGGTGGATCTTGCGCAACCTGTGGAGAACGTGCGTACGACCCCCGACTGACCTGCGTTTTCGCAGGAAGACGGGGGTGTGGGTGATCGAACAGATGGACCTCGCCGGTCACACCGGCGTCAACGCGGCAGAGGTTATCCACAGATCTTCTGAGTTTTCCCCGACTGTGGATAACCCTGTGGACAGCCTGGGGACAGGCTGGGGGAAAGCCCTGGGGAAGGCGGTGGGGACAGCCGGGTCACTTCCACTGGGTGGAGACGACGAACCCCGCGGCGATGAAGCCGAAGCCGACCACGATGTTCCAGTTGCCCAGGGACTCGACCGGCATGTCCCCCGTGGTCACGTAGAAGATGACGATCCACGCGAGGCCGATCAGGAACATCGCCAGCATCAGCGGTGCCACCCACCGGCGGCCACTGTTCAGGTTGATGCTGGCTGCCTGCTTCGCCGGCGGCGGCGTGAAGTCGTCCTTCTTGCGGATCCGTGACTTCGGCACGAGGAACTCTCCTGTCGATGCGCTGCGTGACCGCGCGGGGATGTGTACGGACGGCGCCGGGGCGGGACAGCGACGGGGACCACGTCCCTCCCCCACATGTCGGTTAGCGTAGTCCTTCCGCGGCGTCGTAAGGAGTAAGGGTACGTTGAGCAATTCCGCTGACTCCCCCACCCCGGGCTTCCGCCGCCCCCGGTTCCGGCCCGTCCGGCTGCTGACCGCCGCGGTCTTCGCGCTGGCCGGAGTGATCTTCTGGACCAGTTTCAACACGGCGCAGGGCACCAACCTCCGCAGCGATGAATCGATGCTGCGGCTCTCCGACCTCATCCAGGAACGCAGCCGCAAGAACGGCGACCTGGCCGACAGTAACGCGAGGATACGTTCCGACGTCGACGCCCTCGCCCGGCGGGACAACGGCAGCACCCGGGCCGAGCGCCGTCGGCTCGCCGGTCTGGAGGGGACCGCCGGCACCAGGAAGCTCAGCGGCCCCGGGCTCACCGTCACCCTCACCGACGCCCCGCCGAACGCGACTCCGCTGATCCCCGGTGTCCCGGACCCCCAGCCCAACGATCTCGTCATCCACCAGCAGGATCTGCAGGCCGTGGTCAACGCGCTGTGGCAGGGCGGCGCCAAGGGGATCAAGGTCATGGACCAGCGGCTGATCTCCACCAGCGCGGTGCGCTGCGTGGGCAACACCCTGATCCTGCAGGGCCAGGTCTACTCCCCGCCCTACAAGGTGACCGCCGTCGGCGACCGGGGCAGGCTGCGCGCCGCCCTCGCCGCCTCGCCCGCGATCCGGAACTACCGCAGCTATGTCGACGCGTACGGCCTCGGCTGGAAAGTCGACCAGCACGACACGGTGACTCTTCCGGGCTACTCCGGCACAGTGGACCTGCACCAGGCACAGCCCATCGAATAGCGCCGCGGACACCGGTACGCGTCACCGGGACAGCGGGGCGGACAGTGGGGGCCGATGAGGGCGCGGCTGATCGTCAGAACGCTCAGTGAACTCTGCGTCACCGTCGGTGCCTTGATTGTTCTTCTGGTGGTCTACGTCCTGTACTGGACCTCGGTGCGGGCCGACCGCGCGATGGACGGCGAGATCGACCACCTCCAGGACCGATGGGCCACGGGTGCGGTCACCGCCGGTGCCCAGCCCGCGCCGGAGCCCCGCCGTTACGAGCCCGGCGCCTCCTTCGCGATCATGTACATCCCGCGCTTCGGCGCCGACTGGGCCAAACCGGTCCTCCAGGGCACCGCCCCCGGCACCCTGAAGAAGGGGCTGGGCCACTACTCCCGCACCGTCCGCCTCGGCGCCACCGGCAACTTCGCCGTCGCCGGGCACCGCCGCACCTACGGCGACCCCTTCAAGGACTTCCCCCAGCTGCGCCCCGGCGACGCGGTGGTGCTGACCGACGGCACCACCTGGTTCACGTACCGCGTCGTCCGGCGGCCCTACC
Source organism: Streptomyces hygroscopicus subsp. hygroscopicus (assembly GCF_001553455.1). Classification (GTDB taxonomy): domain Bacteria; phylum Actinomycetota; class Actinomycetes; order Streptomycetales; family Streptomycetaceae; genus Streptomyces; species Streptomyces hygroscopicus. The sequence goes on from NZ_BBOX01000097.1 coordinate 63,681, forward strand.
GCACCCTGCCGACCGACACCGGAGTGATCGACCCGGTGCCGCGGGCGTCCGGTTTCCGGCGCCCCGGCCGCTACCTCACGCTGACGACCTGCGAGCCGGAGTGGGGTCACAGCCACCGTCTGATCGCCTGGGCGCACCTCGACGCGACCCAATCGGTTACCCAAGGCAAGCCCAAGGCTTTGCACAGCTGACCCTCCGGCCGCCCCCCTCGACCCTTACTCTGGTGCTGCACTCCGGTGCTGCAATCGACTTCGTCATCGGTGAGTAGGGATGGCATGTACGGCTGGATCTGGCGGCATCTGCCGGGTAACGCATGGGTGCGGGCGCTGATTTCGCTCGTATTGGTGCTGGCGATCGTCTTCGTGCTCTTCCAGTACGTCTTCCCCTGGGCGGAGCCCCTGCTGCCGTTCAACGACGTGACGGTCGACCAGGGAATGGCGGGCCCCCGATGAGCGCGCGCATCCTGGTCGTCGACAACTACGACAGCTTCGTCTTCAACCTCGTCCAGTACCTCTACCAGCTCGGTGCCGAATGCGAGGTGGTGCGCAACGACGCGGTCTCCCTCGCCCACGCCCAGGACGGCTTCGACGGAGTGCTGCTGTCCCCGGGGCCCGGCACCCCGGAGAAGGCGGGGGTCTGCGTCGACATGGTGCGGCACTGCGCGAGCACCGGCGTACCGGTGTTCGGCGTCTGCCTGGGCATGCAGTCCATGGCCGTCGCGTACGGCGGAGTCGTGGGGCGGGCCCCGGAGCTGCTGCACGGCAAGACCTCGCTGGTGGCCCATGAGGGGGCCGGTGTCTTCAGCGGTCTGCCCTCGCCCTTCACCGCCACCCGCTACCACTCGCTGGCCGTGGAACGGGGGACGGTGCCCCTGGAACTGGAGATCACGGCCTGGACGGAGACCGGCATCGCCATGGGGCTGCGCCACCGGGAACTGCCAGTCGAGGGCGTCCAGTTCCACCCCGAATCGGTGCTCACCGAATGGGGCCATCGCATGCTCGCCAACTGGCTGGTGGAGTGCGGGGACGCAGGTGCCGTGGGGCGGTCCGCGGGGCTCGCCCCGGTGGTCGGGGCGGTCGGCGGTAAGGCCGGCGAGTGACCGGACCGCGCCCTGAGCGCGAGGGCGTCGCCCAGGGCGCCCGGGAGCCCGCCCCGTACGCGCCGTACGGGGCGCATGAGCCGTACGACGCCCAGGGCGGCCATGGAAGCCGTAGCCGCCATGGGGGCCGTGGCGGCTATGGGGGATCGGACGCGTTCGCGGCGGCGGTGGAGAGCCTTCGGGACCCCCTGGCCGATCCCCTGAGCGACCCCCTGGCCGAGCCGCTGCCGGACTCCGCCCCGGCCGGGCCCACCGGACGGACCGTGGGTACCGCGTCGCTCTCCGTGCCGCCGCCCACCGGGCGCCGACGACGCGCCCGCCCGGCCGCCACCGGGCCGGAGGAGGCCGCTGAGGCGGCCAGACCGCCCACGGGGCGCCGACGCGCCCGTGCGGCCCCCACGGGGCCCTCGGGGCCCGTACACGCCGCTCCGGCGCCGGTACGCGCCCCGGAACCGTCCGCACCCGCCGCCCGGACGCCCGGACGACGAGGACCGGAGACGGCCCCACCACGCTCCGCGGGGACGTCGCGGGGGCCGGACGCCGACGAGACGGCCGTCC
>NZ_BBOX01000098.1 GCF_001553455.1 Streptomyces hygroscopicus subsp. hygroscopicus
CGCACGGCACCGCGGCGCCGGGGGCGACCCAGGAGGCGGGCTGGCACGGCGAGTTCGCGGGCGACCCGTTCGCGGGCGACACGCACGCGCACGCCCCGCACCCCGGCCCCGAGGACGGCGCGGCCCACACCGAGGCCCCCGCCGACGGCCGGGACGCCGCCGAGGCCCCCGCCGGGACGGCGCCGGACGACACCGAGCCGGTGTCCGCCGCACCCGTGACCGCCGAGCCCGAGCCGTCCGCGGAACCGGCGGTCGCCGAGCCCGGGTCCGTCGAACCGGCGGTCGCGGAGCCCGGGCCCGCCGAGGCGGTGGCCGAGCCCGAACCGGCCGCGGCCGAGGGCGAGTTCACGGCCGCCGCTGAGGCCGCCGGGGCGCCCGCCCCCGCCGAGACCCCGCAGGACGCTCCCGAGGCCGCTGACGCCCCCGTGGAGCCCCTTCCCGACCCCGGTCCCGCCGAGGCCGAGCCCCCCGGACCGGCCGCCGAGCAGTTCCCGAGCCACAGCGAGCATCCGCTCGCCTCCTACGTGCTCCACGTCAACGGCGCCGACCGTCCCGTCACCGACGTGTGGATCGGCGAGTCGCTGCTCTACGTCCTGCGGGAGCGGCTCGGCCTCGCCGGGGCCAAGGACGGCTGCTCGCAGGGCGAGTGCGGGGCCTGCTCGGTCCAGGTCGACGGGCGGCTCGTCGCCTCCTGCCTGGTGCCCGCCGCCACCGCCGCGGGCAGCGAGGTCCGCACCGTCGAGGGCCTGGCCACCGACGGCCGGCCCTCCGACGTCCAGCGGGCGCTCGCCGAGTGCGGGGCGGTGCAGTGCGGCTTCTGCGTACCCGGGCTCGCGATGACCGTGCACGACCTCCTCGAGGGCAACCACTCCCCGACCGACCAGGAGACCCGCCAGGCGATCTCCGGCAACCTCTGCCGCTGCTCCGGCTACCGGGGGGTCCTCGACGCGGTCCGTGAGGTCGTCGCGGCGCGCGAGGCCGCCGAGGCGGCGGGGGCGGCGGAGGACGGTGGCCCCGACGACGCCCACCAGGACCCGGCCCGCATCCCGCACCAGGCGGGACCACACGGCACCACCGGCAGCGGGAGCGTCAACGGAAGCGGTAGCGGAAGGGCATCGGCATGACCGGAATCGCGGACGGCGCGGGCGCCGTCACCGCCACCCCCGCCGCCGGTACGCCCGTCCAGCCCCCGGCCGGGATGGGCCTCGGCGTGTCCCTGCAGCCCGCCGACTCGGCGGCCAAGGCCTCGGGCACCTTCCCGTACGCGGCCGACCTGTGGGCCGAGGGGCTGCTGTGGGCCGCCGTGCTGCGCTCCCCGCACCCGCACGCCCGCATCGTCTCCATCGACACCGCGCAGGCGGCCGAGATGCCGGGCGTACGGGCCGTGGTGACCCATGCCGACGTGCCCGGCGACGCCTCCCACGGCCGCCGGGTCGCCGACCGCCCGGTCTTCGCGAAGGACCTGGTCCGCCACCACGGCGAGCCGATCGCCGCGGTCGCCGCCGACCACCCCGACACGGCCCGGCTGGCGGCCGCCGCCATCGCCGTCGAGTACGAGGTGCTGGAGCCGGTCACCGACCCCGAGCAGGCGTTCTCCGCCGAGCCGCTGCACCCCGACGGCAATCTGGTCCGCCATATCCCGCTGTCCTTCGGTGACCCCGAGGTGGTCGGCGAGGTCATCGTCGAGGGGCTGTACCGCATCGGCCGCCAGGACCCGGCGCCCATCGGCGCCGAGGCCGGTCTGGCGGTGCCGCGCCCCGACGGCGGCGTGGAGATCTACACCGCCTCCACCGATCCGCACGCCGACCGGGACCTGGCCGCCGCCTGCTTCGGCCTGGAGCCGGAGCGGGTGAAGGTCGTCGTCACCGGTGTGCCGGGCGCCATGGGCGAGCGCGAGGACCCGGGGATGCAACTGCCGCTCGGGCTGCTGGCGCTGCGCACCGGCCATCCGGTGAAGCTCGCCGCGACCCGCGAGGAGTCCTTCCTCGGCCACGCCCACCGCCACCCCACCCTGCTGCGCTACCGCCACCACGCGGACGCCCAGGGCAAGCTGGTCAAGGTCGAGGCGCAGATCCTGCTGGACGCCGGCGCCTACGCGGACTCCTCGGCGGACACGCTGGCCGCCGCCGTCTCCTTCGCCTGCGGCCCCTACGTCGTCCCGCACGCCTTCATCGAGGGCTGGGCGGTGCGCACCAACAACCCGCCCTCCGGCCATGTCCGGGGCGAGGGCGCGATGCAGGTATGCGCCGCGTACGAGGGCCAGATGGACAAGCTGGCGGCCAAGCTCGGACTCGACCCCGCCGAGATCCGGATGCGCAATGTGATGGCGACCGGCGATCTGCTGCCCACCGGACAGACCGTCACCTGCCCGGCCCCGGTCGCCGAACTGCTGCAGGCCGTAAGGGACGCCCCGCTGCCCCCGCTCCCCGAGGACGATCCCGAGGAGGAGTGGCTGCTGCCCGGCGGCCTGGAGGGCGCGGGCGACCCGGCCGCGGTGCGGCGCGGGGTCGGCTACGCGCTGGGCATGGTCCATATGCTCGGTGCCGAGGGGGCCGACGAGGTCTCCACCGCGACCGTCAAGGTCACCGGCCCGGTGGCCACCGTGATCTGCGCGGCCGTGGAGACCGGGCAGGGCTTCACCACCCTGGCCCGCCAGATCGTCCAGGACGTCCTCGGCATCGAGGAGGTCCACGTGGCGCCCATCGACACCGACCAGCCCCCGGCCGGGCCCGCCTCGCGCGGCCGCCACACCTGGGTCTCGGGGGGTGCGGTCGAGCGCGCCGCGAAGATGGTCCGCACCCAGCTGTTGCAGCCCCTCGCGCACAAGTTCGGCATGTCGACCGAGCTGCTCACCATCGCCGACGGCAAGATCACCTCGTATGACGGGGTGCTCAGCACCACCGTCGAGGAGGCGCTGGAGGGCAAGGAGCTGTGGGCCACCGCCCAGTGCCGTCCGCACCCCACCGAGCCGCTGGACGAGACCGGCCAGGGGGACGCCTTCGTCGGGCTCGCCTACTGCGCGGTGCGTGCCGTGGTGGACGTGGACATCGAGATCGGCGCGGTGCGGGTGGTCGACATGACGGTGGCCCAGGACGTGGGCCGGGTGCTCAACCCGCGTCAGCTCAGGGCCCGTATCGAGGCGGGCATCGCCCAGGGCATCGGCGCGGCGCTCACCGAGAACCTGCGCACCTCGCGCGGTGTGGTCCGGCACCCCGACCTGACCGGCTACGCCCTGCCGACCGCCCTGGACGTGCCCGACATCCGCATCGTCAAACTGGTCGAGGAACGGGACGTGGTGGCCCCGTTCGGCGCCAAGGCGGCCAGCGCGGTGCCGGTGGTCACCTCTCCGGCGGCGGTGGCGGCGGCGGTCCGCGCGGCCACCGGCCGCCCGGTCAACCGCCTGCCGATCCGCCCCCAGGCGGCGGTCGTCAACCGCGCCTAGGTCTGTCGCCGAGGGAGTGTCCGGCCGCGAGCGGCGTCCGGCGCGGGGGCACCTCCCGCACCTCCCGGCGGTAGCCGGGGGAGCGCCGCACGGCGGAGCGCCGCTCTCGTGCGGGGCGTACTGGGTGTTCGTGGGTGATGTGGCAATGCGGCGAGGTGCCGTGCCCGTGCGCCCGCCGCGCTCGTGCGGGGCGTACTGGGTGTACGTGGGCGGTGTGGCAGCGCGGCGAGGTGCCGTGCCCGTGCGCCCGCCGCGCTCGTGCGGGGCGTACTGGGTGTACGTGGGCGGTGTGGCAGCGCGGCGAGGTGCCGTGCCGGGCCCGGGAGCGGGGCGCTCCCCGTTGACGACAGGCCCTGCTCCACCGGCGGGCGGACCCGGGGCCGTGCCGACCGCGGGCCGCCACCGGGGCCGACCGCGGCAGCCACCGGGGCCGCCACCGGGGCCGGGCGGGGTGGCCCCGAGAGGTCCCGCCCGGCCCCGCCGCGTCGTCAGGCGTCGGCCTCGTCGAGCGCCGCCGCCACGACCGGGCCGATGTGGGCCACGTGCTCCTGGCGCATCATGTGGTGGTGCTGTGCGCGCACGTGGTGGACCCGCACCGTGCCGTCCAGATACGGCTGCCACGATTCGGGGGTGTGCGCCGGACGCGGGAAGCCGGGGGTCTCGTACTCCGCCGCGAACAGCAGCAGATCGCCGGTGAACCGGTCCGGGCGGAACTTCTTCGTCAGCTCGATGTCGCTGCGCATGATGTCCAGCAGCGGGAACGTGACCTGGCCCGCGAGCAGCCGCGCGGGCAGACCGGACTCGCGGACGAGGTCGGCCGCCAGTTCATCGGCGTCCCGCTCCGGCAGCCCGGCGGTCTCGCCGGGCACCTCCCGCTCCCCGGCCCACGGGATGATGATGTCGCCGCCCCGCAGGCTCTCCAGCAGCATGCCCAGCCATTCGCGCTTGCTGTAGTCGGGCAGCCCGAACTCCCACTGGTTGTCGGGATAGGCGTCGAGGATCGACAGCACGCCGACCCGCTCGCCCGCGCCCTGCAGCTGGGTCGCCATCGCGTACGCCACCAGACCGCCGAAGGACCAGCCGAGGAGGTGGTACGGGCCCTCGGGCTGGACCGCGCGGATCTGCCGCAGATAGTCGGCGGCCATTTCCTCCACGCTGGCGGGCAGGATCTCGTCCTCCTGGAGCCCGCGCGACTGGAGGGCGTAGACCGGGCGTTCGGGGTGGAGGTGGCGCAGCAGACCGGTGTAGAGCCAGCCGAGGCCGCCGCCGGGGTGGACGCAGAACAGCGGGGTGAGCCGCCCCTGGGCGCGCAGCGGCAGCAGCGGGTCCAGGCCGTGCTCCACCGCACGGTCCCCGGCCGCCCGGTCCTCGTCGAGGCGCTCGGCGAGCCGGGCGACGGTCGACGCCTCGAAGAGGGTACGGACCTCCAGGGAAACGCCGAGCGCGGCGCGGACCTTGGAGACGAGCTGGGCCGCGAGCATCGAGTGGCCGCCGAGTTCGAAGAAGCCGTCGTCGATGCCGACCGTGGACAGGCCGAGCACCTCGGCGAACAGCCCGCACAGGGCCCGCTCGCGTGCGGTGCGCGGTGCGCGCGAGGCGGCGGCGCCGGTGAGGTCGGGGGCGGGCAGGGCCCGGCGGTTGACCTTGCCGGTCTCGGTGAGCGGCAGGTCGTCCAGGATCACGGCGGCGGCCGGGACCATGTGGTCGGGCAGCCGGCGGGCCACCGCGCGGCGGACTCCGGCGGAATCCAGGGCCTCGCCGCCGTCGGCGCCCCGCGCGTCGTCCGGGACGACGTAGGCGACGAGCTGCTTGTCCCCGGGCCGGGTCTCGCGTGCGACGACCACCGCCCGTTCCACGCCGGGGAGCGACCGCACCGCCTCCTCGACCTCGCCCAGCTCGATCCGGAAGCCACGGATCTTGACCTGGTCGTCGGCGCGGCCGAGGTACTCCAGCTCTCCGTCGGCGGTCCACCGGGCCAGGTCGCCGGTGCGGTACATCCGGTCGCCGGGGGCGCCGAACGGGTCGGCGACGAATCGTTCCGCCGTCAGGCCCGGACGGTTCAGGTAGCCGCGGGCGAGGCCGGGCCCCGACACGTACATCTCACCGGTGGTCCCCGGCACGGCCGGGCGCAGCGCCCCGTCCAGCACATGGACCCGCAGGTCCGGGATGCCGGTGCCGACGACGCTCCCGGGCAGGGTCGCGGCGGCCTCGCGGTCCAGCGCGCGGTAGGTGACGTGCACGGTGGTCTCGGTGATCCCGTACATGTTGACCAGGACCGGGGCGGTGTCGGGGTGCCGCTCGTACCAGTCCTCCAGGCGCCGCAGGTCCAGCGCCTCGCCGCCGAAGACGACGGCGCGCAGGGCGGTGAGCCGCGCTCCGGTCCCGGGGTCCTCCCGGTCCGCGTGGATCAGCTGCTGGAAGGCGGAGGGGGTCTGGCTGAGCACGGTGACCCGCTCGTCCGCCAGGAGGCGCAGGAACGCGTCGGGGGAGCGGCTGATCGCGTGCGGGACGACCACCAGACGGCCACCGTGCAGCAGCGGGCCCCAGATCTCCCAGACCGAGAAGTCGAAGGCGTAGGAGTGGAACATGGTCCACACGTCGTCGGCGCGGAACCGGAACCAGCCGTCGGTGGCGCCGAAGAGCCGGATCACGCACCGGTGGGTGACGACGACGCCCTTGGGGGTGCCGGTGGAGCCGGAGGTGAAGATGGTGTAGGCGGGGTGCTCGGGGGACAGGGGCGCGGTGCGCCGCTCGTCGGTGGGGTCGTCCTCGGGCTGTCCGGCGAGGGCGGCGAGAGTGTCCGGATCGTCCAGCAGCAGCCGGGCGGGCGCCGTGCGCGCCAGGGTCCCGGCCAGGTCGCGGGTGGTGATGACGGCGGCGGGACCGGCCTGCTGGAGCATCAGCTCCAGGCGCTCACGCGGGTAGCCGGGGTCCAGGGGGAGGTATCCGGCCCCGGACTTGAGCACGGCGAGCACGGCGACGATCAGGTCGGCCGACCGGGGGAGGGCGAGGGCGACGAGCCGTTCGGGGCCCGCGCCCCGGGCTATCAGCAGATGCGCCAGGCGGTTCGCGGAGCGGTTCAGCTCGGCGTAGGTGAGGGAGGTCTCGCCGTCGCTCACCGCCACCGCCGAGGGGGTGCGGGCGGCCTGGGCGGCGAACAGGTCGGGGAGGGTGGCGGCCGGGAGGTCCGGGGCCACGGGCGTGCGCGGGGCCGCGCCCCCGTACGCACGCCTGTCCCCGGCCCCGTTCTCGGCCGCGTTCCCGGCCCTGTTCTCAGCCCCGTACGCGCTCCCGTTCCCCGCCCCGTACGTGCTCCCGTTCCCTGCCCCGTACGCGCTCCCGTTCGCGGTCCCCTCCGTGCTCCGGTGGCCGCTCCAGGCCAGCACCCGCGCCCGTTCCTCGGCGGTCAGCAGCTCGATGCCGCCGACCGTGCGCTCGGGGTCCGAGGCGTCGGCGAACGCGTGCACCAGTCCCAGGAAGCGGGCCCGGTGGGCGGCCAGGTCCTCGTCGCTGTAGAGGTCCGCGTTGGCGTTGAGGTCGATGCGGATGCCCGTGCCGTCGGACCGGTCGTAGGCCATGATCGACAGGTCCTCGACCAGCCCGTTCGAGATGTTGTGGGCGGTGACGCGATGTCCGGCGAAGTCGAAATCGTATTCGAAGGACATGATGTTGACGTGGGGCCCCAGGAAACTGTTGCCCCCATCGGGGAGATGCAGATCCCGCACCATGTCGATACGGCGGTAGCGCTGATGCCGCAGCGCCTTCCGCATCTCCTTCGAAGCCTGCCGGATGAGATCCCGCACCCGCATATGCGGACTGACGTCGAGACGCAGCGGGGCGACATTGGCGAACATGCCGGGGTGCGCCCGCATCGCGGCGTCGGTACGGGCCGATACCGGGAGGGTGAGGATGATGTCCCGCTTCCCGGTCATCCGGTGCAGATAAGCCGCGGTCGCCGCGATCATCAGGGCGGACCAGTGGGTGCCCGCCTTTCGCGCGGCAGCGCGCAGCCCGGTCGCTTCCTCCTCCGTCAGATACGCGGTCTCACGCCGGAAGTCGCGCAGATTCTTGCTTGGACGTCCGGAAAGCCGAGCTGGTTCCGGGCAATCCCCGAACCGCTGCATCCAATACTCTCTGTCCCTGGTGAAATCTTCCGACGCGCGGTATTTCTCATCCCATTCGAGCATCTCCCGCAAAGAGCCGCGCCCGATTCCCGGCGCCGCCTCGCACGGATCCCGGTCGGCCCCCGACGCGTACGCCGTGTAGAGCTCCGCCACCCGCCGGGCGGTGAGCGCCGCCCCCGCGGCGTCCGTCACGATGTGGTGCGGTGCCTGGTACCAGGCGAACCGCTCCGGACCCAGGCGGAACAGGGCGAAGGCGAACAGCGGGGCGCGGGTGAGATCGGTCGGCCGGGTCATCTCCTCCCGCATCCACCGCTCGGCCGCCCCCCGGGGGTCCGCCTCGCCGCTGACGTCGAAAAACGGCAACTCCCATGCGGTAACCGGCTCCAGAACCTGCCACGGCACCCCGCCGTCCTCACCGAAACGCGTGTTGTACGGCTCGGTTTCGGCGACTGCCCGGCGGAGCGCCGATTCGAACAGCTCCCGATCGATCGGGCCATGGATTTCCAGGTACTCGCCCACCCGGAAGCGGGTGCTCTCCGGTGTCATTTGCTGGCCGAGCCAGATTTCACTCTGACTGGTCGACAGCGGGAGGCGGATACCCCTGGCATCGGACTGCAAGATTCCCCCATATGGGACAGGAAAGGTGGTCGAAACAAAAATGCCTGGCTGCCGCGGAGGGATGGTCGCAGGCGCCACTTCGACTTTAAGAGAGGAACCGCGCGGGGTGGCGGGCGTACCAGGGCAGTTGGCGCGATCTTAACTGGTGGCCCGGAAATCTTCACAAGTTGCGGAGGATTCGAAACCGTTTGGTGGCGACTCGGTGGCGACCGCGTGAAAGAGTCATTCCGGCGCGCCCGATAAACGAACTCTGTCGCTTTTCCGGTAGTGATTTCAGTGATCCGGGTCCGAGCATGCGCCTCACGCCGCCGCGTGTCCAGAGGGCGTCCGGGGGTTCACCGGAGGGCGTCCGGGGGTTCACCGGGCCGCAAACGCGACGCGCGGGCGCCGAAGGAGGCGCCCGCGCGGGGTGTGTGGAGGCCGTGGCGGGAATCGAACCCACGTAACTCGATTTGCAGTCGAGCCCCTGAACCACTCGGGCACACGGCCGGTGTCGTGCTGTGTCCTCGACGATAGGGCGGGGGCGGGGCGGGGACAACGGATCGGCGGTGGCCGCCATACGACTGACACACCGCGTTCATGGTCGCCGGGCGCGCCCGCCCGCGCCGCCCGGCGGCACCGCCCGCGACCGGGGTGCCGCGCCCCGGTTCACGGTTGGGCGGGGTGGTGCGCCAGGAAGTCCTCGACCGCCGGACGGAAGAGGTCCGGCTCGTCGACCCACGGGTAGTGGCCCGCCCCGCGCAGCGGTCGCACCCGCCCGTCCGGGAAGGACTCGGCGACCAGCTCACCGGCCCGCATCCCGGTCACCGCGTCCCGGTCGCCGGTGATCACCAGCACCGGGCACGGCACCTCGCGCAGCCGGGCCAGCACCGCGCGCCGCCCCGCCTCGTCGACGCCCTGCCAGAAACCGGCCCGCGCCACCGGCCCCAGCTGCTCGCCCTCGCTCTCGGCGTGGGCCCGCTGGGGCTCGTCCCAGCGGCCGTACGCCATGGGGGCGGCCCGCAGCAGCAGCCGGCGCACCTCGGCGGGGTCGGTGGTGTCGGGGAGCAGCCGCACCGCCGCGTACGCATCCTGCCACCAGGGTTCGCCGGAGCGGGATTCGAAGATCTCCCAGGCGTCCTCGGGGAGTTCGCCCTGGAGCCGGGCGCCGGGGCAGACCAGGATCAGCAGGCTGAGCCGCTCGGGGTGGGCGGCCGCGTACGCCTGGGCGGTCGCGGCGGCCGCGTCATGGGCGAGCAGCGCGAAGCGGTCGAGGCCCAGATGGCGGCGGAGCGCCTCGAGGTCCTCGGCGAGTCCCGGGAAGGCGTAGCCGGAGGCGTCGGCGGCGGGCGGGGAGTCCCCGGTGCCGCGGCTGTCGGGGATGACGAGCGTGTGACGGGCGTTCAGCCCGCCGAGGTCGCCCAGGTACGCGGCGTCCCGCCCCGGCCCGCCCGCCAGGCAGATCAGCGGCGGTCCCGCGGAGCCGTCCCGGGCCGGAAGGACGCGGTAGGCCAGCTCGGTTTCGTCGTACGAGGTGTAGTGCGGCATGGGGTCAGCTTGCCCCAGCATCGCCGCCCCGACCGTGCTTGACCGTGTGGCGTCATGCACCGGACCGGGCGGGGCGTGCGGGCACGTCGGGACGGGTGATGCCGAAGCGCTGCTTGGGGTGATCTTGGGCTGCCCCAAATCGTGCTTATGGATGTCGTTCTATGATGCGAGTGTGTTCGATTCCCGGCACATCAAGACGTTCCACGAGGTGGTCCGCTCCGGCTCCTACTCCGGGGCCGCCCGCGCCCTCGGCTACACCCAGCCGGCCATCACCCAGCAGATGAAGGCGCTGGAGCGGGCCGTCGGCAGTCCGCTGTTCATCCGGGTCGGCCGGGGGATGCGGCTCACCGAGGCGGGGGAGACCCTGGCCCGCCACGCCGACACCATCCTGACGAGCATCTCCACCGCCCAGCAGCAGATGAACGCCATCACCCGGCTGCGTTCGGGCCGGGTGCGGGTCTGTGCCTTCCCCAGCGCCAACGCGACCCTCATCCCCGAGGCCATGGCCCGGCTCGCCGCCACCCATCCGGGGGTGCGGGTGGAGCTGCTGGAGGGCGAACCGCCGGAGTCGCTGGGGCGGGTGGTGCGCGGGGAGTGCGACATCACCCTCGCCTTCACCTATCCCGGGCTGCGCGAGGAGACCCCCGCCGAGCTGGTGGAGATCCCGCTGCTGGAGGACCAGCTGACGGTGTTGCTGCCGACCGGGCATCCGCTGGCCAGGCGGCGGGCGGTCAAGCTGGCCGAGCTGAGCGAGGAACGCTGGATCGCGGGGTGCCTGCGGTGCCGCGCCAACTTCCTGCACGAATGCGCCGAGCAGGGCTTCGCCCCGGACATCGCCTTCACCACCGACGACAACCTGGTGGTGCAGAGCATGGTCGCGGCGGGGCTCGGCGTGGCGATGATGCCGGGGCTGGTGCTCTCGTTCCTGTGCCACCAGAAGGTCACCGGGCGCGCCCTGGACCCCGCCTCGCGCCGCCATGTCTCGGCGTACGTGCTGCGCGAACACCTGGAGATCCCCGCCACCGCGCGGGTGCTGGAGGAGCTGAGGACGGTGGCCGGGAACCGGGTCGGCTGCTGAGCGGCTCGGGCAGCGAGATGCTGACCGACTCGGTGCGGATGCTGAGCGCCTTGCTGCGGAGGTTGAGCCCCTTGGCGCGGATGCTGACCGCCTGATGGGGATGCTGGGCGAGTCGGTGCGGTTGCTGGGGGGACCGGTGCGGTTGCTGAGCGGATTGGTTTGGACGCTGGGCGAGCCGGTGCGGTTGCTGGGCGAGTCGGTGCGGTTGCTGAGCGAGTCGGTGCGGTTGCTGAGCGAGCCGGGTCGGACGCTGAGCGGATCGGTGCGGATGCTGGGCCCGGGCGCCGCTCAGCCATAAGCGGGGCTTGGGGACCGCTCAACAACCTGTCGTTGGACGTGATGGAGTGGGCGGCAGGACCCTGCGGCTATGACCACCCCGACCGCGTATCCGTCCTCCCGCCTCCTCACCGCACGCCTCAGCGCGTTCGTCGACGATGTCCGCGAGGCCGTCGGACGGGGGCTGGCGCCCGATGTGACCGCCTATCTGGTGGGCGAACGGCTCGCGCCCCACCTCGGCGCCGCCGATCTGCTCACCCCCGAGCAGCGCGAGGGCGATCCCGACCACTACCGCCAGCACATCCTGCACGCCGAACCCGACGGCAGCTTCTCGATCGTCGCCCTGGTGTGGCTGCCCGGCCAGCGCACGGCGATCCATGACCATGTGTCCTGGTGTGTGACCGGGGTCCACGAGGGCGAGGAGCACGAGCGCCGCTACCGCCTCGTCCCGGACGGGCCGGGCTCGCGGCTGATCGCGGTGGAGGACGTGGTCAACCCGCGCGGTGCGGTGTGCGGGTTCGCGCCGCCCGGAGATATCCACAGGGTGTGGAACGCCTGCGGGACAAAGGCGATCTCCCTCCACATCTACGGCGCGGACATCGCCCGCCTGGGCAGCAGCGTCCGGCGGGTCTACGAGCTGCCGACGGCGGACGGCCGGTGACGCTGACCGCGGCGCGCGGGCGGGCGAGGCAAGCGAGGAAGTCGAGACAGGCGAGGCAGGCGACCGGTTGGCGGCCACCCGCCACGGCGTACGGGCTGGGGCTGGCCGCGGCCGGGGTCGCGGCGGCCTGGACCGTCCACCGGCTGTTCCCCGCCGTGCCCCTGCTGACCGCCGCCGTGGTGCTGGGCATCGTCGCCGCACACCTGCCGGGGGCGCGCGGACTCGTTCGGGGCGTCTGCCGCGCCGGGCTCTCCTTCGCCGGGAAGCGGCTGATGCGCCTGGGCATCGTGCTGCTCGGGCTCAAGCTCAGCCTGGACGACGTGCTGGGCCTCGGCTGGGCCACCGTGGCGATGGTCCTGGGCGTGGTCGCGGCCACCTTCTGCGGCACCTGGTGGCTCGGCCGCCGGATGGGGCTGTGCGGTGACCAGCCGCTGCTCATCGCCACGGGCTACTCGATCTGCGGGGCGTCCGCGATCGGCGCGGTGAGCGAGGTGTCGGACAGCGACGAACGCGACGTGGCCACCTCCGTCGCGCTGGTGACGCTGTGCGGCACGCTCGCGATAGCCGTCCTGCCGCTGCTCCAGCACCCCTTGGGGCTCGACGACGCGGCGTTCGGCCGGTGGGTGGGGGCGAGCGTGCATGACGTGGGCCAGGTCGTGGCGACCGCGCAGACCGCCGGGCCGACCGCGCTGGGCGACGCGGTGCTGGTCAAGCTGGTACGGGTGGCCCTGCTCGCCCCGCTGGTCGCGGCGCTCGCGACCGCCGTTAGGGTGCGGGCCAAAGGGACGCGGGCCACGGGGACGGAGGCCGACGGATCAGAGGCCGAAGGGGCGCGGGCCACGGAGCCCAGGGCTGAGGGGACGCGGGCCACGGAGCCCCGGGTCGTGGGGGCGCGGGCCGAGGGGGCGCGGGCCACGGAGCCCCGGGCCGTGGGGGCGCGGGCCGAGGGGGCGACGCGGCGGCGGCCCCCGCTGGTGCCGCTGTTCGTCCTCGGCTTTCTCGCGATGACCGCCCTGCGCAGTACGGGGATCCTGGCCACCGCCGCGCTCGACGCCGCCGCCACGGCCCAGGAACTCCTCCTCGCCGCCGCGCTCTTCGGCCTCGGCAGCGCCGTCCACCTCCCCTCCCTCTCCCGCACCGGGGCCCGGGTCGCCGCGCTGGGGCTGTGCGCATGGGTGGTGATCGCGGGCGCCTCGTACGGCGGCGTTCTGCTCACCACGTAGTGGTTCAGGGCACGGGGGCCCGGGGCGTGGGGGCCTCGCGGCGCGGGGTCTTGTGGCGTGGGGCTGTAGGTTGCCCGGTCTTACGAGGCGGGGTTGCGCGGGGCGGATCTTGTGGTGCGGGGGCGCAGGGGGGCTCGCGGCGCGGGGTGTCGCGGCGCGAGGTTGTGGGTTGCGGGATTCTCCGGCACAGAGCTGTAGGTTGCCGGGCCTTGCGGCGCGTTGTACGCCGCCGGGTCTTGCGGTGCGGGCCGCGCGCCGCCGGGCCATATGTCGCCAGGGCTTGCGGTGCGGGGCTGTACGTTGCGCAGCCGCCGGGCCGTACGCCGCCGGGTCTCGCGGTGCGGCGCCGCACCCCGCGAAGCCGCACCCCGCGGCGTCGCGCCCCGCGAAGTCGCACGCCGCACCCCGCGAAGCCGCACCCCGCGCCCCCGCGTCGGACAGCCTTACGCGGCCGGGCCCCACGGCACGGGCCGCCCGCCGCCCGCCGCATGCCGTACGCCGCACGCCGCACGCCGCGCACGAGACGGGCCCCTGGGCGTGCCTAGGGCCAACGGCCGAGCGCGGTTCCGCCCCGCGACAGGTGTGAACCCGATGGACGCCTCTTACCCTGTCGCCATGACCGCTCTCGACCCCCGTGACGCCGACGCCGCCGTCACGGACACCCCGGCGACGTCCCCCGCGCCCCCCGACGACGACACCGTCCTGGGGCGCCGCTATCGCGCCCTCACCCTCGGCATCGTCACCGTCGTCTCCCTCATCGCCTTCGAGGCGAGCGCGGTCAACACCGCGATGCCGGTCGCGGCCCGCGCGCTGGACGGGGTCGAGCTCTACGCGTACGCCTTCTCCGCCTACTTCACCGCGAGCCTGTTCGCGATGGCGCTGTCGGGGGAGTGGTGTGACCGCAAGGGGCCGTCGGCACCGCTGTTCACCGGGATCGCGGCGTTCGGCGCCGGGCTGCTGGTGTCCGGTTCCGCGCAGCGGATGTGGCTGTTCGTGGGCGGGCGCGCGGTGCAGGGCATCGGTGGCGGGCTGGTGATCGTCGCGCTGTACGTCGTGGTCGGCCGCGCCTATCCGCGGCGGCTGCAACCCGCCGTCCTGGCCTCCTTCTCCGCCGCCTGGGTGCTGCCGGTCATCGTCGGCCCGCTCGCGGCCGGGACCGTCACCGAACAGGTGGGCTGGCGCTGGGTGTTCCTGGCCATACCGGTGCTGGTGCTGCCGCCGCTCGTGGTGATGCTCCCCGCGCTGCGCGCGCTGCCCCCGGGCGAGCGTTCCGCGGGCATGGACCGCCGCCGCATCCTGCTGGCGCTCGCCGTCGCGGCCGGCGCCGGGCTGCTCCAGTACGCGGGCCAGGACCTCACCTGGCTCTCCCTCGTCCCGGCCGCCGCCGGGCTGGCCCTGCTCGTCCCGTGCGTCCTGCGGCTGCTCCCCGAGGGCACCTTCCGCGCCGCCCGCGGGCTGCCGTCGGTGATCCTGCTGCGCGGGGTGGCGGCGGGCGCCTTCCTGGGGGCGGAGAGCTTCGTCCCGCTGATGCTGGTGACCCAGCGCGGCCTGTCCGCGACCGCCGCCGGTCTCTCCCTCACCGGCGGCGGGCTCACCTGGGCCCTGGGCTCCTGGACCCAGAGCCGCCCCCGCCTGGAGCCGCACCGCGAACGGCTGATGGGCCTCGGCATGCTGCTCATCGCCGTGTCCATCGCCGCGGTGCCCCTGGTCCTCGCCGACTCCGTCCCGGTCTGGAGCGTGGCCGTGGCCTGGGTGCTCGGCGGCTACGGGATGGGGCTGACCATCTCCAGCGCGAGCGTGCTGCTGCTGAAGCTCTCCCGCCCGGAGGACGCGGGCAGCAACTCCGCCTCCCTCCAGGTCTCGGACGCGCTCGGCAACATCACCCTGGTCGGCCTCAGCGGTGTCCTCTTCGTCGCCTTCGGCGGCGGCTCGATCACCGAGACCGGCGCCACGGCCTCCCACCACCCGGCCGCCTTCGGCGCGGTCTACGCGGCGATGGCGGCGATGGCGCTGGTGGGGGCGTGGGTGACGACGCGGTTGCGGTCCGACATCCGTTAGCACCACGTGGTACCACCCGGTACCATCGCCTCATGGCAGCGCTGAATCTACGCTTCACGGACGAGGAACTCGACGCCTTGCGCAAGCGCGCGGAGGCGGAGGGCCGGAGCATGCAGTCGTTCGCCCACGACGCGGTGATCGCTGCGATCAACGAGCACTCCCGGCTGTTCGACGAGGCCGCCGCCCATGTATTGCGGGTGAGTGAAGAGCTCAACCGGAGGCTCGCCTGATGCACTACCTCACCCTCCCCGAGCTGCTGAACCTCGCCGAACGCCTCGGGGAGAGCGACGTGCGCGACTACGGGCTGCTGGAGTCCGCTCTGGCCCGTCCGCAGGCGAGCGTGTTCGGCCAGGACGCCTACCCGGACGTGTGGCAGAAGGCGGCGGCGTTGATGGAGTCGCTGGCTCGCAACCACGCGCTGGTGGACGGCAACAAGCGGCTCTCCTGGTACGCGACCTGGGTGTTCCTCCACATCAACGGGCACCCATTGAACGCGGCCTTCGACGTCGACGAGGCCGAGCGCTTCGTGCTGAGCGTCTGCCAGGGCGAACTGGACGTGCCGAAGATCGCGGAAGGGCTGACCCGGTTCACCAACGGAATGTGAGTCTGATCCCACCCTCGGGTGGTACCCGTCCGTACCCCCGAAGCGTGAGGACGGCACCGGTAGGCTGACGCGGTTCCCGATCGACCTCGCCGAGCAGCCCGACGGAGACCGTGAGTACTACTGCCGCCTCCACCAGCCATCACCTCTCGCCCGCCTTCCCCGGGCGGGCCCCCTGGGGTACCGCGAGCAAGCTGCGCGCCTGGCAGCAGGGCGCGTTGGACAAGTACATCCAGGAGCAGCCGCGGGACTTCCTCGCGGTCGCGACCCCCGGCGCCGGGAAGACCACCTTCGCGTTGACCCTCGCCTCCTGGCTGCTGCACCACCACGTCGTCCAGCAGGTGACGGTGGTCGCGCCGACCGAGCACCTGAAGAAGCAGTGGGCGGAGGCCGCCGCCCGGGTCGGCATCAAGCTGGACCCGGAGTACAGCGCGGGTCCGCTGGGCCGGGAGTACCACGGCGTCGCCGTGACCTACGCGGGCGTCGGTGTCCGGCCCATGCTGCACCGCAACCGGATCGAGCAGCGCAAGACGCTCGTCATCCTCGACGAGATCCACCACGCTGGTGACTCCCGCTCCTGGGGCGAGGCGTGTCTGGAGGCGTTCGAACCGGCGACCCGGCGGCTCGCGCTCACCGGCACCCCGTTCCGCTCCGACACCAACCCCATCCCCTTCGTCACCTACGAAGAGGGCAACGACGGCATCCGGCGCTCCTCCGCCGACTACACCTACGGCTACGGCAACGCGCTCGCCGACGGTGTGGTGCGCCCCGTCATCTTCCTCTCCTACAGCGGCAACATGCGCTGGCGCACCAAGGCGGGCGACGAGATCGCGGCGCGGCTCGGCGAGCCGATGACCAAGGACGCCGTCTCCCAGGCGTGGCGCACCGCGCTCGATCCGCGCGGCGACTGGATGCCGAACGTGCTGCGCGCCGCCGACCAGCGGCTGACCGAGGTCCGCAAGGGCATCCCGGACGCCGGCGCCCTGGTCATCGCCTCCGACCAGGACTCCGCCCGTGCCTACGCCAAGCTGATCCGCGAGATCACCGGCACCAAGGCGACGCTGGTCCTCTCCGACGAGGCCGCGGCCTCCCAGCGGATCGAGGACTTCAGCCACTCCGACGACCGCTGGATGGTCGCGGTCCGCATGGTGTCGGAGGGGGTGGACGTGCCCCGGCTGGCGGTCGGGGTGTACGCGACCACCATCTCCACACCGCTCTTCTTCGCCCAGGCCGTGGGCCGTTTCGTACGGTCGAGGCGGCGCGGCGAGACCGCGTCCGTCTTCCTGCCCACCATCCCGATGCTGCTCGGCTTCGCCAATGAGATGGAGGTCGAGCGCGACCACGTCCTGGACAAGCCGAAGAAGGACGGCGAGGAGGAGAACCCGTACGCGGAGGAGGAGAAACTCCTCGAGGAGGCCGAGAAGCAGCAGGACGAGGACACCGGCGAACAGGACCAGCTGCCCTTCGAAGCGCTGGAGTCGGACGCGGTCTTCGACCGGGTGCTGTACGACGGCGCCGAGTTCGGTATGCAGGCGCATCCGGGCAGCGACGAGGAGCAGGACTACCTCGGCATCCCGGGGCTCCTCGAACCCGATCAGGTGCAGATGCTGCTCCAGCGGCGGCAGGCCAAGCAGATCGCGCACAGCCGCAAGAAGCCGGACGCGGAGGCGGATCTGCTGGAGCTCCCGGCGGAGCGGCGGCCGGTGGTCACCCACAAGGAGCTGCTGGAGCTGCGCAAACAGCTCAATTCGCTGGTCGGCGCGTACGTCCACCAGAGCGGTAAACCGCATGGCGTGATCCACACCGAGCTGCGCCGGGTCTGCGGCGGGCCGCCGAGCGCGGAGGCGACGGCGGGGCAGATCCGCGAGCGGATCAAAAAGGTCCAGGAGTGGGCGACGCGGATGCGCTGAACCGGGCGCGCCGAACCGCGCACGCCGAGGACGGGAACCGGGCACGCCGAACCGGGCACGCCGAGGACGGGAAGCGGGCGCGGGGCGATCGGCCCCGCGCAACCCCCTTTCGAAAACTTCATCAACCGGTCGCATGCCCGTGCCCCGAAACGGGGCGAAACCGGGTGATTCGGGATGCCCTGCCGCGGTTCCCGTTGGCAGCTCCGCTCGGATTCTGGACGGACCCTTCCGCAAAACGGACCGGCTCGCTAGCGTTCGGGCACGCACACGCCCCGTGGCAGCGCCGCCGCGGAGCGCAGCCGGTGCGTAACCACCGCGACCGGCGGCCTCTTCGCGCGCCGTCGTCGGGACCGGCGGGCACCTCACGAAGAGCCGCCACTCATCACCGAGGAGGGGGCGTCGTGACCGCGGAGACCTCTCAGACGCTCGACCGGGGACTGCGCGTCCTCAAACTGCTCGCCGACACCGACCACGGGCTGACCGTGACCGAGCTGTCCAACAAGCTCGGCGTCAACCGCACCGTGGTCTACCGGCTGCTGGCCACCCTCGAGCAGCACTCCCTCGTCCGCCGGGACATCGGCGGACGGGCGCGCGTCGGGCTCGGGGTGCTGCAACTCGGCCGCCAGGTGCATCCGCTGGTACGGGAGGCGGCGCTGCCCGCGCTGCGCTCCCTCGCCGAGGACGTCGGCGCGACCGCCCACCTCACCCTGGTCGACGGCACCGAGGCCCTCGCCGTCGCGGTCGTCGAGCCGACCTGGACCGACTACCACGTCGCCTACCGGGCCGGTTTCCGGCATCCGCTCGACCGGGGCGCCGCCGGCCGCGCGATCCTCGCCGCCCGCGCCGGTCGCCCCGACGACCCCGGGTACGCCCTCACCCACGGCGAACTGGAGGCGGGCGCGAGCGGCGCGGCCGCCCCGCTCGTCGGGGTGACGGGGATCGAGGGCAGCGTCGGCGTCGTGATGCTCTGCGACGCGGTGCCGGAGCGGGTCGGCCCGCGGGTGGTCGACGCGGCCCGGGAGGTCGCGGACGCCCTGCGCTGAGCGCACGCCGCGGAAGCGGGGCACCCGGGGCGTGTGGCGTGTGGCGTGTGGCGCGGGGCGTGTGGCGCGGGGCGCCCGCACGGTCAGGGTGAGGCGCGTTCGGGGCACGGTGGCGGGCCCCGGGCGTGGCGCCCCGGGGGACGGGGGACGGCGCCCCGGGGGACCGGGGGACCGGGGGACCGGGGTATGGGGCCCTCGGGTATGGCGCCCCGTGGGGCCGGGGTGGCGCCTCGTGCGTCCCGGCGGTCAACTAGATTCGCACCATGCCTGCCGTCTCCCCCCGCGCCCGCCTCCTCGCGCTCTGCTCCGCGCCCGTGCTCGCCCTGCTCGCGGTGGCCGCCTTCGCGCCGCTGCCGTTCACCGTGGCCCAGCCCGGTTCGACCGTGAACGTCCTCGGCGCCGACCGGGGCAAGCAGGTGATCAGCGTTTCGGGGGCCGGTACCCGCAAGACCACCGGACAGCTGCGGATGACGACGATCGTGGCGACCGGCCCGGACGCCACCGTGCGGCTGAAGGACGTGATCAGCGGCTGGTTCGCCACCGACCGCGCCGTCATGCCGCGCGACTCGGTCTACGTCGGCGGCACCACCAAGGAGATCGAGCGGCACAACATCAAGGAGATGGAGAAGTCCCAGTCCTCGGCCACCAGCGCCGCGCTCGGCTACCTCCACCGCTCCCCGCGCGACGTCAAGGTCACCTTGCGCCTCGCCGACATCGGCGGTCCGAGCGCCGGGCTGCTTTTCTCCCTCGGCATCGTCGACAAACTGGACGGCGACGGCCGCGGCGGCGATCTCACCGGCGGCCGGACGATCGCGGGCACCGGCACCATCGACGCCAAGGGCAAGGTCGGGGCCGTGGGCGGGGTCCCGTTGAAGACGCAGGCCGCCAAGCGGGACGGCGCCACGGTCTTCCTGGTGCCGAAGGCCGAATGCGCGGACGCCACGGCCGAACTGCCCAAGGGGCTGCGGCTGATCCCCGTCACCACCCTCAAGGGTGCGGTGTCGGCTCTGCGGGCGCTGCGGTCGGGCGGATCGGTCCCGCACTGCTGAGCGGCGCCGCCGCGCCCTTGTCCGGCGTCACTCCCTTGCCTACTGCCGCCCTCGTCCATACCGCGCCAGGCGGGGAAGACCAGCGGGCTGAGCGCGGTGAGGAAGTAGACCCCGCGCGTCACCAGGAAGGCGGCGGTCAGCCCCATCCCCTCCACCAGGAGACGATCACCAGCAGGGTCGCGCAGAAGGACACGGACCCGGCCTTGGCCGCGCTGCCCGTGGTCTCCAGGACGAACCACGGGACGGGATCAGGTGAGGGAATTGCCCGCGATGGAGACGGTGTTCGCGGCGAGGACGAGTAAGAGCGGTCTTCGGTCACCGCCGTCCGCCCGGCGCTCTCTGTCTCCGGCGTCGTCGGAACCCACGTCAGTGGTCGAAACGGGCGGTCAGACCCGACTGCGGCAGCCGCGGAGTGGCCAGCCGCAGCCCGACCTCCACCAGCGTCCAGCCGAGCCGGGTCCGCAGCACCCGGGCGCGGGCGGGGCGGCTGCGGCGGTGGGGCGCCCGGTGCGCCCGATACGCTGGGTGTGCCCGGTGTGCCTCATCTGCCTCGTCGCGCAGGCGCTCGGCGCGTATGCGATGGAGCAACAGGTGGATGTCGTCGCCGTGCATGTGTGTGGTCCCCCCAGGGATCGGTCAGTCTTCGTCGCGCGGGAAGGCGTGCAGATGCACGCGGTACGGGGCGGAACCCTCGGTGTCCGGATCCACCGCCTTCTCGCGATAGCTCTCGATCAGTTCGTGAACCTTGTCGCGCATTTCGCGGGCGAGTTCTGGAGTGAGCCGCAGGTGGAAGTCGCTCATGTCCCAGGCGCCCCGCCAATCCTCGGACCAGCCGTGCAGGGTGCCCAGCCAGGTGGACATCTGCTCGGTGTGCAGGGTGGCCACTTCGTGCAGCACGGCGCTCGCCGCCCCCCGTACGGCCGGGTCGGGGTCGGCCAGGAAACGGTCGGAGCCCATCCGGTGACCCCTGTGCACCGCCTTCCACCACCGCTCCCGCCCCTTGCCCCGCTCCGGGTCGTCCTCGACGAAGCCATGGGTGGCCAGCTGCCGCAGGTGGTAGCTGGTGGCACCGCTCGACTCGCCCAATCGGGCGGCCAGTTGGGACGCGGTGGCCGGTCCGTACTCGCGCAACGCGCCGAGCAGGCGCATCCGCAGCGGATGCGCGAGTCCGCGCAGGGAGCGTGGGTCGAGCACCCGGACATCGTCGGACGCAGGCTGTTCGTTTTCTGCCATGGGCGGCAGCCTAAGCATGCAAAGAAATACTTGCAATACTTTCTTTGCAGCGGAATCTTTGGATCCGGTAGCTCCGGTAGCTCCGGTAGCTCCGGTGGCTCCGGTATCTCCGGTAGCTCCGGTGGCTCCGGTAGCTCCTAGCTCCGGTGGCTCCGGTTTCAGCGGCTCTTCCGGATCCGCGTGCTCAGTCCCGCGCCGCCTGCCGCACCAGCGGGATGATCCGCAGGGGGACCGCGTTCTCCATCACGATCGTCGTCGAGGCCCGGACGATCCCCTCGAACCCCACGACCAGGTCGATCACCCGCTGCAGATCGGCGTTGGAGCGGGCGACCAGTCGGCAGAGCATGTCGCCGTGGCCGGTGGTGGTGTGCAGCTCCAGCACCTCGGGGACGGTCGTCAGATGCGCCCGTACGTCCTGCCCCTGCCCCTGCTTGATCTCCAGCGTCGCGAACGCGGTGACCGGATAGCCGAGGGCCGCCGGGTCCACGTCGGGGCCGAAACCCCGGATCACCCCCTGCGCCCGCAGCCGGTCCAGCCGCGCCTGCGCCGTGCCGCGGGCGACGCCGAGGCGGCGCGACGCCTCCAGCACCCCGATCCGCGGCTCCTCGGCGAGCAGCTCGATCAGGCGGGCGTCGAGTCCGTCGATTCCCATGAGGTCTCCCTCTCCGCTGTGACGGTGGTCACTCTGCACAGAATGTGCTGCTGGACCAGCAAACAGCTATACAGGATGTCCAGCAGTTTCGGGAACTATTGCGCACCTTGAGTCGTGGCGGGACGCTTCGAAGTATGACTGAGACGACAGAGATGCTGCAGCAGGGGGACGCACGGCACGCCGACCCGTTCCCCGTGAAGGGGATGGACGCGGTCGTCTTCGCCGTCGGCAACGCCAAGCAGGCCGCGCACTACTACGCCACCGCGTTCGGCATGACGCTCGTCGCCTACTCCGGCCCGGAGAACGGCAGCCGGGAGACGGCCAGTTACGTCCTCGTCTCGGGCGGCGCCCGCTTCGTGTTCACCTCCGTGATCAAACCGGTGAGCGCCTGGGGCCGCTTCCTGTCCGAGCACGTCGCGGAGCACGGCGACGGGGTGATCGACCTTGCGGTGGAGGTGCCGGACGCGCGGGCCGCGTACGCGTACGCCGTCGAGCACGGCGCCACCGGGATCGAGGAGCCGCACGAGGTCAAGGACGAGCACGGCACGGTGGTGCTCGCCTCCATCCGCACCTACGGCGACACCCGTCACACCCTCGTCGAGCGCACCGGCTACGACGGCCCGTACCTGCCCGGCTACGCCGAGGCCGAGCCGATCGTCGAGCCGCCGGCGCGCAGGAACTTCCAGGCGATCGACCACTGCGTCGGCAATGTGGAGCTCGGCCGGATGGACGAGTGGGTGCGCTTCTACAACGAGGTCATGGGCTTCACCAACATGAAGGAGTTCGTGGGCGACGACATCGCCACCGAGTACTCCGCGCTGATGTCGAAGGTGGTGGCGGACGGCACCCGCAAGGTGAAGTTCCCGCTCAACGAGCCCGCCGTCGGCAAGAAGAAGTCGCAGATCGACGAGTACCTGGAGTTCTACGGCGGCCCCGGCGTCCAGCACATCGCGCTCGCCACCAACGACATCGTCGCCACGGTGCGGGCGATGCGCGCGGCCGGGGTGCGGTTCCTGGACACCCCGGACTCGTACTACGACACGCTGGGGGAGTGGGTCGGCGACACCCGCGTCCCGCTGGAGACCCTCCGTGAGCTGAAGATCCTCGCCGACCGGGACGAGGACGGCTATCTGCTCCAGATCTTCACCAAGCCGGTCCAGGACCGGCCGACCGTCTTCTTCGAACTCATCGAGCGGCACGGCTCGATGGGCTTCGGCAAGGGCAACTTCAAGGCGCTGTTCGAGGCGATCGAGCGCGAGCAGGCCAAACGCGGCAACCTCTGAACACGAGCGGTGGGCGGGCCCTGGGGCCCGCCCATTCGCCGTACCGCGCCCGCCGCTCCGCCGCTCCGCCGCGCTGCCTCTTCGCCCCTGCCCCCGTCCGGCCCTCGGGGGCGCAATGCGCCGCTCCTACCAGAAAAAGCGAACACCCGAATGGGAGCGCTTTCCCACCGTCTACACTCACGGCGATCCGTCCACTCCAACACGGCGTGTTCGTATGGGGAGTTGTTGAGTATCAATGCACACGGAAAAGTACGCCGCGGGCCGTCTGACCAGGCGTAGGTTCACCCTCGGCGGAGGAGGCGCCGCGGCCGGCGCGCTGGGCGCCTTCGCCGCCCGCGCGGGGGCCGCCACCGTGGCCGGGGGCCGGTTCGATCTGTCGGTGCCCTCCGCCCAGCTGATCCGCGAGAAGACCCCGCACAACTCCACCGTGCTGCAGTCGTTCGCGTTCGACGACGTCAACGGGCACATCTACACCGTTCAGCTGATGCAGGGCGGTATCCAGCTCAGCGGGGAATCCGCCCCCGTTTCCGGCGCCGACCGCGCCGCCCACGGCGATCTGTGCGTCACCAAGCTGTCCCTCGCCGGCGTCGAGCTGGGCTCCATGTACCTCCTGGGGTTCGGGCACGGCGTCGCCATGGGCTGTGAGCCGATCGGCGCCACCGCCTGTCTGTGGACCGAGTCGGACGCCAACCCCGACTCCGGCTACGGCCGCGCCATCAGCCGGTTCAGGTTCGCGGACGGCGCGGTGCTCTCCTCCGCGTCGTCCTCGCTGGTCAAGCACCGCCCTGTGGCGGGCTCCACCAGCAACCAGCCCGCCGTCGACATGCTCAACCGCCGGCTGCTGCTGCGCTACCGCCTCGGCGGCGAGGTCCGCTACCGGCTGATGAGCCTGTCCGGGGTCAGCGCGGGCGACTACACCGCGGTGTACGACGACATACCCCAGACCGGCGTCGAGGACGGCGAGGTCTTCCAGGGCTTCACGGTCCTCGGCGACTACCTGTACCAGCTGACCGGCACCGCCTACACCGACGAGGACGGCGCCAACCCGCCCTCCGGCCACGGCAACACCTACGTCTCCTGCGTCGATCTGCGCACCGGCGAACTCGTCCAGCGCTCCCGCACCGAGGCCGCCTACTCGCTCGGCTACCGCGAGCCCGAGGGCATGGCCGTCCAGCTGTCCAGCCCCCGCCGACTGTGCATGGGCTTCGCCTCGGGCGCCGCCGGAGACCGTAAGGCCAGCATCTACTACAAGGCGCAGTGACCCTGGGCAGGGCGCGGTGCGCCTCGGCAGGGCGTGGTGCCCGTGGGCAGGGCGTGGTGCGCCTGGGCAGGGCGTGGTGTCCCTGGGCAGGGCGCGGTGCGCTTGGGCAGGGGGAGCAGTAACCCCGGGCAGGTGGCAGTAACCCGGGTAGGGCGCGGTGACCCCGGGTGCCCAGCCACGGCGCGGGGACCCCGAACACCCAGCTACGGAGCGGTGACCCGGGCACCCGGGCCGGTTGCCCGGTCGCGGTGATCCGGGCACCCGGGGGTGGGTCGCCCCGGGCACCCGGGGTGGGTCGCAGTGACCCGGGCAGCCGGGGTGGGTTGTGGTGACCCGGGCACCCGGACAGCGCGGATGGTCCCTGGGCACCCCGGTGCCCAGGGCATCCCGGCGCCCCTGGGGCACCCCGGTACTCCCTGGGCACCTTGGTGCCCAGTGCATCCCGGTGCTCCCGGGCCATCCCGGCGCCCCCCAGGGGACCCGCCACCCCCGAAGCACCCCGGCGCCCCGGGCCTCCGGCCCCCTGCGCCTCCGGCCCCCGGCACCCCACGCCCCCGGCACCCCAGGCCCCCGACACCCCGGGCACGGCTCTGCCGCTCCGCGGCTCCCGCGGGGGCGTGGCACTCATCGCCCGCAACCCGTCCGCGTCGGTGATCTTCCCCGCGCGCTCCCCGGGTGCGAGTCTGGATCCATGACGGACCTCATCGAGCTGCTGCGGGAGGGCCTCCCCGCGGAGGCGGTGCTGACCGACCCGGACGTGACCGGGGCCTACGCACACGACATGGCGAGCTTCTGCGAGGCGGGGGCGCCCGCCGTGGTCGTCCTCCCGCGCACCGTCGAGCAGGTGCAGCACGTCTGCCGCACCGCCACCGCGCTGCGCGTCCCGGTCGTGCCCCAGGGGGCGCGCACCGGTTTGTCGGGCGCGGCCAACGCGTCCGACGGCTGCATCGTGCTGTCCCTGGTCAAGATGGACCGGGTCCTGGAGATCAACCCGGTCGACCGGATCGCGGTCGTCGAACCGGGCGTGATCAACGCCGCCCTCTCCCGCGCGGTGATGGAGAAGGGGCTGTACTACCCGCCGGACCCCTCCAGCTGGGAGCAGTGCACCATCGGGGGCAACATCGGCACCGCGTCCGGCGGGCTGTGCTGCGTGAAGTACGGCGTCACCGCCGAATACGTCCTCGGGCTCGATGTCGTCCTCGCCGACGGACGGCTGCTGAAGACTGGCCGCCGCACCGCCAAGGGCGTCGCGGGCTACGACCTGACCCGGCTCTTCGTCGGCTCCGAGGGAAGCCTCGGCATCGTGGTCGGCGCGGTCCTGGCCCTCAAGCCCGCCCCGCCCGAACATCTGGTCCTGGCCGCCGAGTTCCCCTCCACCGCGTCCGCCTGCGACGCGATCTGCCGGATCATGGAGCGCGGCCACACCCCCTCGCTGCTGGAGCTGATGGACCGCACGAGCGTCCGCGCGGTCAACGCGATGGGGAACATGGGCCTCCCGGAGTCCACCGAGGCCCTGCTGATGGCGGCCTTCGACACCCCGGACCCGGCATCCGACCTCGCCGCCGTCGCCGAGCTGTGCACGGCGGCCGGTGCCACGGAGGTGGTCCCGGCCGAGGACGCCGCCGAGTCCGACCTGCTGCTCCAGGCCCGCCGGATGACGCTTCCGGCGCTGGAGGCGGTCAAGGGCGTCACCATGATCGACGACGTCTGTGTGCCCCGCTCCCGGCTCGCCGAGATGATCGACGGCACGGCCGCGATCGCCGCGAAGTACGGCCTCACCATCGGCGTCGTCGCCCACGCCGGGGACGGCAACACCCATCCCACGGTCTGTTTCGACGCCGGTGACCCCGACGAGTCCCGCCGGGCCGGGAGTCCTTCGACGAGATCATGGCTCTGGGCCTGGAGCTGGGCGGCACCATCACCGGTGAACACGGCGTCGGCGTCCTGAAGCGGGAGTGGCTGGCGCGTGAACTGGGCCCGGTGGGGGTGGAGTTGCAGCGCGGTATCAAGCAGGTCTTCGATCCGCTGGGCCTGCTCAACCCCGGCAAGCTGTTCTGACGGCGGCCCTGGCAGGTCCCCGCCTCGGGGCAAGCCCTCCGTGCGACCTCGCCCGCCTCTTCACTGATCTTGAGTGCGCGCAGCAGGCGGGCGACCTCGGGCGCGGCCGCGCCCGCTGCGTCGAGCCGCTCGACGAGTCGGGCGACGGTGCCCCATGCGGTGTCTTTCATGCGCGCCCAGCTGTGGTGTGGGGGAGGCTCCATCGGGTTCCGTCGGGGATGTGCCAGACGTAAGCGCTTCCGTCCGCTTCACGGGCGTACCCGAACCGGTCCTGCGACGGGCGGCCGACGTCGTTCCACCAACGCCAAGCCGACTCGGCCTGCTCCCAGAGTTCGGCGTCACCGCCGTAGCTGACGGTGCCGGTGTTCTCGCCGGTCAGGGGTGCGCGGGCCCAAGATCCGTCGGGCTGCTGAATCTGGATGGCCATGGTGCCTGTGGTGTCGTCGAGGTGGTACACGAATTCCGCCTCGGGCAGGTGGAAGGCGAGCAACAGGCGGAAGGGGTAGTGACCGCGGATGTTCTCGGCGGTGACCACCGTGGGTCGGGTTTCTGCTTCCGGTGCCCGTTCAGGTCGCGGGGGCGGGGCGTAGGTGCGTGCGTCGGTGCGGGCTGCCATGAAGCGGCCGGCGGTGGTGGTGAAGTGGCCGAGGGCGCGCTGTTGCTCGTCGACGGCGAGGCGGACGAGGCCACCCTCGATGCCGAGGGCGACGTCGACGACAAGAATGGTTCCGGGCTTGCTCTGGTCGATCCACGCTTGAGGGATGGCGGGCACGGAACAGGTGGCGATGATCCGGTCGAACGTGTCCCCGGTGGGGTAGCCCCGCGTACCGTCGCCCGCGATGACTTGTGGGGTGCATCCGGCGTCGGTGAGGCGCTGCTGTGCGGCCTCGACGAGGACGGGGTCGACGTCGATGGAGTGCACGAGGTGTTCCCCGAGGCGTGCGCACAATAGGGCGGCGTTGTAGCCGGTGCCGGTGCCGATTTCGAGAATCCGGTGTCCATCTTCGGCGTTGAGGTCTTCGAGCATGCCGGCCATGAGGCTTGGCAGAGTGCTGGACGAGGTCGGGACGCCGGTCCATGCCGTCTCGTCGACCTGCTCGGCGGTGGCCGGGTCAAGGGCGGTCACGAGGGTCTGGTCGCGGTAGACGGCGGCGAGGGCGTCCTCGGCGGTGGTGGCGCGGTGCTCGCGCCAGACGGTGATGCCTTTGTCGTTGGTCTCCTGCTCGAACCACTGGGGGACGAACACATGGCGGGGGACATTCGCGAACGCTTCTGCCCAGGGGCGGGTGCGGATGGCGCCGGCCTGAGTGAGTTCGTCGGCGAGGGCCGTCATGTAGGGGCGGGCCTGGTCGAGGGCTGCGGCGTTCATCGGGAGACTCCTTGCAGTTCGTCGGCGATGGCCTGGGCGATGGGCAGGCCGGTTGCGTGCTCGATCCAGTCCCACTGCCCGCACGGATTCGCTTCCAGGTAAGTCCACACCCCGTCGGGGCTGACGACGAAGTCGAAGGCCGCGAACCGGAGGTCAAGGCGATCCATGTAGCGTCGTACGCCCTCGACGACGTTGGGTGGGGCTGTGCCGATCCGGTACGTGAGCGAGCGGTAATCGCTGCGCCAGTCCGTATGTGCGGCGTCGCTGCCCGCGTGGACTTCGGCGGCGAACAGCCGGTCGCCGACGACCGTGAGCCGCACCTCGTACGCCTTGTCGACCCACGCTTGGAACAGGTGCGCGGTGGTGTCGATGCCGCGCAGGTCGGCGAGGTCGTCCTCGGTGACACGACGGGTGTACACGGCCTTGAACTGGTCGTCTTCGATGAACACAGGCGTGGCCACCGGCTTGCAGACGATCGGACCGGTTACGTCGCCGACGAACGCGCGGACGGCATCGCGGCTGTTGGTGATGAGCGTGGGC
This sequence comes from Streptomyces hygroscopicus subsp. hygroscopicus, assembly GCF_001553455.1. Lineage (GTDB taxonomy): Bacteria > Actinomycetota > Actinomycetes > Streptomycetales > Streptomycetaceae > Streptomyces > Streptomyces hygroscopicus. The sequence goes on from NZ_BBOX01000098.1 coordinate 28,007, forward strand.
GGAACGGTCAAGCCGCAGGTTCGAGCGGTGGCGAGCTGAAGCGGCTTGTACTCGGCGCGGGACATGGCGGCGGGGTGGGAGACCCATCGGCAGTCGAGGGCGGTGATGATGCCGCCGAGTCCGGCGCGGGCCTGCGCGGCGGCGAACCGGTGCTCGGGTTTCGACATGGTCGCGGGCAGGCTGAACGGGTTCGGGGCGCGGTAGTAGACGGCGGAGACATCGGCGAGGCTGACGGCGCGGTGAGCGGTGGTGAGTCCGCCGGACCACCCTCGTCGAGCGTCGATACGCCCGGCGAGGGTGACCTCTTGCGGGAACTCGGCGGTGTCCATGCGGAACACCTCCGCTCCACCGTCCGTGAGTGCCTTAACGACGCGGTCGGTCGGCCAGTCGTCGCGCGCTGCGATCACGAGAACGGTGGGCATGAGGGCATCAGTCCTTCGCGCCCTCGTCGAGCGGCGGGGGGTTCTTCACATTGCCGTCGGGAACCGTGGGGTTGTGGGTTTGCATGTAGGGGAGCGGGCCGTCGTACAAGCCCCGGGACATCTGTAACTCGTTGTCGTAGACGGCCGGCGGCTTCACGATCGCCTGCGTGGCGTCGGGAACGCGGGCGAAACGGAGAATCCATGGGCGCGTGTACGGTCCGCTCGGCGGTGCGCTGCTGTACGGGATGCGCCCACCCTCGGGCGCGAGCGGAAAGGCTTCTCTCACATCAGCGGTGGCTGTTGTCATTCCGCATTCCTTCCTGTGACAGGTCGGCCGCGCCCCGATGGCGTGGCCTCGGTGGTCGTGCGGTGCGAATCGCCCCGTTCCCGGAGGCGGGCACGGGCAAGGCACGGGCGTTCGCCGTTGGCGCATGCGCCGACGCTGCGGCCGGGTAGCCTCGTTCAAGCCGTCGAGCAGCATCACGGGGCCGCCTTCATTTCGGCCCAGCAGCGCTTACGGTTCGGCCGCCGTGCGGGGCCCAACAGGTCGTAGCCCCACCGGTCGGCAAGAACGTCGACCAGGATCAGGCCCCGCCCGTCGGTGTCGTCGCCGCCGGGGGCGCGCAGCATCGGCACCCGGGACGGGTCCATGTCCACGATCGCCAGGTACAGCCGGTCATGCGCCGGGCGGTCCACGATCACGCGCAGGCTGTGCCCCCGGGCGTGGTTCACGGCGTTGGTGACGAGTTCGGACATCGCCAGCGCGGCGGTTTCCGCCGTCTCATCGCCGAGGCCCCACGCGGCGCACGCCGTGCGGACCAGGCCGCGCGCCACGGACGCCGTCTCTTTTGTGCGCGGGTGGGTCTCGCTGTAGCCCTGGCATCCCGTCGCGCGGGCTCTGCTTGCCGTCATCGTCATGGATCACGCCTTGGTCAGGGGGCGGGGGAAAAACCGCGCCGGTCCTTCTTGGGGCTGGGGGTGAAGAAACCGGTGCGACTGTCAACCGGCCGCCCGATCTCGATCACCGAACGGCCGGTAATCACTCAACTCCAGCGCGTGCATCGGGGTAAGGGAGCAGAGTGGAGGCACGGTTGAACTGGTTGAACACAGCTCGGGGGTGGGAATGGCACGACGACTGCGCACGCCGAACAGGGCTCTCGCGGGCCTGATGCAGACGGAGGGGATCGGAAACGCGCAGCTGGCGCGGCGCACAAACGCCGTCGGAAAGGAACTCGGGGTCACGCTGCATTACGACAAGTCGAGCGTGTCGCAGTGGCTCGCCGGCAGTACGCCGAAGCCGCAGGCACGGCCCGCGATCCTCGAAGCGCTCTCCCGACTCGCCGGGCGGCCGGTAACGTCCGCCGAAGTCGGCTGGGGGGACGGTCCGGCCGAAGAGCGCGATGTTGTTTCGGGAGTGATGGCGCTGAGCCGAGCGGATATGGACCCGTCCCGCCGCAGCGTGCTGACTGCGGCTATGTACGCGGCCACGCTGGTGGTCCCCACATACGACGAGCTGGCCGGAGAACCGGACCAGCGGGTGAAGGGCACCAGCGCGGGGCGCATTCTTCGTATCGGTATGAGCGACGTTGAGACCGTGACCAGGATGACCGACAAGGTCGCCGAGATCCTGGATGAGCTCGGAGCTGGTCACGCTCGGCCGATGGCGGCGGCGTTCATCACCAACACCATCGGCACCTATCTGCACGCTGACGCCTCGGACAAGGTGCGTAAGGCCATGCTCGCGGCCGTCTCGGACTTCGTGTACCTCACGGGCTGGATGGCGATGTACGAGATGAAGCAAGGGCTCGGGCAGAAGTACTACCTGCGCGCGCTCGACCTCGCGGCGAGCGGCGAGGACCACATCACCTACTGCCGGACCCTGCGAGGCATGTCCTTGCAGGCGTCCCACCTCGGCTACGGACCGAAGGCCCTGGAACTCGCGGACGCGGCGGCGGAGGCCGCACCCGCATCCGGGCCGCGTCTGGTGGCGTTCCTGCGTGGGCAGCAGGCCGCCGCGGCGGCGATGACCGGCGACCGGAAAACCGCTGTGACGCGCTTGCGTGAGACGGAGGCCGCCCTGGCTCAGGCGGACAACCGGCGGGATGCCGTGGGTGGGTACGACGAAGCCGCCTTCCACTTCCACGAGGCGCACGTCAGGTGGTCACTCAAGGACGGGCCGGGCAGCATCAAGGCCCTGCGCCGCTCCAACGCCGCCCGCAGCCTCCAAGAACGTCAGGGGCGAGTGCACTGCCTTGGGGTGATCGCTCAACGGCAGATGGCCATGCGGCACGTCGAGGCAGCCTGTGCCACCTGGAACGAGTTTCTCGACGAGCACCAGATGATCAGCTCTGCGCGGGGGGATGAGCACATGAGAAACCTGCGCACCGGCCTCAAGCCGTATGCGTCGCTGCCGGTTGTGCGCAGCGTCACCGAACGGGCGCGCGAAGTCGCCCATCTGAAGGCAGCTTGAAATAAAGATCTGAGACGGTGAGGCCGTCCGGACCCGGGGGGTGGTCCGGACGGCCTCGGCTCAGAAGCGGATCACGCCGTCGGTACGGGGGGCACACCGTCGGCGCGGGATGTCGATCACGCCCTGAGCGCTGGGTGTCGCCCACGTCCGCCGTGAGCGAAGCGAGGTCGATCGCGCCTCCGGAGAGGCGAGGTCGACGATCGCGCCTCCGGGGTGGCGAGGGCGATCACGCCGTGAGCGACGCGACGTCGGGCACGGCGTGAGCGACACGACGTTGGCCACACCGTGACCGACACACGTTGGTCAGCCCGTGAGCGACGCGATGTCGATCACGAAGCGGTACCGCACATCGCTGCTCACGACCCGGTCGTAGGCTTCGTTGATCTGGTCGCCGTTGATCAGCTCGATCTCCGCGCCCAGACCGTGCTCGGCGCAGAAGTCCAGCATCTCCTGGGTCTCCCGGATGCCGCCGATCTTCGACCCGGCCATCGACTTGCGGCCCATGATCAGCGAGAACTGGCTGAAGGCGCTGGGGTTCTCCGGCGCGCCCACGTGCACCAGCGTGCCGTCCCGCTTCAGCAGCGACAGGTAGCCGTCCAGCGGGAGGTTCGCCGAGGTCGTGTTGACGATCAGGTCGAACGTGCCGGCCAGCTCGGTGAAGGTGGACTCGTCGCTGGTGGCGTAGAAGTGGTCGGCGCCCAGTCGCAGCCCGTCGTCCTTCTTGCGGAGCGTCTGGCTCAGCACGGTCACCTCGGCGCCCATCGCGTGGGCGATCTTCACGCCCATGTGGCCGAGGCCGCCGAGGCCGATGATGGCGACCTTCTTGCCGGGGCCGGCGTTCCAGTGGGCCAGCGGGGAGTAGAGGGTGATCCCGGCGCACAGCAGCGGGGCCGCGACGTCCAGCGATATCCCCTCGGGGATGCGCAGCGCGTAGTTCTCGTCGACCACGATGTGGGTGCTGTAGCCGCCGTAGGTGGGGGCGCCGTCGTACTCCTTGCCGTTGTACGTCGGCACCTCGCCCTTGAGGCAGTACTGCTCCTCACCGGCGAGGCAGTTCTCGCACTCGCGGCAGGAGTCGACGAAGCAGCCCACGCCGACCCGGTCGCCCACGGCGTACTTGGTCACACCGGAGCCGACCTCGGCCACCACACCGGCGATCTCGTGGCCGGGCACCATCGGGAAGAGGGCAGTGCCCCACTCCTCGCGGACCTGGTGGATGTCGGAGTGACAGATGCCGGCGTAGGCGATCTCGATGAGGATGTCGTGCTCGCGCAGTGCGCGGCGCTCGATCGTGGTCTTCTCCAGCGGGGCCTTCGGAGCGGGGGCTGCGTAGGCGGTGACGCTGGTGGTCATATCAGGTATCTCCATGAGAGGAACGAGAGGAACGAGAGGAATGTGAAGTACGGGGGGACGGGTGGGAGGAGGGGGAATCGTCACGGGACGCCGCCCCCGATGGACGCGCCGGTGAAGGGGACGCGGAGGGACCGGGACTCGCGGACGGAGCAGCGGTCCAGCTGGCCAGCAGCCGCAGCGCCTCCTCCGAGGGCGACCCCGGCTCGACCGTGTAGATGCACAGCGCCTGGTCCGGATCGCCGGGCACGGTCACGTTCTCGTAGGCCAGTGTCATGTCCCCCACCACGGGATGGTGGTAGAGCTTGACGCCGTGGGTCTTCTCCCGCACGTTGTGGTCCGCCCACCACTTGCGGAACTCCTGGCTCTTGATGGTCAGCTCGCCCACCAGCTCGGTCAGCCGGGGATCGTCGGGATGACGCCCGGCCTCCAGCCGGAGGGAGGCCACCATCTCCGCCGCGACCGTCTCCCACTCCGGCCACAGCTCACGGGCCGCCTCGTCGAGGAACATGAAACGGGCCATGTTCCGCTCGTGGTACGGGAGCGCCTCGAAGTCGATGATCAGCGCCCGGGCCAGCCGGTTGGCGGCCAGGACATCGCCCCTGCGCCCGAGCACGAAGGCCGGGGAGACCCCGTCGAGCGTCCGCAGCAGCGCGTGCACCCCGGGCCGCACCCGCTGGGGGCGGGGCGGCCGGCGGCGCACCGTACGGCGCGGGCGCGGCCGGGCCAGCTCGAAGAGGTACGCGCGTTCGGTGTCGTCCAGCTGCAGCGCACGGGCCACGGCGTCCAGTACCGCCTCCGACACATTGAGGTGGCGGCCCTGTTCCAGACGCGTGTAGTAGTCCGTGCTCACCCCGGCCAGCTGCGCCAACTCCTCGCGGCGCAGCCCCGGCACCCGGCGCGGGCTGTCATTGCTCACGCTCACGCCCGCCTCCCCAGGGCTCAGCCGTGCCCTGCGGGTCCGCAGGAACTCACTGAGCTCGGTGTTGCGGTCCATGGGTTCCAGTATTGGCAACGGAAGCGCCACCCGAGCGTGCCAAAGTAGGTCTGCTGGACCTAGGCCGGGCGGGGCCAGGCGGGCCGTCGCCGCTCGTATGCTTCGTGGCGCTCGCACGGGAGAGTAGCGGCGGGAAGCTGTGGACGCCGCTCGTGGGCGGGTCCGATAGACCGTGACAGCGCGCTCCGGGTCGCACTGCGGCTCCTGCGACCGCTCGGCACGCCAAGCCTCGGGCTGGTGCCGCGTCAGCCAGGGGTCGTCCCGCTCGCCGCCCTGGCACGCACGCTCGCCGCGTTGGCCGAAAGCCCGAGGAGGCCCACGGCGAGGGCTTCCGGCCGCCGTGCGATCGCACGCACCAGGACGCCTCGCTACCGGGCAAAACCCGATGAACGCGGCATTAGTCGCGGATTCCGTAGCGATCGAGGAACATGGCGATTCCCTCTTCGACGACCACGTCGAACGGCGGCATGTTCATGACGTCCGGCCCGATCGCCATGACCTGCGGCCAGATGATGAATTCCTGGACGAGTCCCAGGAATTGGTGTGCCGCCAGGCCCGGGGACGGGCAGTTGATCTTCCCTGTCTCGTGCAGACGCCGCAGGCAGTCGGTGAGTGCCTTGGTCAACGGCTCCTTGCCGACCCGGTAGAACTCCTCGGCGATCCACGGGCTCCGGCGGGACTCGGCGATCACCAGCCGCGTGAAGGCGACCTGATCCGTGTCCTCGATGAAGGTCAGAAGGATCTCGGAGAACTGGCGCAGGAATCCGGCCGGGTCGCCGCCGCTCCCCAGGCTCTGATCGAGGCGCGTCGACAGATCTCCGAGCGGCAGGCTGGACCAGTGGTGCTCCATCACGGCACGGAAGACCGCTTCCTTGCTCCCGAACTGGTTGTAGACCGTCTGCCGGGCGACCTCGGCCTGTGTGGCGACCCGTTCGAGGTTCACGCCGTCGTAGCCGTCCCGGAGGAAGAGTGCCTTCGCCGCCGCGAGGATCTTCAGTCGGTTGCGGGAGCGGCCCTTGCCTTGCCGGGCGGGCTGGGAGGGCGCGGGGTCCACCGTCAAGCACCTCTTTCTGTACTGGACGCACCAGTCTAGTGCGGCGACGTGTTGCTCCGGGACCTGTCGAAGCTCTTGCCAACAGCCCAACCTGGACTCTACTGTCCAGTCTAACTTCCCGGGAGGAGAATATGCGGTTCGGCCTAGAAGGAGAAGAATGCGATCTTTCTCAGGGGTGCCCGACTCCTCCGTCGCGGCACGGCTCGACCGGCTGCCGATCACCAGGCTCCACAAGCGCTTCGCCGGCGTCATGGCGCTGGGCAACTTCTTCGAGATCTACGAGCTGTTCCTCGCCGGAGTGCTGGCGACCACACTGAAGACGACCTTCGCCCTGGGCGGCTTCGAGCTGTCGCTTGTTCTGGCCTCGGCGTTCGTCGGAGCCTTCGTCGGAGCCGTGGTGATCGGGCGGCTCGCGGACCGTGTCGGACGGCGGACCGCCTACATGGTCACGCTGACCCTGTACTCCGCGGCCACGCTCGCCTGCGCCCTGGCCCCGGACCTGTGGACGCTCGTGATCTTCCGCTTCGTGGCCGGCATCGGCCTGGGTGGGGAGTTGCCGGTGACGGACTCGTTCCTGGGGGACATCCTCCCGCCGGCCCGGCGCGGCTACTACGTGGCATGGGCGTTCACGGGTGCCTACCTCGCCGTCCCCGCCGTGGGCTTCCTGGGCCTGGTGCTGGTGGACGGCGCTCCGCTCGGTGTCGCGGGATGGCGCTGGATGTTCGCCATCGGGTCGCTCGGAGCCCTGCTGACGTTCCTGGTGCGCAGAGGTCTGCCCGAGTCACCCCGCTGGCTGGAGTCGGTCGGACGCACGGCGGAGGCCGACGCCGTCACCAGCCGCTTCGAGAAGGCCGCCGAGGCCGAAGGATGGACATCTCCCGCGGTCTCCGACGAGTCCGAGCGGCGGGACGTCGCGGCAGAACCGGTGCCCGTCCGCGCCATCTTCCGCCGCCCCCTCGCCCGGCGCACGGTGATCATGGCGATCCTCTGGATCCTTGCGCCCGTCGGCTTCTACGGTTTCGGCAACCTCGCCACGCTCGTCCTCGCCGACAAGGGATTCGACCTCGGGACGTCGCTGACCTATCTGACCTTCTCGTTCATCGGCTATCCGCTCGGCTCCTATCTGTCCATGCTCATCATGGAGAGGGCAGAGCGGAAGTGGATCCTGTCCGCGTCGCTGGTGGGTATGGCGGTGTTCGGGCTCGTATACGGGAACGCCCGCTCGGCGGCCGCGATCATCGCCTCGGGTTTCTGCTTCACCGTGGTGGCCAACGTCATGTCGAATTCCGGCCACATCTACCAGCTGGAACAGTTCCCCACGAGTGTGCGCACCACCGCCACCGGCTGGCTGTACTCACTGAGCCGGCTCTCGACAGCGGCGGCCCCCTTCTACCTGGTCCCCCTCCTGGACGCCTACGGAGCGGCGGTCGCCTTCACCGTCGTCGCCGCGGCGATGCTGCTGGCGGCCGTCTCGATCGTCTTCGGCGTGCGGACCACGGGGCTGGGGCTGGAATCCATCTCGGCTCCGGTCCGCGCCGCCGTCGCCGAGCCGGACGCCCCCGCAGGGGCCACATCCCCCGCCAGGCCCGCCACATCCCCCGCCAGGTCCGCCGCGTCCCCCGCCGGGTCCGCCGTCCCCGTCATTCCCGAAAACACGCACTGACCTCCGTCGGCCCGCCGGCCCACCACCAGGAAAGGAACACCCCAGATGCCAGAGATCCTCTGGAACCGCATGACAGCTCGCGCCCTCAAGGAACTGGCAGCCCAGGACGCACCGGTGCTGCTCCCCGTGGGCTCCACCGAGCAGCACGGTCCGCACCTGCCCACCGGTGTCGATGATTTCCTCAGCGCGGAGGCATGCCGACGGGCAGCCGGGGTCATGGTCGCCCAGGGCAGGCCGGTGGTCGTCGCCCCGTCCCTCTGGTGCGGGCTGGCGGACCATCACGTCGCGTTCGGCGGCACCTTCACCCTCACCCTGGCGACGTACCACGCGCTTTTGCGCGATGTGTGCCGCTCCATCCTCATGGCCGGTTTCAGCAAGATCCTGATCGTCAACGGCCACGGGGGCAATATCACGGCCCTGAACGCCATCAGCGGTGAAATCTCCCGGGAACTGTCCGCTCCCATCGCCGTCACCAGCTACTTCATGGCCGGGCAGGAGCGGATCGCGGAGATCCTCGAGGACCAGGACACACTGATGCACGCCTGCGAGGGCGAGACATCCATGGCGATGGCGATCGCGCCGGACCTGGTCGACGAGGGACGGCTCGCCGAGGCGGTCGGCCCGGAGATCGCGCTGCAGTCGGACCCGAGCGAAGCGATCCACGTACCACGGCCGTTCCACACGGTCACGTCGTCGGGGGTGGCGGGTGACGCGCGGAGGGCGTCCGCGGAGAAGGGCGAAGCCATTTTGGACGCCTGCGCCGAGGCCATCGCCGAATGGCTGATGAAATGACCCTGGGCCCGGCGGACACATCCGCTGGGCTGACCGTGGTGTACGCAGGTACGCGGGTACGGGGTACGCCCGCCCGCTCGGACGCGGGACGAGCACGGGACGGGCACGAGCGGGAGGCACCTCCCGGCACGGCGGGGACGGAGCGAGGGAAGGGGCATCGACATGACGCAGGCGCCGAAGCAGGACGGCTATGCGGCTGAGTACCGGCGCAGCCTGGAGGATCCGGAAGGCTTCTGGCTGGACGCCGCCCGCGCCATCGACTGGGACGTCGCGCCGACCCGGGCCCTCGACGACTCGCGGGCCCCGCTGTACCGGTGGTTCCCGGACGGGCGGTTGAACACCTGCCACAACGCTCTGGACCGCCACGTCGACGCCGGGCGCGGCGAGCAACTCGCGCTGGTGTACGACAGTCCGGTCACCGGCCGCAAGTCGGCGTTCACCTACCGGGAGTTGCGGGACGAGGTCGCGCTGTTCGCCGGAGTGCTGGCCGGACTCGGCGTGACCGAGGGCGACCGCGTCGTGATCTACATGCCGATGATTCCCGAGGCGGTCGTCGCCATGCTGGCCTGCGCCCGCATCGGCGCCGTCCACTCGGTCGTCTTCGGGGGATTCGCCGCGCATGAGCTGGCCGTGCGCGTCGACGACGCCCGCCCCAAGGTCGTCATCGCCGCCTCGTGCGGTATCGAGCCGACCCGCGTCGTGCCGTACAAGCCGCTCCTGGACGAGGCCCTCGCCCTGGCCGAACACCAGCCGGAGCACTGTGTCATCCGCCAGCGGCCGCAGTGCCCGGCGGACATGAGCGGCCGTGACCTCGACTGGGACCAGGCCATGGCGACCGCCGAGCCGGTCGGCTGCCGCCCAGTGGCCGCCACCGACCCGCTGTACATCCTCTACACCTCCGGCACCACCGGCCGGCCCAAGGGCGTGGTGCGCGACAACGGCGGCCACGCGGTCGCGCTGCGCTGGTCCCTGGAGAACGTGTACGACACCCATCCCGGTGAAGTCTTCTGGGCGGCCTCGGACGTCGGCTGGGTCGTCGGCCACTCCTACATCGTCTACGCTCCGCTGCTCACCGGCTGCACCACCGTGCTCTACGAGGGGAAGCCCGTCGGCACTCCGGACGCCGGTGCGCTGTGGCGGGTGATCGCCGAGCACCGTGTGACGGCGCTGTTCACCGCACCGACGGCGATCCGCGCGGTGAAGAAGGAGGACCCGCGCGGAGCGCTTCTGCACGCCCACGACATCGGATCGCTGCGCCACCTGTTCCTGGCCGGCGAGCGGCTGGATCCGGAGACCTACCGCTGGGCCACCGACCTGCTCGGCGTTCCGGTGGTCGACAACTGGTGGCAGACCGAGACCGGCTGGCCGATCGTCGCCAACCCCATGGGGCTGGAGCCGCACCCGCTCAAGGCCGGTTCGCCCACCGTGCCCATGCCCGGCTACGACGTGCGCATCCTCGACACGACGGGCCGCGACGTGCCGCCGGGCGCCGACGGCGCGGTGGCGATCCGGCTGCCGCTGCCGCCCGGCACGCTGCTCACCGTGTGGCAGGACGACGCACGATATGTGCGCTCGTACTTGTCCACCTACAGCGGCTACTACCTCACCGGCGACGGCGGACGCAAGGACGAGGACGGATACGTCTACGTCATGGGCCGCATCGACGACGTGATCAACGTGGCCGGGCACCGGCTGTCCACCGGCGCGATGGAGGAGGTGCTCGCCGCCCACCCGGATGTCGCCGAGTGCGCCGTCGTCGGCGTCACCGACCCGCTCAAGGGACAGGTGCCGCGCGGTCTCGTCGTGCTCAAGGGGGGCCTCGACCGCGATCCGCGGGCGATCGCCACGGAACTCGTCGCCGCGGTCCGGGAGAGGATCGGCCCCGTGGCGGCGCTGCGCCGGGTCGACGTGGTCGCGGCGCTGCCCAAGACGCGTTCGGGCAAGATCCTGCGTCGCACCATGCGCGACATCGCCGACGGCCGAAACCCCGAACTGCCCTCCACCATCGACGACCCGGCGGTGATCGAGGCGCTGCGACCGGTACTCCGCGACGACCCCCAGCACCTATGAGGGACTGGCGGACGAGCGACCCGAGGAGTGGGAGCGGACGCCGTACGCCATCGTGTTCGGGTCTTGGCCGTGGTCGTCGGCGTGCCAGCGTTGTGGATCAGCATGCGGTTCTCGAGGGGCCTGGCCACTCGAGGTACCGGTCGCGGACAAGATCCGCCGGATGGGCCACAGGCGGAACGGCTGAGCGGTACGCGCGCTCTGGCCGGTCGCGTGGATCGACCGCGAAGGCGGCATGGAGCTGTCGCTGTTCGAGCGACGGCTGTCCGCGCCGGCCCGCAGCCGGACAGAGGCTCTGGCGGTCCCGCGGAGCAGGACCCCATCGACGCTGCCGTCAGGGCGGGTGATCCCCTCCTTCTTGTTCTTCTTGCAGGCGCTGGTGTCGCCGGCCCTGCACAGCTTGGCGAACTCGGCTCACCCAAGGGCCTGGCACCTGGCCTCGATGTCCTCGGTCTGTCGTTCGATGGCGGTCTTCCTCCTGGACGCCTCCTTCCGGGCCCGTCGGTCTTCGTTAATGTCATGCCTGGAGAGACGTAGGTATCCGCCCGGTCGCTGTGGTACGTACTGCGCGTAACCCGCAGAGAGGTCGAGGGTGGTCGTGCGGCCTCGCTCGCGTAGCCGCGTGATCACTGGGTCGTCGATACCGGATACGGCGGACAGGTCAAGCGTGTTGGCCGTGAAGGGAGTAGGGGACATGGCGACGCCTCCTAGCAGCGGGGGTCCGGCAGAAATGCCCGGGGTCGGGTACTACCCCGATCCGTCCATCCCTGGGTACATCCGGTACTGGAACGGCGCGGCCTGGGTGCCCGGCACCAGCCGTCCCGCCCCGGCCGAGGGCGAGGCCATGCCCGCGCCGCCGCCCGGGATCACCCACACCCAGGTGATCAGCCCGGCGCCGGACCAGACGGGCCCGATGTTCCTGGACGAGGAGCCGGCGCCGCCCGCCGCCGAGGAGACCGGCAGCGCACTGCCCGAGCTGCGCCGCAGCGCCGAGATGGACGTCCGGGGCGCGGGCGGGCCGCCCGAGGCGGCCGGGGGGCTGGCGGCCCAGCCGGTGCCGCCCGGCGGGGTCCCGGCGTCCGTCGACTGGAACGATCCCCAGCGGCTGCACGGCAGCCGCCCCGGGTCCGGGTCGGCATGGCAGGCCGACGCCTCCCGGCAGAGCGGGTTCGGCGGGGACCAGGACCGCCGGGTCTCCTGGGGCGCCGAGACGGACACCCCCGGCGGCGCCCAGGCCGAGGCGGGGCAGCGGCCCGGGGTGCCCGATCCGCGGCGGGCGGACCCCGGTGCGGGCGGCGGTCGCGACGAGGGCACATTGACCATGCGCGCGGACGGGAGCGCGGGGACGGGGGACCGTTCGACGCAGGCCCTGCCGCCCGTGCGCCAGACCCCGGAGCTGCCCCCGGCGGAGGGCGGGGAGACGTCCGACCCGGCGGGCGACGGGACGATGACGATCCGCGCGGTGGGGAGCGGCGGCGCGGCACCCACGAAGGGCCGGGGCCAGGGGCAGGACCAGGGCCAGGGCGGGGGCCAGGCGTCCGGCCGGGACGACGGGACGCTCACGATCCGGGCGGTCGGCCGCGGCGGCTCGCGCAAGGGCGCCGAGGCGGCGCCTCCGGCCCAGCCCCCGCAGCACCCGCAGCCCCAGCGATCCCAGCAGTCTCCGCAGCCTCCGCAGGCACCTCAGCCTCAGCCTCATCAGCAGCCGCACCAGCCGCAGCAGCCCTTCGGCGGGATTCCCGCCCAGAGCGGTGGCCCGGTCTGGCAGCGGCAGGGGCACCAACTCGCCCCGCAGCCCGGCCCCCAGGGCGTGCCGCAGGCCACCCCGCACGGGGCGCCGCCGGGCGGGCCCGAGAGCGTCATCCCCTGGAAGCCGCCCGTCGACAACCCCTTCCTCCAGGCCGCCCAGGCCCTGGGCCGGCCCGCCTCGCTCGGCCGCCGCCTCGCCGCCCGGCTGATCGACACGGTCGTCCTGCTCGGTCTCGTCGGCGCGGTCGCGTTCCCGCTGTGGGGCAAGGCGAGCGACCACATCGACGAGAAGGTCGAGACGGCCAAGCAGAGCGGCGAGACCGTCACCGTCTACCTCCTGGACGGCACGACCGGCGGCTATCTCGGCATCGTCCTCGGTCTGCTGCTCGTCCTCGGCGTCGTCCTGGAGGCGCTGCCGACCGCCAAATGGGGCCTCACCCTGGGCAAGAAGCTGTGCGGCGTGCGGGTGCTGGACATCGAGGAGCACGACAGCCCGTCCTTCGGCGCCGCGCTGCGCCGCTGGCTGGTCTACTCGGTGCTGGGGGTGCTCGTCATCGGTGTGGTGAACGTGGTCTGGTGCCTGTTCGACCGCCCGTGGCGGCAGTGCTGGCACGACAAGGTGGCGCGCACCTTCGTCGCGACGGCCGACTGACCCGCCGCTCGCGACGGCCGCCTCGCTCGCCGCTCGTGACGGCCGCCTGATCCGCCGCTCGTGACGGCCGCCTGGCCGCCGCCCTGTCCGCCTCAGCCGCCTTGCCCCGCCCCATCGCCCGTCCACGTCCGGTTCGCCCCGTCCGTCCCGCCCGCCCCAACGCCTGACCGCCGCCCCGTTCGCCTCAGCCGTCCCGCCTACTCAACGCCCGTCCACGTCCCGTCCGCCTCAGCCGCCCCTCCCGCCCCAACGCCCGTCCACGTCCCGTTCGCCCCACTCCCCTCCCGCCCCGACGCCCCTCCCGTCCGCTTCAGCCGTACCGCCCACCCCGGCTGAGGCGGATGGACGATCCCGGTCGCCCGAACGGGGCGCGCCGGATGCGGCGGCACCGGCTCCGGGGTCGACTCGGGCCATGAGCACCGACCAGCCGCCCCCCGGCCCCGACGCGCCCCGGGACCGGGACAGCAGCGACCCGTCCGCCGAACATCCGCGTGCGAACGGCTCCCCGTACGGCGAGCGCGCCGCCGGGACCGATCCGTACGCCGGGATGCCCCCGCTCGGGCACCTCGGCCGCCGTCTGATCGCGCGGATCATCGACGCGCTGCTCATCGGCATCCCGGTCGGACTGGTCATGAGCGTGGTCGTCGGCGGCTACGACCCGGTCGACGGCAATGTCCGCTCGACCACGGTCACGCTCGTCTACGTCCTGGTCTACTTCCTGTACGAGGGGCTGATGCTGACCCGGGACGGCCAGACCGTCGGCAAGAAGGCGATGAGGATCCGGGTCGCCATACTGGCGAACGGCCAGCCACCGGTCGGCCAGGCCGGCTGGGTGCGCGCCGCGGTGTACGCGCTGCCGGAGATCGTGCCCTGCTGCGGCTTCCTCTTCTGGCTGATCAATGTGTTGTGGTGCACCTGGGACCGGCCGTACCGGCAGTGTCTGCACGACAAGGCGGCCAAGACCGTCGTGGTCTCGGCCGTGCCCTGAGCTGCCGGGACGCCACCCTGAGGTTCCGGCCCGCCGGGCGCGCTGGTGTAATCGGGGCATGACCCCCGACCCGCTGCCCCCGCCCCCGCACGCGTTTCCGCCCGGGATGGCACCGCTGGCCACTCCCGGTCAGCGCTTCGCCGCCCGGCTCCTCGACACGCTCGTCCTCGGTGCGATCTGGACGGTGGCGCTCACGGCGACCGGCGCGCTCCAGTACACGATGGACCACCCGGGCGAGCAGCACATGGGGAAGGTGTTCCTCGCGCTCATCATCACGATGGCGGTCTACTTCGGCTACGAGGGCGTCATGCTGGCCCGCAGCGGGCAGACGCTCGGCAAGAAGGCCCTGCGCATCCGGGTGGCGATGCTCTCCGACGGGGATGTGCCGGCCGGTCAGGGCTGGGTGCGCGCCGCGGTCTATGTCCTGCCCGGGATGCTGGTCCCGCTGCTCGTCGGCACGGTCTTCTGGCTGGTCAACTCGGCCTCACTGCTGTGGGACAAGCCGTTCCAGCGCTGTCTGCACGACAAGGCCGCGCGGACCGTCGTGGTGTCAGCCCTGCACTGAGTCGGCGTGGGCGCGGGTGCGGGTCCGCGCCGGGCCGGCCGGTCCGGACCCCGCCAGCGGGCGGTTGGTGCGGACGGTGCGGCTGGGGCGGGAGACCCGAGCCACCGGCACGGTGACGGCGACGAGGAGCCCGAGGGCCAGCCCGACCACGGTGACCACGGCCACGCCGAGCCCCGAGCGGGTCTGGGACAGCAGCAGCATGGCGAAGGTCGACAGGACGACGGTGGCCGAACCGTAGGCGAGCTGTGCAGGAGTCGGACGCGGCATGGCGGGATCCGTCCTCAAGGGATATGCGGGGGGCATGAGTCAGGCTGATGTGCACCGTCAACATGACTCTACGGTGCTGAATGCCCGAGGGGAACGGAAGTAAGCGTGACCTCACCTACCGTGCCGTTGCACGGGGGGCGCACGGAATCACCGGATGTTCCAACCGGCTCGCACGGCGCGCCCATTGACGTCCGGTAAGCGGAACGCCGGGTTCGCAGAACGTACTTGTCCCATCAGCCCAAGTCAAGGTCTGTCTTTTCCCCTGCCACTCCGGTCAAATGTCCGGCACCGGTGTGGAAAGGGGAGGACTGAGCGAGTGAACAGCCAACGGAGGACGGTCAGATCGGCCGCCATAGCCACAGTGGTGGCCGCGCTCGGCGCGGCGGCGCTCTCGACCGGCATGGCACAGGCGGACGCACCGTCTACGCGTGTTGAGCGCCATGACCCGGCGCCCGCGAAGACGGATGTCGACCACGATCTCGAGGGTCCGTACAGCAAACAGCAGGAAGCGCAGCGCCAGGAGGCACTGCGTCAGGTCATCTCCGGGGACGCCAAGGCGACCACGCGCGGTGCGTCGAAGGTGGTGAAGCTCGGCAAGGGCAAGTACGTCGAGCTGGCCCGCGAGAAGACCGACAAGATCTTCACCATCCTGGTCGAGTTCGGCGACAAGGTGGACGACACCACCATGTACGACCCGGACGGGGACGGCCCCGAACCGCCGGTGAAGAAGTACGGCGGCGACCCGGGCCCGGCGCACAACACCATCGCCGAGCCGGACCGCGCCGACGACAACAGCACGGCCTGGCAGAAGGACTACAACCGCGAGCACTTCCAGGACCTCTACTTCTCCACGGACAAGAAGAAGGAGTCCCTGAAGAAGTACTACGAGAAGCAGTCCTCGGGCCGCTACTCCGTGGACGGCGAGGTCTCCGACTGGGTCAAGGTCGACTGGAACGAGGCCCGCTACGGCTCCAACTACTGCGGCGACACCAACTGCGCCAACGCCTGGGACCTGATCCGTGACGGCGTCAACCAGTGGGCCAAGGACCAGAAGGCGGCCGGCCGCACCGACGCGCAGATCAAGGCGGACCTGGCCCAGTACGACCAGTGGGACCGCTACGACTACGACGGCGACGGCGACTTCAACGAGCCCGACGGCTACATCGACCACTTCCAGATCGTCCACGCCGGTGAGGACGAGTCCGCGGGGGGCGGGGCCCAGGGCGAGGACGCCATCTGGGCGCACCGCTGGTACGCGTACGGCACCGACGCGGGCCGGACCGGCCCGGCGGAGAACAAGTCGGGCGGTACGCAGATCGGCGACACCGGCATCTGGGTCGGCGACTACACCATGCAGCCGGAGAACGGCGGCCTCGGCGTCTTCGCCCATGAGTACGGCCACGACCTGGGCCTGCCGGACGAGTACGACACCACCGGTAAGGGGGAGTCGTCCGTCGCCTTCTGGTCGCTGATGTCCTCGGGCTCCTGGCTCGGCACCGGTAAGGACGCCATCGGCGATCTGCCGGGCGACATGAACGCCTGGGACAAGCTGCAACTGGGCTGGCTGAACTACGCCACGGCCAAGGCCGGCAAGAAGTCCACCCACGCCCTCGGGGTCGCCGAGTACAACACCAAGAACAAGCAGGCGCTGGTCGTCGAGCTGCCCGCCAAGGCCGTCACCACCGAGGTGGTCGCCCCAGCCGAGGGCTCCAAGCAGTGGTGGAGCGGGATGGGCGACGACCTGAAGAACACCCTGACCCGGTCCGTGGACCTCACCGGCAAGTCCAAGGCCGTCCTGGACCTCCAGGGCTGGTGGGACATCGAGGAGAACTACGACTACCTCTACACCGAGGTCTCCACGGACGGCGGCGCCAACTGGACGCCCGTCGACGGCACCGCGGACGGCACGGCCATTCCGCGCGACGCCGGCGACAAGCCCGCGCTGACCGGCACCTCGGGGGCGTACAAGAAGCTCTCCTTCCCGCTGGACGCCTACGCGGGCAAGAAGATCGAGCTGCGCTTCCGCTACCAGACCGACGGCGGGGTGGCGCAGAAGGGCTTCGCCGCCGACGCGATCACCCTGACCGCGGACGGCGCCCCGGTCCTCAGCGACGGCGCCGAGGGCGATGACAACGGCTGGACCGCGAACGGCTTCTCGCGCATCGGGGCGTCCTTCAGCAAGGACTACCCGCAGTACTACATCGCCGAGAACCGCCAGTACGTGTCGTACGACACAACCCTGAAGACCGGTCCGTACAACTTCGGCTGGACGTCCAGCCGGCCCGACTGGGTCGAGCACTACCCGTACCAGAACGGCCTGCTGATCTGGCAGTGGGACACCTCGCAGCCGGACAACAACGTCGGCGTCCACCCGGGCAGCGGCCTGATCCTGCCGATCGACGCGCACCCCACCCCGGAGAGGTGGGCGGACGGCACGCTGATGCGCAACCGGGTCCAGGCGTACGACTCGCCCTTCAGCTGGTTCCCGTCGGACGGCTTCACGCTGCACAAGGACGGTACGGGCGCGAAGGTGAAGCCGAAGCCGGGCATTCCGGTCTTCGATGACCACAAGGGAACGTACTGGGACAAGAGCAATCCGACCGGCAGTGTGAAGGTTGCTGACACCAACACCCGGATCAAGATCCTCAAGGAGCTTCCGGGTGGCTCGACCATGACCGTCCAGGTCGGACCGTCCGCCTCCTAGATCCACACCATCTGCGTCTTCGCAGGTCACGGCGGTAGCGGCCGTCGCCCCCTAGCGGGCGGCGGCCGTTCGCGTTTAGATGCCCCTAGACCTTCTTGTTGACACGACGTCTCACGGGGGACATGACCCGCAATGGCCGATGGAGGATTCACCAAGCTGCCGGGCGGCAGCGTGGTGGTCGCACTGACGCTGCCCCGCCCGCTGGGCGAGGGCGGCGTCCGCGTCCTGGTACACGCCGCGAACCGCCAGCGAGCCCTGACCAGGCTCCGCAATCTCGGGCTCCGCGCCGTCTATCTGCGCGGCAACACCGCGCCGCCGACACCCGACGAGGTGACGGCGGTGCTGCACCACCCCGACGGGCTGGTCTGGCGCACCGCGCCGGACCGCGGAGGGGAGCTCTGGCACCCGATCGCCGCCCTTCTCAGACCGGCGGCCCCGGCGCCGTCCTAGCGCCCCGGGCCCGAGGGCGGGCCCGGGGGCCCGAGGGCGGGCCCGGGGCCCGAAGGGACGCTCTCGGCGGCCTGGGGCCCCGGGACCCCGAGAGCGCCTGGAAGGCGCTCAGAGCCGCCGCTGAGCCCTCCGGGCGGTGGGCTATGGCTAAGCCCAAGCCCTCGGGGGTGGGCTCGCCGCTGTGCCGCCCGGTTCTGGCGCCTCCGGCGGTCTCGGGGGTGGGCTCGCCGCCGTACTGCTCAGTCCTGGCGCCTCCGGTGCCCTCGGTATGCCGGGCTCGCCGCTGTGCCGCCCGGTCCCGGCCTTCCGGCGGTCTCGGTATGCCGGGTTCGCCGCTGTGCCCGGTTCTGGCGCCTCGTCCGGCGTCTTCGGGTGCCGGGCTCGCCGCCGTACTGCCCGGTTCCGGCTCCTTCGGTGCTTTCGGGGGTGGGCTCGCCGGGGTCGCCCGGTCCCGGCCCCTCGTCCGGCGTCCTCGGGTCCCGGGCTCGCCGCCGTACTGCCCGGTTCCGGCGCCTCCGGCGCCCCGTCTCAGACGACCGGCTTGCCGCTGAGCTCCACGCCGGCCGCCCGCAGCTCCTCCAGGGCGCGCTCCGTCGTGCCCGCGGCGACACCCGCGGTCAGGTCCAGCAGGACGTGTGTCGCGAACCCCTCGCGGCGCGCGTCCAGCGCCGTGGCGCGCACGCAGTGGTCGGTGGCGATGCCCACCACGTCCACCTCGGTGACCTCCCGCTCGCGCAGCCACTGGGCGAGCGGGACGCCGTGCTCGTCGACGCCCTCGAAACCGCTGTAGGCCGCCGCGTAGGCGCCCTTGTCGAAGACCGCCTCGATCGCGCCGGAGGCGACGGCGGGCGCGAAGTTCGGGTGGAACCCGACGCCCTCGGTGCCCGCGACGCAGTGCGCCGGCCAGCTGTGCTCGTAGTCCGGGCGGTCCGAGAAGTGATCGCCCGGGTCGATGTGGTGATCACGGGTGGCGACGATGTGGCGGTAACCGGGCGTCGCCTCCCCGATCAGATCGGTGATCGCGGCGGCGACGTCCGCGCCACCCGTCACCGCGAGGCTTCCGCCCTCGCAGAAGTCGTTCTGGATGTCGACGACGATCAGTGCCCGGTGCATGGCGCGCGCCTTCCGGTACGGACAGGACCGGGAAACGACTCGGCCCGAAGCGGATGTTGTGGTATCGGTTGCGGTTGTCACCGAGGGTAGACACTCGGGGCTGTCCGCGGCAGTGGGCATCGGCGCGTTTCCTTCAGGTACGCCTCATGCCCCGCGCCCGGGGCGGATCCGCCGCGGGACCGTCTCTTACCAGCCTTATGTCAGCCTTATACCGGCTTTACCGGCTTTACCGGCTTATGCCGACCTTATATCGGCCCTGGGCCGGTCTCATGCCCCTCGTGCCGACAGGTACTCGGTGGGGATGACCGCCTCCCCGCGCGAGAGCTGGGTCGCGGACAGCGGCAGCCCGGCGCGGGCCGCCGTGTGCCGGTCCCGTGCCGCGTCCAGCGGTTCCCGGCCCACGATCTCGCCGCCGCGCACCAGCTCCACCAGCAGCTGATGACCGGCCAGCTCCCGGGAGACCTCACCGGTGCCGATCACCTCGGCCTCGGCCACCCCGTGTTCGTCCACCCGGCGCGCGGCCCATTTGCGGCCGCCCAGTGAGGACTTCGCGCCCATGGACTTCTTGGCCACCGGCAGCAGCGGCGCGTCCCTGTCGTCCGAACCGGCCCGCGCGACCAGCTTGTAGACCATCGAGCAGGTGGGGTGACCACTGCCGGTGACCAGCTGGGTGCCGACGCCGTAGGCGTCCACGGGGGCCGCGGCCAGCGAGGCGATCGCGTACTCGTCGAGGTCGCTGGTCACCACGATCTTGGTGCCCTTGGCGCCCAGTTCGTCGAGCTGCTGGCGCACCCGGTGGGCGAGCAGCAGCAGGTCCCCGGAGTCGATCCGTACGGCGCCCAGGTCCTGGCCGGCCACCTCCACGGCGGTGCGCACCGCCTCGGCGACGTCATAGGTGTCCACGAGCAGGGTGGTGTCGCTGCCGTGTGCCCGCACCTGCGCGGTGAAGGCGTCCCGCTCGCTGTCGTGCAGCAGGGTGAAGGCGTGGGCGCTGGTGCCCACGGTGGGGATGTTGTAGCGGAATCCGGCCGCGAGGTCGGAGGTGGTGGCGAAGCCCCCGACGTAGGCGGCGCGGGCGGCGGCGACGGCGGCCAGTTCATGGGTGCGGCGGGCGCCCATCTCGATCAGCGGCCGGTCGCCGGCGGCGATGGACATCCGGGACGCGGCGGCGGCCACCGCGGAGTCGTGGTTGAGGATGGAGAGGATGACCGTCTCCAGCAGCACCGCCTCGGCGAAGGTGCCCTCCACCCGCATGATCGGCGAGCCGGGGAAGTACACCTCGCCCTCGGGGTAGCCCCAGATGTCGCCGCGGAAGCGGTAGTCGGCGAGCCAGGCGAGGGTCGATTCGTCCACGATCCGCTGCTGGGAGAGGAAGTCCAGGACGCCGCCGTCGAAGCGGAAGTTCTCGACGGCGTCCAGCACCCGCCCGGTGCCCGCCACGACGCCGTAGCGGCGGCCCTCGGGGAGGCGCCTGGTGAAGACCTCGAAGACCGAGCGGCGGTCGGCGGTGCCCGCCCGCAGCGCGGCCTGCAGCATGGTGAGTTCGTACCGGTCGGTGAAGAGTGCGGTCGACGGCACGTCCACCGGCAGTCCCAAGTCCGCAGTGTCCATGGTTGACGATGCTACCTCCCGTACTCGTCAGAGTGACGAGATCTGGGTGCCGGTTTATGCGACGGCCTGTGCCGGGTGGCAGCATGGGAGGTGTGAGCGTCGCGCCCGTGGAGATCGAACGTCCCGAAACCCGTGGGGCACCGTCGTCGGTGCCCGAACCCGACGTTCCCTGGGTGACGGTGGTGCACAACGACCCCGTCAATCTCATGAGCTATGTGACCTACGTCTTCCAGAGCTATTTCGGCTATTCCAAGGACAAGGCGCACCGCTTGATGCTCGACGTTCACCACAAGGGCCGCGCGATCGTCTCGAGCGGCACCCGCGAGGAGATGGAGCGCGACGTGCAGGCGATGCACGGTTACGGCCTGTGGGCGACCCTCCAGCAGGAGCGCTGATGTCGGGACGCTTCGAGCCGCTGCCCGGCGGCGGCGCCGCCGTCGCCCTGGACGATGTCGAGATCTCCATCCTGCGCAGCCTGGCCCTGCAGCTCGCCGAGCTGATCGGCCCGGGGGACCAGCCCGCCGGGGGCGATGACCCCCTGGCCGCGCTCTTCGCCGAGGGCCCCAGCGCACCGCCGTCCGATCCGGCGCTGGCCCGGCTGTTCCCGGACGCCTACTGCCCCCCGGACCAGGAGCTGGGGCCGCGGGAGGAGAAGGCGGCGCGCGAGGCGTCCGCGGAGTTCCGCCGCTTCACCGAGAACGACCTGCGGGCGCGCAAGCGCGACGACGCCCTGGCGATGGTGCGCGACCTGGACTCGCTGGCCGCCGGAGCGCCCGGCGCGGCCCCGGCCGTGCTGGAGCTGGAGCCGGAGAAGTCCCGGCAGTGGCTGGGCGCCCTGAACGACCTGCGGCTGGCGATCGGGACCCGGCTGGAGGTCACCGACGAGGACGACGGCGGTGAGCTGCTGCGGCTGCCGGACTCCGATCCGCGCAAGCCGATGGTGATGGCGTACTTCTGGCTCGGCGGGCTCCAGGAGACCCTCGTCGAAACGCTCATGCCCGGATGACCGCCCGCCGCAATTACTGAGTGTTCGTTTAGAGGATGCTCAACTCCGGATAACGATCGCATCACCGCGGTCATTGTCTTTGTTGCGGCGTACTACTTTTGTCCCCTTCTTCCTGTGGTGTGTGTCACGCGGCGCTGTCTGGATCAGTTGTGCGGACGTGATAAATCTTCACGATCGCCAGCCAGCCGCCACAGGGAGAAAGGCGCACCGACATGACCTCAGCGGCTCCTGATAAGGGCTATGAGCCAGCGGCTCCGGAAGAGGGCTATGAGCGCGGCCTGGGCAGTCGCCAGGTACAGATGATCGCCATCGGTGGCGCCATCGGTGTCGGCCTCTTCATGGGGGCCGGGGCGAACATCGCCAAGGCCGGCCCCAGCATCATCCTGATGTACGCCCTCGCGGGCGTGGTCATCTTCTTCATCATGCGAGCGCTCGGTGAGCTGCTCCTGTACCGGCGGTCCACGGGCTCCTTCGCGGAGTACATCCGGGAGTTCCTGGGCCCGTTCTTCGGCTACGCGACCGGCTGGACCTACTGGCTGCTGTGGGTGGTGACCGGTATGGCCGAGCTGACGGCCGCCGCCATCTACATCAACTTCTGGTTCCCCTCGATCCCGCAGTGGGTCAGCGCCCTGGTCTTCCTGGTGCTGCTCTTCGGGGTCAACCTGATCTCGGTCAAGGTCTTCGGCGAGGTCGAGTTCTGGTTCTCGATGGTCAAGGTCACCGCGATCATCGGCATGATCGTGATCGGTCTCGGCGTGCTCACCCTCGGCTTCTCCGACGCCGGTGACACCGCCGCGGTGTCCAACCTCTGGTCGCACGGCGGGTTCTTCCCCAACGGCATCGGCGACAGCCTGATGACCCTCCAGGGCGTGATGTTCGCCTACATCGCCGTCGAGCTCGTCGGCGTCACCGCGAGCGAGTCCGAGGACCCGGAGCGGACCCTGCCCAAGGCGATCAACACGCTGCCGTGGCGCATCATCATCTTCTATGTGGGTGCGCTGCTGGTGCTGCTGGCGGTCGTGAAGTGGACCGAGTTCTCGGCCGGCGAGAGCCCCTTCGTGCACGGCTTCTCCAAGATCGGCATCCCGTTCGCCGCCGGTATCGTCAACTTCGTCGTGCTGACCGCGGCCCTGTCCTCCTGTAACTCCGGCATGTACTCCACCGGCCGGATGCTGCGCGACCTGGCGACCAGCGGCGAGGGCCCGAGGATCTTCGCCCGGCTCAACATCCGCAAGTCGCCGGCCATCGGCATCACCTTCTCCGTCCTCCTCATGGGCATCGGCGTGGTCCTCAACTACGTCGTCCCCGAGAAGGCGTTCACCTACGTCACCTCGGTGGCCACGGCCGCGGGCATCTGGTCCTGGCTGATGATCCTGTTCGCCCACATCCAGTACCGCCGCGCGTTCCGCGCCGGCCGGCTGCCCGCCTCCAGCTTCCCGGCCCCCGGCGGCTCGTTCTTCAGCTGGGTGGCGGTGGTCTTCCTGCTGATCGTGACCTGCATGGTCGCCTACGACAAGGACGCCCGGGTCTCCCTGTACGTCGGCG
This sequence comes from Streptomyces hygroscopicus subsp. hygroscopicus, assembly GCF_001553455.1. Classification (GTDB taxonomy): domain Bacteria; phylum Actinomycetota; class Actinomycetes; order Streptomycetales; family Streptomycetaceae; genus Streptomyces; species Streptomyces hygroscopicus. Next base: position 51,472 of record NZ_BBOX01000098.1, read on the forward strand.
CCGGGTGGGCCGTCTGCCTGGTGATCGGCTGGTACGTCCTCAAGGCCCGCGGCGGGGCCCAGCCGCTCGGTGCGAGCGGCACGGCGGAGCCGGAGCGCGTGAGCAAGTAATCCGTATCGCCCATCGGGCGCCGCGTCTCAGCAGGCGGGCTCCGGACCGATGTCCGGAGCCCGCCTGTCCGTCTCCCCCACCCTCGGCCGGGGCCCCCGGACTCCGCCCGGGAGGGTCCCCCCGCGCGCCGCCCGTTTCCTCTTTCCTATGGTGTGGTCATGCTGACCATCACCCAGGAGCTCCACGACCGGATCGTCGCGCACGCCCGCGCCGACCACCCCGACGAGGCATGCGGCGTGATCGCGGGCCCGGCCGGAAGCGGCCGCCCCGAGCGGTTCATCCCGATGCTGAACGCCGCCCGCTCGCCCACCTTCTACGAGTTCGACTCGGGTGACCTGCTCAAGCTCTACCGCGAGATGGACGACCGGGACGAGGAGCCGGTGGTCATCTACCACTCGCACACCGCCACCGAGGCGTACCCCTCCCGCACCGACATCTCCTACGCCAACGAGCCCGGCGCCCACTACGTCCTGGTCTCCACGGCCGAGTGCGGCAATGACGAGGGACCCGTGCAGTTCCGGTCCTTCCGGATCGTGGACGGGGAGGTCACCGAGGAGGAGGTCACGGTCGTCGAGGGCTACTGACGGCGGTCCACACCCGTTCGTCTCGCATGCTGTTCGCTACCGATCCGTATCACGAGACAATCTTCCGGGGGGCCGCTCGGGAATCGATACGATGAGTCCATGGTTTTCGATGGTGTGAGCGACAAGACGCCGGGCATGCTGCTCGTGGCGCGGCTCCACATCGACCTGTGCCGGCTCGCCAGCGCGATGTGTCCGCCCGCCGCCGCGGCCGCCTGACCCCGCTCGGCGCCACCGCGGCGCGCCGGTGGACGGCGCCCGCGCGCACCCCACCACCCCGTGACCGCACCCCGGACCATCCGGGACCCGCCGTCTTCCACCCCGTCCTCCGACAGGAGCTTAAGAATGGCCATCGAGGTCCGCATCCCGACCATCCTCCGCACCTACACCGACGGCCAGAAGGCGGTCGAGGGCAGCGGGACCACGCTCGCCGAGCTCTTCGCCGACCTCGAGACCCGGCACGCCGGGATCCAGGAGCGGCTGGTCGACGGCGGCGAGCTGCGCCGCTTCGTCAACGTCTACCTGAACGACGAGGACGTCCGCTTCCTCGACGGCATCTCCACCAAGCTCTCGGACGGCGACAACGTGACCATCCTCCCCGCTGTCGCCGGTGGAATGCGCTGATGCGGTACGACAGCCCGCTGGCCGCGGTCGGCAACACGCCGCTCGTCCGGCTGCCGCGGCTCTCACCCTCCTCCGAGGTACGGATCTGGGCGAAGCTGGAGGACCGCAACCCCACCGGCTCGGTCAAGGACCGCCCCGCGCTCCACATGATCGAACAGGCCGAGAAGGACGGCCGGTTGACCCCCGGCCGCACCATCCTCGAGCCCACCTCGGGGAACACCGGCATCTCACTGGCGATGGCGGCCAAGCTCAAGGGCTACCGCATCGTCTGCGTGATGCCGGAGAACACCAGCGAGGAGCGGCGCCAGCTGCTCGCCATGTGGGGCGCGGAGATCATCTCCTCGCCCGCCGCCGGCGGCTCCAACACGGCCGTCCGGGTGGCCAAGGAGCTGGCGGAGCAGCACCCGGACTGGGTGATGCTGTACCAGTACGGAAACCCGGACAACGCCGGTGCCCACTACGCCACCACCGGCCCCGAGATCCTCGCCGACCTGCCCTCCATCACCCACTTCGTGGCCGGTCTGGGCACCACCGGCACCCTGATGGGCGTCGGCCGCTTCCTGCGCGAGAACAAGCCGGACGTCCAGATCGTCGCCGCCGAGCCGCGCTATGACGACGTCGTCTACGGACTGCGCAACCTCGACGAGGGCTTCGTCCCCGAGCTGTACGACGAGTCCGTCCTGACCACCCGCTTCTCCGTCGGCTCCGAGGACGCGGTGACCCGCACCCGGGAACTCCTCGCCCAGGAGGGCATTTTCGCGGGCGTCTCGACCGGGGCCGCGCTGCACGCCGCCCTCGGCGTCGCCGGTAAGGCGGTCAAGGCCGGGCAGAGCGCCGATGTGGTCTTCATCGTCGCCGACGGCGGCTGGAAGTACCTCTCCACCGGCGTCTACACGGCGGCCACCACCGAGGAGGCGATCGAGACGCTGCACGGCCAGCTCTGGGCGTAGCGCCGCGTCAGCCAGGGTTCGCCCCGCTCGCCGCCCTGGCACGCACGCTCGCCGCGTTGGCCGAAAGCCCGAGTAGGCCCGCCCCCAGACTCCGTCCGGGAGGTGCCCCCGCGAGGGCTTCCGGCCGCCTTGCGATCGCACGCACCAGGACGCCTCGCTACCGGGCAAACCCTGACTGACGCGGCACTGGCGCCCGGGCCGAACGGCCGGCGGGGGCGTGGCCGGGCGCCGCCCGGCTCCGTCCTGGTGATTCCGCCCACAACGCGCACCTGTGGAGGAGCTGCCTGGGCTTTCGCGCCTTACGCTCGTGGGCACCGCATGACCCCCCGCACCCGCCCATGGCCTTCGGCATGGGGACCCCCCAAGGAGGTTCCTGCTTCATGAAGCTCACCGTCGTCGGATGCTCAGGGTCGTTCCCGTCCGCGGAATCGGCCTGCTCGAGCTACCTCGTAGAGGCCGACGGCTTCCGGCTGCTCCTCGACATGGGCAATGGCGCCCTTGGCGAGTTGCAGCGCCACTGCGGTCTCTACGACCTCGACGCCGTGCTGCTCTCCCATCTCCACCCCGATCACTGCATCGACATGTGCGGGTACTTCGTCGCGCGCTACTACCGGCACGACGGAGGCCGCGCCGAGGCGATTCCGGTCTACGGCCCCGAGGACACCGAGCGGCGGCTGGTCCAGGCGTACGACGACGTGCCCGATGAGAAGTCGATGCGGGAGGTCTTCGACTTCCGCACGCTGACGCCCGGCAGCTTCCGGATCGGCCCCTTCGCGATCCGCGCCGAGCGGGTCTGCCATCCGGTGGAGGCGTTCGGCTTCCGGATCGAGCACGAGGGCCGCTCGCTGGTGTACTCGGGCGACACGGGCCCCTGTGAGGCCCTGGTGGACCTGGCCCGGGGCGGGGACCTCTTCCTGTGCGAGGCGGCCTTCACGTACGGCAAGGAGGACATCCCGGAGCTGCACCTCAACGGCCGTCAGGCGGGTGAACACGCGCTGCGGGCGGGGGTCGGGACCCTGGTGCTCACCCACATCCCGCCGTGGACGGACCCCCAGATCAACCAGCGCGACGCCCAGCGGGTCTTCGGCGGCCCGGTGGAGCTGGCCAAGGCGGGCGCGGTCTACGAGATCTAGGGCGGTCCAGGGGAGCCAGGGCGGTCCACGAGGCCGGTCCACGAGGCCCAGGGCGGACCACGAGACCCAGGTACGGCGGGGCCGACCGACGACGT
>NZ_BBOX01000099.1 GCF_001553455.1 Streptomyces hygroscopicus subsp. hygroscopicus
GAACCGAGCCGGTTCCGGGGCCCCGCCGTGTACCGGCGCAGACGGCGGTCTACGCCTTGGTGAGGTCCTCGACCTCCTCCTCGGGTTCCCGGCCCGGGGTGGGGAGGTCGAACTTGGTGATCGCGAAGCGGAAGACCACGTAGTAGACCACCGCGAAGACGAGCCCGATCGGGATGATCAGCCATGGCTTGGTGGCATGGCTCCAGTTCAGGGCGTAGTCGATGAAGCCCGCCGAGAAGTTGAAGCCCGCGTGCACACCCAGGGCCCAGGTGACCGCCATCGCCACGGCGGTGAGCACCGCGTGGATCACGTAGAGCAGCGGGGCGATGAACATGAACGAGAACTCGATCGGCTCGGTCACCCCCGTGACGAACGAGGTCAGCGCCAGCGAGACCATCATGCCCAGCACGGCCTTGCGGCGCTCGGGGCGGGCGGCGTGCGCCATGGCCAGGGCGGCGGCCGGGAGGCCGAACATCATGATCGGGAAGAAGCCCGACATGAACATTCCCGCGCTGGGGTCGCCGGCCAGGAAGCGGCTGAGGTCGCCGTGCACCGTCTCGCCCGCGGCGTTGGTGAAGTCGCCGAGCTGGAACCAGGCCACGGTGTTCACGAACTGGTGCATGCCGATCGGGATCAGTGCGCGGTTGACGGCGCCGAAGAGGGCCGACCCCGCGGAGCCCAGTCCGGTCATCCACTCGCCGAAGTTGCTGATGCCGTCGCCGATGGGCTCCCAGACCAGGCCGAAGAAGACGCCCACCACGATGCCGGTGAAGGCCATGATGATCGGCACCAGCCGGCGGCCGTTGAAGAAGCCGAGCCAGTCCACCAGCCGGGTGCGGTGGAACCGCTGCCACAGCACCGCGGTGAGCAGACCCATGACGATGCCGCCGAGCACACCGGGGTCGTTGTACTTGGCCGGTATGTCCTCGCCCTTCTGGATCACCGCGTCGGCGACCGGGAAGGCCTCCAGGACCTTGGAGTAGACGAGGAAGCCGACCACGGCGGCCAGCGCGGTGGACCCGTCCGACTTCTTGGCGAACCCGATGGCCACGCCGACGCAGAACAGCAGCGGGAGGGCGCCGGTGAGCGCGCCGCCGGCGTTGTTGAACACGGCGGCGACCTTGTCCCAGCCCAGGCCGTCGGTGCCGAACACATCGGGCTGCCCGAGCCGGACCATGATTCCGGCGGCGGGCAGGACCGCGATCGGCAGCTGAAGGCTGCGGCCGACCTTCTGCAGCCCTTGGAACAGACCGGCACCCCGTTTCTGGGCGGGCGCCGCCTGGGCGGTGGCCGTACTCATCGGATTCCTCCTGGTGAGGCGGGCACTCGGGAGAAGGGGACGGCCCGCGTTATGGTCTAAACCACATGTGGTGTAGACCTGTTGTAGCACGTGGGGGTCCGATATACGTAGGGCTCTGATAAAGGAATCTATCCTTCCATGTGACGGCCGCCCTCCTCACCCCCATAATGGTGTAGACCACTTTGGGTTGGTCGCAACGCGGACAGCAGGACGACAGGAGCGAACATGGCCAGCAAGGCTGAGAAGATCGTCGAGGGGCTCGGCGGCATCGACAACATCATCGAGGTCGAGGGCTGCATCACCCGCCTCCGCACCGAGGTCAAGGACGCCACCCTGGTCGACGAGGCCCTTCTGAAGGCCGCGGGCGCCCATGGCGTGGTGAAGATGGGCAGCGCCATCCAGGTGGTCATCGGCACCGACGCGGACCCCGTCGCCGCCGAGATCGAAGACCTGATGTGACCTCCTGAGTCCGCCTCATCGCCCCCTGCACCGAATCCGGGCCGGGGGCCCCGGCGATGCCGATAGGCTCGTCCCATGTCTCGTATCGACGGCCGCACCCCCGACCAGCTCCGCCCGGTGACCATCGAGCGCGGATGGAGCAAGCACGCCGAGGGCTCCGTCCTCGTCTCCTTCGGTGACACGCGGGTTCTGTGCACCGCGAGCTTCACCGAGGGCGTGCCCCGCTGGCGCAAGGGCAGCGGCGAGGGCTGGGTCACCGCGGAGTACGCGATGCTGCCGCGCTCCACCAACACCCGGGGCGACCGCGAGTCCGTCCGCGGCAAGATCGGCGGCCGTACGCACGAGATCTCCCGTCTCATCGGCCGCTCGCTGCGCGCCGTCATCGACTACAAGGCGCTGGGCGAGAACACCGTCGTCCTCGACTGCGATGTCCTCCAGGCCGACGGCGGCACCCGCACCGCCGCCATCACCGGCGCCTATGTGGCCCTGGCCGACGCCATCGGCTGGGCCCGCGGGAAGAAGCTCGTCAAGGCCACCCGGCAGCCGCTGACCGGCACCGTCTCCGCCGTCAGCGTCGGCATCGTCGGCGGCGTCCCCCTGCTCGACCTCTGCTACGAGGAGGACGTGCGCGCCGAGACCGACATGAACGTGGTCTGCACCGGTGACGGACGCTTCGTCGAGGTGCAGGGCACGGCGGAGGGCGAGCCCTTCGCCCGCGAGGAGCTGAACGGGCTGCTGGACCTCGCCGTGGCGGGCTGTGACGCCCTGGCCGGAATCCAGCGGGCGGCGCTGGCCGGAGAGGTGTGACGGCGGCACCGGGCAACCACCGCCCGGCGCCTGGCGTGTGGTCAGGTACCAGCACCGCTCAAGGGGAGGGACCGATTCCATGGCGCCGCGCCACCGACACCGCCGTATGACCGCCGTCACCGCGCTCGCCGCCGTCGCGCTCGCGGTGCCGCTGACCGCCGGCTGCGGCGCGGTCGAAAAGGCCCTCGACTGCGCCCAACTCGCCGTCGAGATATCCAACGACGTCGACGACCTCCAGGACGTCCTGACCGGCGCGGCCGACAACCCGGCCGACGCCGAGAAGGTCCTGGACGCCCTGGAGGAGGACATCGACAAGGTGGGGGACCGCACCGACGACGCGGACGTCGGCAAGGCCGTCGACAGCCTCCAGAAGGCCGTGGACACCGTCCAGAAGTCCGTCGACAGCGGTGAGCGGCCCGATCTGACGCCGGTCCGGGACGCCGCGGGCGAACTGACCGGCGTCTGCACACCCTGACCTCCCTCCGATAATCGAGAGCTATGCAGCAACACACTGAGGGGCACCCCCCGCACCCCCGCCGCCTGATCCTCGCGACCCGCAACGCCTACAAGATCACCGAACTGCGCTCGATCCTGGGCGAGTCCGGCCTCGACGTCGAACTCGTCGGCGCCGACGCCTATCCGGAGATCCCGGACGTCAAGGAGACCGGCGTGACCTTCGCGGAGAACGCCCTCCTCAAGGCCCACGCCCTGGCCCGGGCCACCGGCCACCCCGCCATCGCCGACGACTCCGGTCTGTGCGTGGACGTCCTCGGCGGGGCGCCCGGCATCTTCTCGGCCCGCTGGTCGGGCGGGCACGGCAACGACCGCGCCAACCTCGACCTGCTGCTGGCCCAGCTCGCCGACGTCCCGGACGAACACCGCGGCGCCCACTTCGAATGCGCCGCCGCCCTCGCCCTCCCCGACGGCACCGAACGCGTCGTCTCCGGCCGGCTCACCGGCACCCTCCGCCGCGAACCCGCGGGCGGCGGCGGCTTCGGCTACGACCCCATCCTCCAGCCCCACGGCGAAACCCGTACCTGCGCCGAGCTGACCCCCGACGAGAAGAACGCCATCAGCCACCGCGGCAAGGCGTTCCGCGCCATCGCCCCGATCGTGCGCGAACTTCTGGGATGAACAAACGCCGGGGGCGCCACACCGCTTCGGTGTGGCGCCCCCGGCGTTTGTGCGGCCGGAGGGATTCGAACCCTCACGGGTGTTACCCCACTGGGACCTAAACCCAGCATGACTGCCAATTCCATCACGGCCGCAAACCACAGTCATGCTACCGGTCTGACCGGTTCCGACACCACGTGTCTGTGATCGCGTGGCAGTTGGGGCACAGGTACCGCAGGTTCTCGCGGCGGTTGTCGAGCCAATCGCCGTTGACGTGGTCAATCTGCAGCGTCATCGTCACGCCCTGCCACTCGCCCGCATTACCGCAGTGAGCGCACTCGTAGATCAGCCCGACTTCATCGAGCGCCGCACGAAGCCGTGAGTGGTTGGGACGGGGAGAGCCCGGTGGGAGGACCCGGAGCACATCATCGGCCACGGAGCGGTGCCTGACCGGTTGGACAATGCGCCGCGTACGCCGCTTGAAGTGCGTCGTGTCGATGCCCGAACGGACCGCTTGACGGTGCACGCGGCGGCGGTTGGCATCGTTGACCGGGAGGCCCAAAGCGCGCATGACGTCGGCGTAGCTCGCGCTGTTGGCGACGGCCGTGCGAAGCGCGGCCTCGGGGATGACGACGCGGGCATGGGAGAAGTGCGACGTGTCCACACCATGATCGCGCAGCATGCGGCCGAGCGCGGCCCGCGTCCTGCCGTCATCGGGTACGCCCAGGACGCGTGCCACGGCACGAACGCTGTTTCCAGCAGCGGCGGCCTCCGCCAATTGCTCACGGGTGAAGGGAAGATCCAGCCGGGTCCGGTTGAGTCCGGGGATGTGGCCGACATCGATTCCGGCCGCCGCTATGCGACGCCGGATGTGGGACAGCGTCCCCGTCGCCGGCCGCGCACCTAACGCGGTGACCACCTCACGCAAGGTGTTCGATGTCGCCACAGCCTCGGCGATGGCGTCGTCGGAGTACTTGCTCCAAGGGCTGCGCCGCTTGAAGTGACTGGTATCGATGGCATACGCCGCTACCAGCTTCTGCAGTGTTCGCCGCCTTCCGCCGCTGACCTTGCCCTCCAGGACGAGCATCAGGTCGGTCCAGGTGGACGAACGCGCGACGGCGTCGGCGAGTACTTCGCGCGGGTATCCGGTCGGCACGGCCCCCTCCCCCTGTGCGATCACGTATCGCACCATCGCACTGAGTAACGAAGCATGCGTCGATCGGTCACGCCTCATGCGCGAGGGTCCCGCACCGGCGTGGTGCGGGACCTTCGGGGAATGTTGGGGGGGGGACGCCGGGGGAACGTCGGGGTCAGAGGCCCAGATCCTTGATGATCTTGGCTACGTGGCCGGTGGCCTTCACGTTGTACAGGGCGCGCTCGACCTTGCCCTGCTCGTCGACGATGACGGTGGAGCGGATCACGCCCGTGACCGTCTTGCCGTAGAGCTTCTTCTCACCGAAGGCGCCGTACGCCTCGAGGGTCTCCTTGGCGGGGTCGGCGAGGAGGGTGACCTTCAGGTTCTCCTGGTCGCGGAACTTCGCGAGCTTCTCCGGCTTGTCCGGGGAGATGCCGATGACGTCGTAGCCGTGACCGGCGAGGAGTTCGAGGTTGTCGGTGAAGTCGCAGGCCTGCTTGGTGCAGCCGGGGGTGAGCGCGGCGGGGTAGAAGTAGACGATCACCTTGCGGCCGGCGTGGTCGGCGAGCGAGACCTGCTTGCCGTCCGCGTCGGGGAGGGTGAAGGCGGGGGCGGTGTCGCCGGGCTGCAGTCGCTCGCTCATGGTCTGGTGCTCCTCGTGGCATCGACGGTACGTGTCCGACACTAGCCAGCTTCCCGTCCGGGGGTGCCGTGGGGCGGGGAAGAGGGGGAGCTGACAGACTGTCCATCACGAACCATCGAGACTGACGGAGGCAGCGCGGTGTCGGATGCCAGGACCCCTGCGCAGATCGAGGCGGACATCGCCCGCAGGCGGCAGGAGCTCGCCGTGACGCTCGACGAGATCGGGGTGCGGGTGCACCCGAAAACGATCATCGGGGACGCGAAGGCGAAGGCGGCGTCGGCCGTGGACCGGACCGCCGGCCGGGCGTATGTGTCCGCGAACCGAGTGGTCACCAGCGTGCGGAGCCAGTTGGTGTCGGAGGAGGGCGAGCCCCGGCTGGAGCGGATCGTGCCGGTCGCGCTCGTCGCGGTGGGGCTGGTCGGGCTGCTCGCGCTCTCGGTCCGGTCCTCCCGGGCGTCCAGGGCCGCCCGGTCCTCCTCGCGGTGCGCCAAGGGGTGCCGGTCGTAGGACGGCGGCCCCCGCGCAGCTGCCGGTCGTAGGACGGCGACCTACCCCCCGCGCCGCTGCCGGTCGTAGAGCGGCGGTCCCCGCGCCGCGGGGTGGCGGTCGCGGCGTTGTGGGGGAGGCTCTCGTTGCGCGAGAAGCCGGTCGCGGCGCCGCGCGGGAAATCGGCGCCAGGCCGGAAGGCCATCCCGGAGCCGCCGGTAAGGCGAGCGATCCCGGCGCGGTGCGGGAAGGCGGTCCCGGAGCCGCCGGTAAGCCGGTAAGTCGGTCCCGGCGCCGCGCGGGAAGCGGTTCCGGCGCCGCGCGCCGCCGGTAAGTCGGTCGCGAAACCGCCGGTAAGGCTCTCCCGGAGCCGTCGGGAAGTCGGTCGGGGCCGCCCTGAGGCGTCATCGCGCCGTGCGGCCAGGTACGGTCATGGCGTGAGTGCGAACACGACCCATGACAAGCTGCCCATCCGGATGCTGCACGACCGTGTGCTGGTCCGCACCGATATTCCGGAGGGCGAGCGCCGGTCGTCCGGCGGCATCGTGATTCCCGCCACCGCGGCGGTCGGCAGGCGGCTGGCCTGGGCCGAGGTGGTCGCGGTCGGCCAGAACGTACGGACCGTGGAGCCCGGTGACCGGGTGCTCTACGACCCGGAGGACCGGGCCGAGGTCGAGGTCCGCGGCGTCGCCTACGTCCTGATGCGCGAGCGCGACCTGCACGCGGTGGCCGCCGAGCGGCTGGAGGGGGCGGAGGACTCCACGGGGCTCTACCTGTGAGCGACCCCAGGTGACGGAGGGTGGTGACGGCCCCGTCACCACCCTCCGCCGCTGTCTCGGCTGTCTCGGCCGCCCCGACGCGGCCTCAGCCGCCCCGGCGCGGCCTCAGCCGTCGTAACTGTCCCGGCGGCCTCGGCAGCGGCCTCAGCCGTGCCTCAGCCGTTCACCGGGCCTCCCGGCCCGCCCGGGTCGCCGCCCGGGTCGCCGGGATCGCCGTCCGGATCGCCCGGTCCGGGGTCGGTCGACGGACTGCCGGTGGGGAGGTCCGTGGGCGGGTCGGCTGTCGGGTCCGTTGTGGGCAGGTCCGGCGGGTTGTCGGTCGGCGTTGTGGGGGGTGAGGGGTCCTGCGGGGCGTCGGTCGGGGGAGTGGTGGGCACCGTCGGCGGGGAGTCCGGGGGCTGCGGGTTGTTCTGGGAGTCGTCGGGGGAGTCCGCGCCGTCCTCCAGCCGCAGGTCGAAGTCGGCCGGCGGCCGGCCGTCCAGCGCCCCGGCCGTGTACTGCGCCCAGATCTCGGCGGGGTAGCCGCCGCCGTTGATCCGCTCCAGGCCGGTCGCCCCGTACAGCGACTTCTGCACGCCGGTGTTGGAGTCCTGGCCCATCACCGCGACCACGGTCGCCAGATCCGGGGTGTAGCCGGCGAACCAGGCGGCCTTGTCCTCTTCCGCGGTGCCGGTCTTGCCCGCCGCCGGGCGCTCGGCGGCCTGGGCGGCGGTGCCGGTGCCGCCGTCGACCACGCTCTGCAGTATCGAGGTGGTGGCGTCGGCGGCGCCGCGCGGGACGGCCTGCCGTTCCTCCCGGTCCGGGAGCTTGATCTGCGCGCCGTCCTTGGTGATCTTCGCGACCAGGCTGTAGTTGCCGTGCTTGCCGTGGTTGGCGAGGGTCGCGTACGCCTCGGTCATGTCCAGCACGCTCGCGGTGGCGGGGCCGAGCGCGATGGAGGGGGAGGCGTGCAGGTCGGGGGTGTTCTTGGGGACGCCCAGGTCGATGGCGGTCTCCTTGACCCTGGCCGGGCCGACGTCCTCGGCCATCTGCGCGTACACCGAGTTCACCGAGTTGTCGGTGGCCGTGGTGACGTCGATGTCGCCGTAGTCGACGTCGTCCTCGTTGGCGGGGGCGTAGCCGGTGGGCCCGCCCGAGCCGACGACCTCGCGCTTGTTGTCGCCGTTGTAGAGCGTGTCGGCGGTGATCGTCTGGCCGTCCTGGGTGGTGGACCCGTAGCGCACCGCCGAGGTGAAGACGAATGGCTTGAAGGTGGATCCCACCTGGTAGTCACGGCGGGTCGCGTTGTTGACGAACTGCTTGGTGTAGTCGATCCCGCCGTAGAGGGCGACCACCTTCCCGGTCTTCGGGTCGATCGAGGCGCCGCCCGCGCGGACGTAGGTGTCGACCTTGCGGTCCGGGCTGAGCTTGCTCATCAGCCGGTCGCGCACGGCCTCCGTGAAGGCGTCCTGCTTCTTCTGGTCGATCGTGGTGGTGATGCGGTAGCCGCCGCGCGCCAGGGTCTGCTCGTCGATGATCCCGTTGCTGGTGAGGTAGTCCTCGACGGCCTCCACGAGGTAGCCGCGCTGGCCGGACATGCCCGAGGCGACCTTGGCGTCCGAGGGCGTGGGGAAGGTCATCTTCTGCCGCTCGGCCCGGTCCAGCCAGCCCTTCTTGACCATGCCGTCCAGGACGTAGTTCCAGCGGGCCACGGCCCGCCCCTTGTTCTGCGGATGGGCGACGATGTCGTAGGCGCTGGGGGCGTTCAGCAGGGTCGCGAGATAGGCGCTCTGGGCGGTGTCGAGTTCGCCGATGTCCTTGCCGTAGTACGCCTGGGCGGCGGCCTGGATGCCGTAGGCGTTGCGCCCGAAGTAGCTGGTGTTGAGGTAGCCCTCGAGGATCTTGTCCTTGCTCACCTCGCGGTCCAGCTTGATCGCGATGAAGAACTCCTTCACCTTGCGGGTGACCGTCTGCTCCTGGTCCAGGTAGTAGTTCTTCACGTACTGCTGGGTGATGGTCGAGCCGGACTGCTTGCCCTTGCCGGTGACGGTGTTCCAGGCGGCGCGGACCATCGCCTCGGGGTTGATGGCCGACTCCGAGTAGAAGTCCCGGTCCTCGGCCGCCAGCACCGCGTGCTGGGTCCGCTTGGGCACCTGGCTGAGCTGGACGCTCTCCCGGTTGACCTTGCCCTCGCGGGCCAGCTGCGAGCCGTCGGAGTAGAGGAAGACGTTGCTCTGGGCGATGGCGGCCTTGTTCGCCGGGGGGATGTCGACGAGCAGATAGCCGGTGACGAGGCCGCCCGCGACCAGCAGGACGATCAGGAGGAGGCCCCCGAGGACCATGCGCCAGGTGGGCAGCAGACGGCGCCACCCGGTGCGCTGGGGACGGTTCTTTCTGCCCTTCGCCGGTTTGCCCGCCGGGAGGCCGTCCGCGCGGTGCGGCGTGTCGTGGTCGCCATCGCCGGGCCGGTGGCCCGTTCCGGCCGGGCCACCGCCGATCAACTGGGGCTCGTCGCTCATGTCTCCTGAGACTCCTCGGCCGCCGTCGGGGGTTGCGCGGCGGCAGGATCGTGCACGGTCGGGCGATTCGCTCCGTACGCCCGATAAAACACTGTCGCATCATCCGTTCCGGGCCGGGGCCGTGGCACGCACCCGTGACTGGTCTGTGACCGGTGGAAGGGATGATTCCGCTCACACCATCCGGTGAATAATGCCTGGCCGTCTCTCCTGCCGCGCCGCTAGGCTCCGGATTTTGGCGCCGGTGGGCCGGTGCGGTCGGGGAGGGAGGGACGGACGGATGCGGCTGTACGCGGCCGTCGCGGTCAGCGGCTTCAAACGCTACGCGACGTATCGAGTCGCCACCGTGGCAGGGGTCTTCACCAACACGGTTTTCGGCTTCATCCTCGCCTACACCTACACCGCGCTGTGGGACGAGCGGCCGCATCTGGGCGGCTACGACCTCGCCCAGGCGCTGACCTTCGTCTGGCTCGGCCAGGCGCTGCTGGCGGCCGTCGCGCTGCTGGGCGGCGGCTTCGAGGAGGAGCTGCAGGAGCGCATCCGCTCCGGTGACATCGCCGTGGACCTCTACCGCCCCGTCGACCTCCAGCTGTGGTGGCTGGCCACCGAGCTCGGCCGGGCGCTGTTCCAGCTGCTGGGGCGCGGTGTGGTGCCCATGGCCGTCGGCGCGCTGGTCTTCGAGCTCCGGCTGCCCGCCTCGCCGCTGACCTGGCTGTGGTTCCTGCTGGCCGTGACGCTCGCGGTGTGCGTCGGTTTCGCGGTGCGCTATCTGGTCGCGCTGGCCTCCTTCTGGCTGCTCGACGGTACGGGGCTGTCCCTGCTGAGCGGGCTGCTGTGCCTGTTCTTTTCCGGGATGATCCTGCCGCTCAACGTCTTCCCGGGGCAGCTGGGCGAGATCGCCCGCGCACTGCCCTGGGCGGCGATGCTCCAGGTGCCCGCGGACGTCTTCCTGGAGGAGCACCGCGGGCCGGGGCTGCTGCGGGCCTTCGCCTTCCAGGCGGGGTGGGCGGTGGCGCTGCTGGCGGCCGGGCGGGTGCTCCAGTCGGTGGCGACCCGGAAGGTGGTGGTCCAGGGTGGCTGAGTCGGCCCTGTACCAGGGACTGCGGGCCTACGCCCTGATCGCCGGGATGTGGGTGCGCTCCACGATGGTGTACCGCACCTCGTTCCTGATCATGACGCTGGGGAACCTGCTCGCGACCGGGCTGGACTTCGTCGCGATCGCGCTGATGTTCACCCACATCGGTGAGCTGGGCGGTTTCACCCTTGACGAGGTCGCGTTCCTCTACGGCACCACCAGCGTCGCCTTCGGCCTGGCCGATCTGGCGCTGGGCACCATGGCCCGGCTGGGCCGGCGGGTGCGCGACGGCACGATGGACACCCTGCTGGTGCGGCCGGTGCCGATACTCGCCCAGGTCGCCGCCGACCGCTTCGCGCTGCGCCGGCTGGGCCGGATCACCCAGGGGGTGCTGGTGCTCGGCTGGTCGCTGAGCCGGCTGGACATCGGCTGGACGGTGGACCGGGTGCTGCTGGTGCCGGTGATGCTGCTGAGCGGAGGCGCCATCTTCGGGGCGCTGTTCGTGCTCGGCGGCGCCTTCCAGTTCTGGGCCAAGGACGCCTCCGAGGTGCAGAACGCCTTCACCTACGGCGGGACCACGCTGCTGGAGTACCCGCCGACGGTCTTCGGCAAGGAGCTGCTGCGCGGCGTCACCTTCGTCGTCCCGCTGGCGTTCGTCAACTGGCTGCCGGCGCTGCACATCCTGGGCCGGCCCGATCCGCTGGGGCTGCCGGACTGGATCGGCTTCGCGGCGCCGCTGGTCGCGTGCGGCTGCTGTGCGGTGGCGGGGCTGGCGTGGCGGGCGGGGCTGCGGGCGTATCAGAGCACGGGGAGTTGAGGCGGATCGGAGCGGGGGAGCCGGAGCGCGGCGAGCTGGGGCGTATCGGAGCGGGGGAGCCGGAGCTGGGGCGTATCGGAGCGGGGGAGCCGGAGCGCGGGGAGCTGGGGCGTATCAGCGCGGGGGAGCCGGAGCACGGGGAGTTGAGGCGTATCGGAGCGCGGGGAGCTGAGGGAAGGCGATGGCCGTGGACGACCTGAGGGACGACCTGATCGAGCTCGACGGCGTCGAGAAGGTGTTCCAGGTGCGGCGCAGAGCCGGGCTGGTGCGCCGGGAGCGCCGTGAGGTGCGTGCCGTGGACGGCATCAGCTTCCGGGTGCCGCGCGGTGAGATGGTGGGCTACATCGGCCCGAACGGCGCCGGGAAGTCGACCACGATCAAGATGCTGACCGGGATCCTGGTGCCCAGCGGCGGGCGGCTGCGGGTCGCCGGGATCGACCCCTCCCGGGAGCGGACCAGGCTCGCGCGCCGGATCGGGGTGGTCTTCGGCCAGCGGACCACCCTGTGGTGGGATCTGCCGCTGCGCGATTCCTACGCGCTGGTGCGGCGGATGTACCGGATCCCGGACGGCCGCTACCGCCGGAACCTGGACCGCTGTGTCGAACTGCTCAGCCTCGGCGCGCTGTTGGACATGCCGGTGCGTCAGCTCTCCCTCGGCCAGCGGATGCGCGGCGACATCGCGGCCGCCCTGCTGCACGACCCGGAGGTGCTCTACCTCGACGAGCCGACCATCGGGCTCGATGTGGTCAGCAAGGCGAAGGTGCGGGAGTTCCTGAGGGAGGTGAACGCCGAGCAGGGCACCACGGTGCTGCTCACCACCCACGATCTGACCGATATCGAGCTGTTGTGCAGGCGGGTGATGGTCATCGACCACGGCCGGCTGGTCTACGACGGCGGACTGGACGGGCTGCACGCGGTGGGGGAGAGCGAACGCACCCTCGTGGTCGACCTGGAGCGGGAGCTGCCGCCCATCGAGGTCCCCGGCGCCCGCACGGTGCGGACCGAGGGGCCCCGGCAGTGGCTGGCGTTCCCGGCGACCAGCAGTGCGGCGCCGATCGTCGCGGCCGTCGCCGACGGCTATCCGCTGGTGGACCTGTCGGTGCGCGAGCCCGAGATCGAGGACGTCATCGCGCGGATGCTGCAGGGGGCGTAGTGCCGGGTCCGGGATGGGCGTGCCCCAGGTCCGGGGCGCGGGGTGTGCCGGGTCCGGGGCGCGGAGTACGCCAAGTACGGGGCGCGGGGTACGCCGGGTCCGGGGCGCGAGGTGCGCCGGGTCCGGGGCGTGGGGTGCGCCGGGTCCGGGGCGCGAGGTGCGCCGGGTCCGGGGCGCGGAGTACGCCAAGTACGGGGCGCGGGGGACGCCGGGTCCGCCGCGCGGTGTGTGGCGAGGGGGCAGGGCCGGTGCCCGCCATTAGTCTGTCCGTATGACGAGCGCTGGTTCTTCCCAGGGAGCGAGCCCCGACCTTCCGGACCCCGCCGGGATGCGGGCCTCCGACGCCGAGCGTGAGCGGATCGCCGAGATCCTCCGGGAAGCCGTCGCCGAAGGCCGCCTGGACATGGAGGAGTTCGAGGAGCGGCTGGGCGCGGCCTACGCGGCGCGCACCCACGGCCAGCTGGAGCCGCTGGTGCGGGATCTCCCGGTGCCCGGGGCCGCCGCCCCCGCCCCGCTGTCCGCGGACGCCGGGGGCGTCGCCGCCCGCGGCGGCTGGGCCGAGCGGATCGGCGGCTCCCCGACCTCGAAGTGGGCCGTGGCGATCATGGGCGGCTTCCAGCGCAAGGGCGCCTGGACCGTTCCGCGCACCTTCACCGCCTTCTCCCTCATGGGCGGCGGCGAGATCGATCTGCGCGAGGCCCGGTTCGAGGACCGCGAGGTGGTGATCCGCTGCTTCGCCCTCATGGGCGGGGTGCAGATCACCGTCCCGCCGGACCTGGAGACGCATGTCGGCGGTATCGGCCTCATGGGGGGTTTCGACCACACCGGGTCCGCCGACGGGGATCCCACCGGCCCTCGGGTGACCGTCACGGGCCTGGCGGTCTTCGGCGGGGTCAGCGTCGAGCGGAAGCTGCGCAAGGAGGAGCACCGGCGGCTGAAGGCGGAGCGCCGCCGGCTGAAGGCCGAGCGCCGGGAGCTGCTGCGCGCCGAGCGCCGGGAGCTGCGGGACGCGCGGCACGGAGAGCGGCGTGAGCGCCGTGAGCACCGCGGGGAGTCCCGGCTGTCCCTGGAGAAGGACGGCCGGGACGACTAGGGCGTGTTTCGAAC
>NZ_BBOX01000100.1 GCF_001553455.1 Streptomyces hygroscopicus subsp. hygroscopicus
CCGGGCCGCACGGGGCGGGCTACAGCTCGGCCGCGGCCCGGCCCCGCAGGTGGTCCAGGTCCAGGGCGCGCGCCATCGCCCGGTAGCCCTGGTCGCTCGGGTGCAGATGGTCGCCGGAGTCGTAGGCCGGGCGCAGCCGCAGCGGGCTGAGCGGGTCGCGCAGCGCCTTGTCGAAGTCCACGACCTCGTCGAACACCTTCCCGGCGCGGATCCGCGCGTTGACCTGCTCGCGCACGGCGTCCAGCCGGGGGGTGTAGCCGCGGTGCCCGTAGAAGGGCGTCAGGGTGGCTCCGATGACCCGCAGGCCCCGGGTGTGCGCCTGCTCGGTCAGCCGCTTCAGACCCCCTACGATCCGGTCCGGGTCGGTCTGGTGGGGGATGCGGAGTATGTCGTTGACGCCCAGCTCGATGACCACGGCCTTCACGCCCGTACGGGACAGCACATCGCGGTCGAAACGGGACAGTCCGCTGGGGTTGTTGGGCGGGAACTGTGTGCCGTCGCTCAGCACGCGGTTGCCGCTGATGCCCTGGTTGAGCACGCCGAAGCGGGGCGCCCCGGGCTCGCTGCGCAGCCGCTCGGCGAGGAAGTCGGTCCACCGGTGGTTGGCCCCGGCGGTGGAGGTGATGCCGTCGGTGATCGAGTCGCCCAGCACCGCGACCGCGCCCTCGGCCTCCTTCGACCACACGTCGACGCCGGTCAGATAGCGCCAGTACGGGCTCTGTTCGGTGTAGGCGGCGCCCGCCGTGTCCTCCGTACGGTCGCCACGCGCCAGGTAGGACGTCTGGCGGGCGTGCGGGTGGTAGGTGACGGAGCCGGACGCCTGCGGGCTGTAGGTGGTCACCAGCAGATCGGCCGCGTCCGGGACGGCGAGCCGCACCGGGTCGCTGGTGGCCGCCTTGCCGGGCGGGATGGTCACCCAGGAGCGGTTGTCGAACGTGAGCCGGCGCATGGTACCGGCCGCCGCGGTGGGGTTGCTGGGGGCGGCGGCCAGCGCCAGCGAGGCATGCGTGATCGTCAGCGGCTGGCTGCTGTAGAAGTTGGAGAGCTGGATCCGGGCGCTGGAGCCGCCGATGCTGGTGTGCACCACGTTCCGTATCGACATGCCCGAGAAGCCGCGCAGCGTCCTCGGCTCGGCGGCGGCGGCCGAGGTGGACCAGGTGCCCACCCAGGCCCCGGCCGAGGCCGGGGCGGCCGAACCGCGGGCCCCCTGGGCACGGGAGTCCGTACCGCCGTGGTCACCGCGGAGCCCGATGAATATCGCGGTGGAGACGAGGATCACCACAGCCGCCAGCGCAGCGAGCACGGCATACCCCGTGCGTCTGGGCATAGGGGGCACGCTCATGAGCGGTTTGTCTCCTCGGGCGGACGGAGCCCGAGGCTCCGGAGTGGACGGGAACGGCGAGTTCATCCGGCAGCGCCGATGCGGTCCGGTCGGTATCTCATGATCCCACGGTGGGACCCGGCTCCGCTTGTCGGCCTGCCCCCAGTGTGCTGGGTCGCTCCCCCGGACAGACGACGGGAACTCACCGTTCGTTCCACCCATGGGTGACTGAGACCGGAAAGAGACAATGCATGGGGGAACGGCTCGACCGGGTGGAGCGTATGGAGCGGAGAACGACTGGTCAGACGGCGGCCCCGCCGCCCCGGGGCGCGGCCGTGCCGTTCGCCGCGGACGGCCCCCTCGACGCGGAGCGGCGGCGCGGGGTGCGCCGGATGAAGGCGTTCGCCACCGGCCTGCTGCTCGGCGTCGCACTGGTGTACGCGCTCGCCACCTGGGCGCGGTCCTCCGGCGCCGGCGGCTGGACCGGCTATGTCGCCGCGGCCGCCGAGGCGGGCATGGTGGGCGCCCTGGCGGACTGGTTCGCGGTCACCGCGCTGTTCCGGCGGCCCATGGGGCTGCCGATTCCGCACACCGCGATCATTCCGACCAAGAAGGATCAGCTCGGGGTCAGCCTCGGGGAGTTCGTCGGGGAGAACTTCCTGTCCGGCGATGTCGTACGGATGCGGCTGCGCGCGGTCGGCATCGGCAGCCGGCTCGGCGCCTGGCTGGCCGACCCCGAGCACGCCGACCGCGTGACGGCCGAACTGGCGACCGCGCTGCGCGGTGCGCTCACGGTGCTGCGCGACTCCGATGTGCAGGCGGTGGTGGGGGAGGCGATCAACCGCCGCGCGGCCACCCAGGAGATCGCGCCGGGCCTGGGCAAGCTGCTGGAGCGGGTGGTCGCGGAGGGCGGCCACCGCCGCGCCGTGGACCTGGTGTGTCTGCGCGCCCACGACTGGCTGGTGGAGCACAACGAGTCGGTGATGCAGGCGGTCGCCGGCGGCGCCCCCGGCTGGACGCCGCGGTTCGTGGACCGCAAGGTCGGCGAGCGCGTCTACAAGGAATTGCTGCGGTTCGTGACGGAGATGCGCGACATGCCGGACCATCCGGCGCGCGGCGCCCTGGACCGCTTCCTCACCGACTTCGCCGGGGACCTGCGGTCCGACACCGACACCCGGGCGCGGGTGGAGCGGCTCAAGAGCGAGGTGCTGGGCCGTGGCGACGTCCAGGACCTCATCGCCTCCACCTGGGCCTCGGTGCGGTCGATGATCGTCGCGGCGGCCGAGGACGAGCGCAGTGAACTGCGGCTGCGGGCGCGGGCGGCGATTCTGTCGCTGGGCGGACGGATGGTGACGGACCGGCGGCTGCGGGGAAAGGTCGACGGCTGGCTCGAGGACGCCGCCGTCTATGTGGTGACGACGTATCGGAACGAAATCACCTCACTGATCACCGAGACGGTGGCGGGCTGGGACGCGGAGCACACCTCGCGGAAGATCGAGGCGCACATCGGACGGGATCTGCAGTTCATCCGGATCAACGGCACGGTGGTGGGCGCCCTCGCCGGGCTGGTGATCTACACGGTCTCGCGGGCGCTGGGTGGGTAGGTGCGGGCTTGTGGGGGCTGGGTGGGGGTCGTGGGTTTGGGAGCGCTGGGTGGGTTGGTTTGGGCTTGTGGGGGCTGGGTGGGTAGCCGCGGGTTTGTGGGCGCTGGGCGGGTGGTCGCGGGCTTGTGGCGCTGGGCGGGTGGCCGTGTCCCGGCTCTGGAAGGTGCGCGCAGCCTGCCCTATGGTGCCCGCGTGCGACGTCGTCGAGGGCGTGCCGTGCTCGCCCGGGGGCTGTGGACGGCCGGTGAACTCGCCGTCACCCTCGGGGTCGTGGTGCTGCTCTTCGTCGTCCACCAGCTGTGGTGGACCAACCGGCAGGCCAGGGCGGACGCGCGGCACGAGGTGGCGGTGCTGGAGCGGCAGTGGCGGGACGAGCCCGCCGGGTCCGCCCCGGAGCCGGGGGCGACGCGCTCCCGCACCGCTGACTCCTCCGACCCCTCCGGCGGCGGCCGGGGCGACCGTGACCGGACGGCCGGGGGCGGGGGACGGGGGCCGCGCCGGGACCAGGCGTACGCCGTGCTCCGGATCCCGCGCATCGGCCTTACGGCGCCCATCGCCGAGGGCATCAACCGGGCCGGGGTGCTCAACAAGGGCTATGTGGGCCACTATCCGCAGACCGCCCAGCCGGGCCGGGCGGGCAACGTCGCCCTGGCGGGCCACCGCAATACGCACGGCGAACCCTTCCGCCGGCTGGACGAGATGCGTCCGGGCGACACGGTGCGTATCGACACCGCCGGCGCCCGCTACACGTACACGGTCGAACGCACCCTGCCGCGCACCTCGCCCGCGGACGGCACCGTGATCGCCCGGGTGCCGTACAGCTCCGCCCATCCGCGCTACCGCTACACCGAACCGGGCTACTACCTCACGCTGACGACCTGCACCCCCGAATTCACCTCCCGCTACCGCCTGGTGGTCTGGGCCCGCCTGACATCGGCCGAGCCGCGGACTGCCGACGGGGCCGATGAGCCCTGACGCCTGGGCGTTCGCGGGCCGTGGCCCCGGTCGATCCGGGGCCGGGGAGGGTGAGCGGCGGGGGCCAAGCGGGCCCCCGCCGACGCCTCCGGGCCCGCCCTTCGCGGCCGGATCACGGTCTGTCGGTGGGGCCGTTTAGACTGGCGGAGCCAGGAGGGGAGACCGGCCGGAGGGAGGGGACGCGAGCGTGACGCACCGACTCGAAGTGCTGCGGATGCATCTGGGCGTCTGCCTGTTCCTGCTGACCGGGTTTCTGCTGGCCGAGAGCGGAGTGGTGAGCACCGTCGCCCTCGCCGCCACCGTCGCGACCACGGCCGCCGTCGCCACGGCCCTGCTGACCTGCGCGGTCCTCGCTTCGCGCGGCCGGATACCCGCCCCCGCGGGGTGGGTTCGCACCGCGATACGGGACCGGGAGCGCCGTACCGCGTTCCTGCCCCAGCGCGATCCCGATGCCTCGGGGCGTCCCCGGCCACGGGCGCCGGGCCGTCGTCTGCCGACGGCCGCGTAGCGCGCATCCGTACCCGACGCACCCGTAACACCCCGCATCACACCCCGCGTCCATCCGTATCGCCGCGCCACGCGGCTCGTCACGCCGATGTCTTTCCAGCGCCGAGACTCCGGCTCTCCCGGGATTTCGGCACCCCGGCATCCGGTGTTCCGGCACCCAGGCGTTCCGGCGCCCGGTGTTCCGGCGCCCGGGGCCCCGGCACCCAGGTGTTCCGACACCTCGGCACGACGAGACCCGCGGAGGGCTCCCCATGTCCCTTTTCTCCTCGCTTTTCTCTTCCCTCGGCACCCTGTTGACCACCATGGCGAACGGCCTCGACCCGCTCTTCGGCGCGTCCGCGGCGGCGGCCGCCATCGTCCTGTTCACGGTGTGCGTGCGCGCCGCACTGCACCCCCTCGCCCGTGCCGCGGTGCGCGGCGAGAAGGCGCGGGCCGCGCTCGCGCCGAAGATCACCGAGCTGAGCCGCAAGCACAAGGGCGACCCCGAGCGGATGCGGCGCGCGATGGCGGAGCTGCAGGCGAAGGAGGGCGCGTCACCGCTGGCGGGCTGTCTGCCGACGCTCGCCCAGCTCCCGGTCTTCTTCGTCATGTACCACGTGTTCTCCACCGGCAGCGGCGCCGGAGACCTGCTGGACCACACGCTCGCCGGAGCCCCGCTCGGCGGCCGGTGGGGCGGGGCGCTCGGCGGCGGGCCGGGCCTGGTCTACCTCGGGCTCTTCGCGCTGATCGCGGCCGTGGCGACCTGGACGTACCTCCGCGCCCGTAAGGCGACCGTCCCCGGGGCGCCCGGAGTGGCCCGGGCGCTGCCGCTGCTGTCGTTCGGCACCCTCGTCACCGCGGCCGTGGTGCCGCTGGCGGCGGCGCTGTACCTGGCGACCAGCACGACCTGGACGGCGGTGGAACGGGCCCTGCTGCACCGCGGTTGACGCGCCGTCCCAGGGTGTGAACGAGGTCTTGCGGGCTGTACGTCCCTGAAGGGAGTGGCAGCACCGCGGACCAGATCTTCGGGGTGGCCCGGGTGGTCCGCTACCTCAGCCAGTTCATGACCCTCTACCCCGGTGACGTCATCAATACCGGCACCCCGGCGGGCGTGGCCATGGGCCGTCCCGAGCCCAAGCCGTACCTCCGCGCCGGCGATGTCGTCGAGCTGGAGATCGACGGTCGCCCTGACCCTGGGCCCGCGGGCCGTGATCAGGCTTTGACGACGTCGACGGAGGGGCCGCAGAGCAGAGCCAGGTCTTCGGGGTCGGACGTGAGGAGGGTCACCGGCCCGGGAACGGCGTGCGCGACGGAGGCCAGGACCGCGTCGATCGCGTATTTGTGGCCGTGCAGGCGATGCGTGCGGAGCAGCAGTGCTGCCCTGTCGGCGACCTCTCTGGTGACGTCATGGACATCGATGCGGGAGAGGACCCACCTGACGCGGGCAGGGTGGACGCGATCGTAGCCGGCCTCCAAGATGGTCATCGCGGTGGTGGCCACCCGCACGCCTTCCTCCGCCGCCGCCTGGACGAAGGCCGCGATGGCACGGTCCTTGAGATAGATCTTGGACAGCCCCTCGCAGTCCAGCAGGAGTGTGCCGGGCATTAGGCGGCGTTCTCGTCCGCTCGGCGGTGATCGTGGCGCAGGAGGGCGCGGGCTGCCTCGACTTCGGCGCGGGTCAGTTCCTCGTTGTCGGTTTCGAAGTCGGTGACGATCTCGCGGAGCTTGTCCATGGCGACCCGCTGGTCCAATGCCTCGGCGACATAGGCGGAGAAGCCGCCGGGGCCGACATGGGACCGCACGGTCTCGGCAAGGTCTTCGGGCAGGCTGATCGAGTACTTTTTACTACCACTCATGGTCTGGATGCTACCAGCGGTAGTAAGCTCGGCTCCTCGCTTACGGCAGGGCCTCGATCCGGACCGTACGGTGCTCCGCGGCCGACGCCCGGGCCGCCTCAAGCACGTGCAGGGCGGCCGCGGCCTCGGCGGCGGTGACCGGCGGCGGGGTGCCGTCGCGCAGGGCGGCGGCGACGGCGGCGTAGTACGCGGGGTAGTCGCCCGGCAGGGTCGGCACCGGGGTCCCGCTGCCGGTCAGCGGGGATTCTCCCGCCCCCAGCCGGCCCCAGCCGCTCTCCGGTTCGGTGCCCCATGCGGCCGACGGGTCGCCGGGGCGCAGCCCCTCGCGCAGGGCGGCCTCCTGCGGGTCCAGGCCGTACTTCACATAGCCCGACTGGCTGCCCAGCACCCGGAAGCGCGGGCCGAGCTGGGCGGCGGTCGCGCTCATCCACAGATGGGAGCGGACCCCGCTGGTGTGGGTGAGGGCGATGAAGGTGTCGTCGTCGGTCTGGGCTCCGGGGCGGCGCACATCGACCTCGGCGTAGACGGACTCGGCGGGGCCGAAGAGGGTGAGCGCCTGGTCGACGAGGTGGCTGCCCAGGTCGTACAGCAGCCCGCCGACCTCGGCCGGGTCGCCGGATTCCCGCCAGCCGCCCTTGAGCCGTGGCCGCCACCGCTCGAAGCGGGACTCGAAGCGCTGCACGTCGCCGAGCGCGCCCTCGGCGAGCAGCTTGTGGAGGGTGCGGAAATCATTGTCCCAGCGGCGGTTCTGGAAGACGCTCAGCAGCAGCCCGCGGGCCCCGGCGAGCGCGGCCAGCTCCTCGGCCTCGGCGGCGGTCGCGGCCAGCGGCTTGTCCACGACGGTCGGCAGCCCGGCCTCGAGGGCGGTGCGGGCGAGCGGAACATGGGTGCGGTTCGGGGAGGCGATGACGATCAGGTCCAGCTCACCGGCCCGGCCCCACAGCCCATCGGCCGAGTCCTCGAGACGGACGTCGGGGAACTCGGCGCGGGCCTGCCGCTGCCGCTCCGGGCTGGAGGTGACGATGGTGTCCAGGACCAGTCCCTCGGTGGCCGCGATCAAGGGGGCGTGGAAGACGGATCCGGCCAGGCCGTAGCCGATCAGTCCCACTCGGAAGGTGCTGCTGTCATCCATGGCGTCCATGCCGCCACTTTGGCAACACTGTTGCCAAAGCGCAAGTGATGACCACAATGGGTGGGTGAACAGCACGATCTCGGGGGCGGCCGGGCCCGGAGCCAACCTGTCCGCCCTGCGCAGCCATAACGCCGCACTCGTCCTGCGCCTGCTGCGCGACGCGGGCGAGGACGGCGTCAGCCGGCTGGAGCTGGCCGACCGCACCGGTCTCACCCCCCAGGCCGTCAGCAAGATCACGGCCCGGCTGAGGGCGGAGGGCCTGGCGGCGGAGGCCGGTCAGCGCGCCTCGACCGGCGGCAAACCGGCCACCGCGCTCCGCCTGGTCCCGGGCGCCCGCCACGC
Source organism: Streptomyces hygroscopicus subsp. hygroscopicus (assembly GCF_001553455.1). Classification (GTDB taxonomy): domain Bacteria; phylum Actinomycetota; class Actinomycetes; order Streptomycetales; family Streptomycetaceae; genus Streptomyces; species Streptomyces hygroscopicus. The sequence continues at coordinate 7,717 of NZ_BBOX01000100.1, forward strand.
GGTCGGGCTGCACCTCGACCGCGATGAGCTGACGGCGGTCCTCGTCGATCTCGCGGGCACGCCGGTCGCCGCCCGCACGGCGCCGTTCGACTTCGGCGCGGGGGCGGGCCAGGCGCTCGCGGCGGCCACCGCCGAGGTCAGGGCGCTCCTCGCGGACGCCGCCGGCGCGGTGGGTGGTGGGCTCGGTGGTGCGCTGGGCGACGGGTTCGGTGGTGCGGCGGTCGGTGGGTCCGGTGGCGGGGTGGGCGGCGGTACCGGCGGCCCGGCAGGCGGCGGTCTGCTCGGCGTCGGCGTCGCCGCACCCGGGCCGCTCGACCACGGCTCGGGTGTGCTGCACCGCGTCACCGGCTTCCCCCAGTGGGACGGCTTCCCGCTGCGCGCCGCGCTCGCCGAGCGGCTCGCCCTGCCCGTCGTCCTCGACAAGGACACCAACGCCGCCGCGCTCGGGCTGACGACCGCCGGGACCGCCGAGTCGTCCGCGTATCTCCACCTGGGCACCGGCCTGGGCGCCGGGCTGGTGCTCGGCGGGGGCGTGTACCGGGGGGCGCGCACCGACGCGGGGGAGTTCGGTCACCAGGTGATCCAGCTCGACGGGCCGCCCTGCGGCTGCGGCAACCACGGCTGTCTGGAGGCGCTGTGCCTCGCCGCCGTCGCACGCGGCGACCGTAAGGACGCGGCGCGGCTGCTCGGGGTCGGCGCGGCCAATCTGGTACGGCTGCTCGACATCGACCGGGTGCTCCTGGGCGGCCGGGTGGTGCTGGCCGACCCCGAGCCCTACGTGCGCGGTGTGGCCGCGATGCTCGCCGAGGACTCCGCCCGCACCAGCCGCCCCACGGTTCCCGTGGACATCGTGGAGCGGGGCGGCCGGGCCGTTGTGGAAGGCGCCGCCCGGCTGGTGCTGGCACCGCTGTTCGCACTGGGCTGATCGAGGGGGATCCGGACGGCCAGACGGGGGCAATCCGGACCGTGTGCGGTGTGTCGGAGTGCGGACGAGGAATGTAGCGGAGTGCTCGGGGACACACCGCAGGACAGCAGAGGTCACTCATGCGCTTGCCCACCGCACTGCCCCTACGAGCCGCCCTTCCGGCCGCCGCGCTCGCGTTCGCCCCGGCCCTGTACGGGGTTACGGCGCACGCCGCCGCGCCCGAGCCCGCCACCGCCTGCGGGGACCGGAACGCCTCCGACTTCCCGATCGAAGCCCGGCTGCGCGACGGGCCGGATCAGTACGCCCGGGGCGGCGGCTGGCTCGGCTACCACCTCGAACTGCGCAACACCACGGACACCGGCTGCCGCGCGATCCACCCCATCGCGGTCCTGGTCGACCAGGGCCGCGAACTGCGCCCCCGCCACATCGAGTTCGAGTTCCTCGACCCGTACGCGGACGGCGGCGCCGCCTGGCGGACCGTCTCCTTCCAGACGACGGACGAGGACGAGAACATCGGGGTCTTCGACAACCACTTCCAGGGTTTCACCGTGCCCGCGCACAAGGCCGTCGACGTCCAGGTGCGGACGCGGTTCACCGCGGACGCGCCCGAGGGGGCGGTGACGGCCAACGCCATCGCCGTACAGCGGCGTGCGGACGACGGCGACTGGGTGGGGCAGTCGAACGACTACGACTTCCGCATCGGGAGAGCGGCGCCCGGGGCGGGCACGGGTGGCACGGGCACGGGTGCGCGGACCGGTACGGAAGCCGGGGGCGACGGGGAGGCGGAGCCCGGTGTGGGCGCCGGGGCCGCTACCGACAGGGACGCGGATGTCGGTGCGGATGCGGATGTCGGTGCAGGTGCGGATGCGGGTACGGGTGCGGATGCCGACATCGACGCCGGGGCCGAGGCCGACGCCGAAACGAAGCCCGGTGCGCGGTCGGCCGCCCCCTCCAGGACCCCTACGGCCGCTCCGACACGGGCTCCTGGCGAGACCCGGTCCATTTCGCCGAGCCGGACACCGAGTGCGAGTGCGAGTGCCAGCCCTGACACCAGCACGAAGAGTCCCAGCCCAAGCCATAAGGAGAGCCGTCCGGCCGCGGTTCCGCCGGGCGCCGACAGCGACGCTGATGCCGACACGGAGACGGGCGCCGACGTCGGTGCGGAGGCCTACAACGACACCGCTCCCAGCGCCGAGACGGACGCTGAGGCCGGAGCGGACACCGACCTCGGCGCGGACGCGGACCTGAACACCGACGTGAACACCGACGCGAGCGCGGACGCCGAAACGGGCACCGATGCGGATACCGGTACGGGGACGGGCACCGACACCGGTTCCGGCACCGCCCCCGACCTCGACGAGGGCCTTGAGCCGGGCACCGGCACGGACACCGACCCCGGTACGGACACCGACCTCGGTACCGAACCCGAGCTAGGCACGGACACCGACCCCAGCGACGAATCCGACCTGGGCGCCGAAACCGACACTGGCACGGACACCGACACCGAGACCGACCTCGGCACCGACACCGACACCGGCACCGACCTTGGCGCCGACACCGGCACCGACGCCGGACAGGAGCCCCAAACCGATCCCGGCACCAGCACCAGCACCACCAGTGGCAACGGCGTTGACGCCGGGACCGGCACCGGCACCGGCACCGAGGGCGGTCGTCACAAGGAAGCCGGCGACGAGCGCGAACAGGAGCGGATGCCCGAACTCGCCGCGACGGGTCGGCACACCGCCCTGCTCGCGGGGCTCGGCGTCATCAGCGCCGCGCTCGTGACCTGCGGCACCGTCCTCGTGGTGAAGTCCCGGCGCTCGGGCGTCTGACGCCCGAGGCTCTGACGCCCGAGGTTCAGACGCCTCGGTTCAGACGCCCTGGCCTCAGACGCCCCGCATCCGGGCCCAGAGGCCCGAGGCCCCCGGGCCCGGATGCCCTGACCTCCGAGCTACTGCTCCCGGGGCCCCTCGCCCCGGCGGCGCAGTTCGTCGTCGATCTTGTCCGAGCCGGTCTGGATCTGTTCCGAGTACGCGCCGCCCGTCTTCTTGTCCGCGGTCTCGGATCCCTTACGAGCGCCTCGCCGGGCCTTCTGCGGGTTCTTGCTGATCGCGTCCTTGAGCTTGTCCATCATGCCCATCGCGGCCTCCTTACGGTCCGGCTCGTTCCAGGGAGGGGCGGATTCCGCCCCTCCCTCAGGATCAGACACCTGTGCGGATCTGTCGCGCCGGAACGGATCGCGTTGCCCGGACGCGGGCGGTCTCCCCGGTTCCGTCCCCGGTTAGGCTGATGTCGTCGCCAGAGGCCGATTCCGAGCGGAGAGCAACCAGTGGCAGAGCGCAAGCCGATCGAGTCATGGCTCACCGACATGGACGGTGTGCTGATGCACGAGGGCATACCGGTGCCCGGTGCGGACGCCTTCATCAAGCGGCTGCGGGAAGCCGACCGGCCCTTCCTCGTACTCACCAACAACTCCATCTACACCCCGCGCGACCTGCACGCCCGGCTGTCCCGGATCGGGCTCGACTTCCCGATGGCCAACATCTGGACGTCGGCGCTGGCCACCGCACAGTTCCTGGACGAGCAGCGCCCCGGCGGCACCGCGTACGTCATCGGGGAGGCGGGGCTGACCACCGCCCTGCACGACATCGGTTACGTCCTCACGGATGCCGAGCCCGACTATGTGGTGCTCGGCGAGACCCGGACGTACAGCTTCGAGGCGCTCACCAAGGCCATCCGGCTGATCAACGACGGTGCGCGGTTCATCGCCACCAATCCCGATGAGATCGGCCCCTCCATGGAGGGCGCGCTGCCCGCCACCGGCTCCGTGGCCGCGCTGATCACCAAGGCGACCGGCCGCGAGCCCTACTTCATCGGCAAGCCCAATCCGCTGATGATGCGGTCCGGGCTGAACGCGATCGGCGCCCACTCCGAGAGCAGCGCGATGATCGGCGACCGGATGGACACGGATGTGCGGGCGGGGCTCGAGGCCGGGATGGAGACCATCCTGGTGCTCACCGGGGTGACCAAGATGGATGACGTGGACCGGTACCCGTACCGCCCGTCCACGGTCGTCAACTCCATCGCGGACCTCGTGGAACGCGTCGTATGACCCATCGGTGACCCATCGGTGACCCGTATGCCCCCGTACGGCGCAGCGGGGGCCCGCCGCGGATGCGGGCCCCCCC
>NZ_BBOX01000101.1 GCF_001553455.1 Streptomyces hygroscopicus subsp. hygroscopicus
CAGCGGATGCGGGCCCCCGCCGCACGCGTGAGCCTCTTGGTGTCAGGAGGTTCTCACCATGCGCATCGTCGCCCTCACGCTTTGTGCCGCAGCAAGCGCCGCCGTCGCGGCGGTGACGGCCGCCGCCGCTCCGGCCCTCGCCGACCAGCGGCACTCCGCCACCACCACGATCCGGATCAGTCCGCACGCCCTTGCCCCGGGCGCCGAGGTCGAGGTCTGGGCCTTCGGCTGTCCGAACAGGGTGGCCACGGCATCGTCACCGGTGTTCGTGGACGACGCGGAGCTGACGCCGGAGGGCGACGCGCTCTTCAGCGAGGCGACGATCCGTTCGACGGCGACCAAGGGGCCCCACCGGGTCACCGTGGACTGCGCCGACGGTCTGCTGAACGGGCGCCGAGGAGGCGGCCAAGAGGACCCAGGCGGCCAAGGCCAGGAGGACCCGGGAGGCCAGGAGCAGCACCCAGGGCGCCAGGTGGACCCGGGAGGCCGAGCGGGCCAGGACGGCAGGAGCGGGGTCTCCGTCGCCGTGGAGCGACCGCCCTCGCCCGTCGCCCCCGTCCGCGCGGGCGGGGGCGGCACCGCACCCGGTACGGGGCGGGCGCGCGATGACATCGACGGCGCGGAGGCGTACGGACTGCTGCTCTCCGGCGGCACGGCCGTGGCCGTCGGCGGGCTCGCGGTTCACCGCCGCCGCCGTCCCTCCGGCACCGCGGGGTGAGGGGCATGGGCATGCGCATGGAGACCGACGGGGGCGGAAAGCGCTTCTCCGGCCTGGGCCGGCTGGCCATGGGGATGGCCTGGGCGGCGCTGCTGCTCGGCCTGTGGATGTGGGGCCGGGACACCACGGAGGGAACGGCCGGTCCGGCGCCGATGACCGGGGACGTGGCCGCGGTCGGCCGGCCGTCCGCCCATCCGCTGCCCCCGGCGCACGCGCCGCTGGCCTCCGCCCGTCCGAAGCGGGTCGTGATCGAGGCGGCGGGGGTCCGCGCCCCGGTCGTCGCCAGCGGGCTCGACCGTGACGGGGCGGTGAAACCCCCGCCCGTCAACCGCCCCGGTACGATCGGGTGGTACCACGCCGGTCCCGAGCCCGGCTCGCCGGGGACGGCGCTGCTGGTCGGCCATCTGGACACGAAGTCCGAACCCGCGGTCTTCCACCGCCTGGGCGACCTCAAGCGGGGGGAGCGGGTACGGGTCGCGCGGTCGGACGGTACGACGGCGGAGTTCACGGTCGAGGACGTGGAGATCGTGCCGGCGAAGCACTTCGACGCCCGGCGGGTGTACGGGTCGGGCTCCCATGACCGTGCGGAGCTGCGGCTGATCACCTGCGGGGGGAAGTTCAACCGCTCGACGCGGACGTACACGGCGAACGTCGTCGTCTCCGCCTACCTGACCGGCACCACGCGCTCACCCCACCATGTGTCAGCCGGCAGCCGCACCGCGCGCTAGGGGATGCCGCCGCGGGCATCCCCATGGCCGACGCCCGAGCGCTCGCCGCGCGCTCACCGCCGCCGGGGCGCTGCTGTCGCTCCTGACGCTCTCCGGGTGCTTCGGGTCCCCCAAGGACGACAGCGGCCACCACGCCTCGCTCGCCGGGCGGCCGAAGCAGCGGCCCAAGTCGACGATCCCCTACTGGGTGAACCCGGACGGCAGCGCAGCGCGGCAGGTGGCCGCGTACCGGAGGAAGGGGGCGGACGACGAGGCCAGGCTGGTGCAGAAGATCGCGGAGCAGCCCGTCGCGGAGTGGCTCGGGGTGGACCATCCGGAGGGGCGGGCGCGGGGGTTCACCAAGGCCGCCGACCAGGTGGACCGGGAGGCGCTGCTGGTCTTCTACAGCATCCCGCACCGCGACTGCGGGCAGTACTCCAAGGGCGGCGCGGTCGACGGCGACGCCTATCGCGCATGGCTGGACAGGGCGGTCCGGGGGATCGGCGACCGCCGGACGACCGTGATCCTGGAGCCCGACGCGCTGCCGCACGTGGTGGACGGCTGCACGCCCAAGCGGTTCCACGCGGGGCGGTACGACCTGCTGACCGGCGCTGTGGACAAGCTCAAGGGGCTGCCGCACACCAAGGTCTACCTGGACGCCGGCAATCCCCACTGGATCAAGGACCCGCGCCGGATGGCCGGGCCGCTGAAGCGGGCCGGTATCGGCAAGGCCGACGGTTTCGCGCTGAACACCTCCAACTACCAGACGACCCGGGACAACACGGTGTACGGCAAGCGGCTGTCCGCGCTGGTCGGCGGCAAGCCCTTCGTGATCGACACCAGCCGTAACGGCAACGGCCCGGCCCCCGGCAAGAACGATCCGCAGGCGTGGTGCAACCCGAAGGGCCGGGCGCTGGGGGAGCGGCCGACCACCGAGACGGGGGACAGACTGGTCGACGCCTATCTGTGGATCAAGCGTCCGGGCGAGTCGGACGGCACCTGCAAGGGCGGTCCCACCGCGGGTCGGTGGTGGCCCCGGTACGCGCTCGATCTCGCCCGTAACGCCATCCGCCGCGCCGGCTAGCCGGCGCGGACGCCCACCTCCGTGCCCACCTCCGTGCCCACCTCCGTGCTCGCGTCCGTGCTCACCCCGGCTCTCGCCTTCGCGCTCACTTCTTCCTGAGCACCTTCACCCACACCGCCTTCGACGGTGTGCCCCGGTCGTCCACCGCGGTGAGCATGTACCACCCCGGCGGCACCAGTGACGACTTCTTCGGCAGCGTCACCGTCACCCCGTCCTTCGTCCGCTTGAAGTCGAGTGCGACCGACCGCTGCTCGACATTGGTCACATGGGTGAAGGAGCCGGGCCGGATCAGCCGCATCTTGGTGATCGCCGACGCCTGCGCGGTCCGGAACGCGGCCTTCGCGCCGAGCTTCACGCTTCTGGGCCCGGTGTCGGTGAGTTCGGGCCGGGAGCCGTGGTAGAGATACGGCGGGGTGTAGAGGTCGATCTGCTGCTGGAACTCCCCCGGCTTGGTGTTGGCCTTGTCGGCGAAGAGCGAGTCCGAGCCGAAGGTCATGACCCGGCCGTCCGGCAGCAGCAGCGCCCCCGAGTGGTAGTTCCTGCCCACCAGGGGGTCGGCCACCCGGCGGGCGGTGTTGGTCCTCGGGTCGTACAGCTCGGCCTTGAGCACGTTGCTGGCGCTGCGGCCCCGGTAGCCGCCCGAGCCGTTCGTGGTCAGGACGGTGTCATCGGGCAGGATCACACTGCTCGGATAGCGCACCTTCGCATACAGATCCGGACCGTTCCGGAAGCGCGGCTCGTCGTCGTGCAGATCGACGATCCGGGTCTTCGCCGTGACCTTCGGGTCCTCGCCGACCCCGCCCCCGCCCAGCACCATGTACCGCTGGTCCTGCGCGGGCGGCAGCAGCACGGACATGGACGTCTCCAGGGCGTCCGGGGCGCTGATGCCCGGGACCACGTCGAACCTGTTGCTCTTCGGGTCCCAGATCCCGGGGGTGCGGCCCTTGTCGGCCGGGCCGTATCCGGCGTTCGAGCCGGTGTAGAAGATCCGGCCCTTGTCGGTCAGGAACAGCGCGGGATACGTCGGGAAGAAGCGCTGCTTGGGCAGGTACTTCCACTTGTTGGTCTTGGGGTTGTAGACCTCGTTCTTCCCCGGCACCACCTGGCCGATCTCGTCGAGCCCGGAGACCGCGAGCACCTTGCCGTCCTTGAGGGTGGTCAGGGTCGGGTACCAGCGGGCCTCGTTCATCGGATTGACCGGGACGTAGCGCTCGGCCACCGGGTCGAATTCATACGCCTGCTTGATGCCCTGGAAGTCCTTCTTGTCGAACGACAGCTTCTGCGCGATGCCGTAGAAGTTCTGCCGGTCCTTTCCCTTCAGCCCGGCGATCCGGTAATTGTCCTCGGTCCCGGTCTGGTATTTCCGGCCCTTGCGCAGCGCCTCCACATACACCCGTACCGTGCTCGCGGTCACGGTGACCTTCCCCGTCTTGCGGTGCGTGGTCTTCTTGGCGCGGGGGACCAGGATCGGGTCCTTCGACTCGAAGGTCTTGCCGTTCTCCCTCCCCGTGAAGCGGGTCCCGGCCGGGAAGGTCTTCGGCTTGTCGGGGTTCTCGTTGTGGACGAACATCAGTCCGCCCGCCCTCTCGACATCGCCCTTGAGCTTCTCATAACGCTGGGTACCGCCCGCCACCAGCAACTTTCCGTCCGGGAGCTGGGTGTGGCCGGAGCAGAAGAGGTCCTTGGGAGTGGGGATGTTCTGGTAGGTGTTCCGCTCCGGGTCCCACAGGACGCTGCGGAAGGACTTGGCCGCGAAGTTCTTGGCGTTGTTCCCGGACCCGGCCAGCAGCAGCACCTTTCCGGTGTGCAGCAGGGCGGCGTGGATCGTGTTGATCCGGTATTTCTCGGGAACGTTCACCACATCCCAGTGGCCGTTCCTCGCCTTGTACTCCGGTTGGTCGATCGCGTACGCGTGGTACTTGTCCGAGCTGAATCGGTAGAGGGCCGGGCCGTTCATTCCGGCCAGCACGAGAACGGACGCCGCACCGATCCCGAAGCGGCGGGTGCGGCGACTCGGTCGGTACTTCACTTCCATCGTCCCCCAAGGGCGGGTATAAAACGGTCATCATCAGATGACTGTGGACGAAGTGGGGCGAAGAGGCCAGCGACCCGCCGAAGGTGACCAGGACCGGGCTCGGGCCCGGATTACTCGCGATGCGCCGAACGCAGTCGGACCCGGATGTTCCCGAAGTGGTCGCGAAGGGCTTCCTCGGCCCGCGGGGCGTCCCCCGAGCGCACCGCCTCCAGGATCTCCCGGTGCTGCGCGCAGGTGACCCTCGGATCGGTGGGCACGTCCACGAGGTCGGTACGCACCCGGTGGAAGGCGTCCCAGAACGCCTCCAGCACCTCGCTCAGCAGCGTGTTGTCCAGACTCCTGTAGAGCGCGGCGTGAAACGCCCGATCGGTCTCGGCCCGCACCGAACCCTCCGCCGCCTCCGCCTCCATCCGCCGCACCACCGCGTCCAGCTCGGCGAGGTCCGCCTCCGGTACCCGCCCGGCCAGCCGTGCGACCAGCCCCGTCTCCACGGCCTCGCGCAGCTCGAGGAGCTGGAGGAGGCTGTCCTCGCCCCGGTAGTGCCCGGCGACGGTACGGAAGACCAGCCCCTCGATCATCGGCGCCATCGACATCGGTCCGACATACGTCCCGAAGCCGTGCCGGATCTCCACGATGCCCATCGCCTGGAGCGCCTTGAGCGCCTCCCGTACGGAGTTACGGCTGACGCCGAGCAGCTCCATCAGCTCGGTCTCGGTGGGCAGCGGAGCGCCCGAGGGGAGCCGCTGGTCGATGATCAGCCGCTTGATGCGTTCCTGGATGTCGTTCGTCATCCCCCGCGAACGTGTCTGCGCCGCCACCGCCACCTCCGATCCGAACAGCTTAGCGGCGGCGGCGCGCGGCGATCAGAGCGGCGAGGTCCGCCTCCGGTGCCCGCCCTGTGCTCTCGCCGGAGGCGGCGGCCATGACGCGGCGGTCCTGGTCGTCGCCGAGCTGTCGGCCGGTGCCGTGCTGCACGCCCGCGTACCGGGGCGGGACTTCGCGGCGCGGCTGACCTGTGACCGTTGGTGCGGCTGACCTGCGACGGGCGGGGCGGCGTCCTGGAGGTCGAGGTGAGCGACACCCACGAGCAGTGCCCCGTGCCGAAGGCGCCCACGTCGGAGGATGCGGAGGGGCGGGGCCCGCTTCTGGTCGAGGCGCTGGCGGACCGCTGGGGCATCGGGGAGCGCCGGGGCCCCGGCAAGACCGTATGGGCACGGATCACCGGGGCGAGGTGACTTTGAGCATGGGTCGGGAGGTGGGGGCGCGCCCTCGTCGCAGGCCGCCGGGCCGCCGCGTGTCGGCGCCGTGGCGGCTCGGCGGTGTGGGGGCTGGGGCCGATCCGGAGCGCGGACCGCTGCCCCTCCGGGTACCCCCCTAAAAAACGCTTGATCTAAAGCAACTAATTTGTCAAACGTTTTCCAGAGGGGTACCCCACCCCCGTCGGCCCGGAGCGGGTCCGGCAGTCCGGCAACGGCCTTGGCGCCCGAGCGGGGAAGCCGCCACCGGCGCCCGCACCCGGCGGCCCGGCGGCCGGCGACGGGGCCCGCACCCCCCACCCCCGACCCATGCTCAATGGCGCCGAAGGCGCGAGACGGCGCCGCACCCAACCGAACCGGGCAACCGCCACTGCCCGAACCGGACAACTCCCACGCCTCAGCAGCTCCCTTGCCTGAGCGACTTCCGCACCCAGCCGCTCCCATGTCCCGGCGAACTCCCGCGCCGAGCCGCTCCCAGACCCAGCCGCTCCCAGACCCCAGCCGCTCCCACAACCCAGCAGCCACCACGCATGCGCGATCCCACGGGGCGGCTGGGGTGATCGACCGGCGCATCCGCCGCGCCCGATCCGGTCCGCACCACGGTGCGCGGGGGGCCGGGCCCTGGCGTGGGCCCCGCCGGTAGGGGAGATTCGGCTGCGCAATCGATTCGGTGGATTACCGAATGAGTCGCACTGGAGGGGAATATGTCGTCCATTCGCATCTTTGCCGCATCGCTCGCCGCCGTGGGTGTGCTGGCCGGTACGGGGACCGGCGCGGCGGCGGCCACCGCCGTCAGCCGTTTCGACGACGGCAGCTTCGAGACGCCCAGGGTGGCGGCCAACGCGTTCGTGAACGTGGGGACGGGCGGGTCCATCGGGCCGTGGACGGTCACGTCCGGCAACGTGGACCTGGCCGGGGACGGCTACTGGCAGGCGGCCGAGGGCGACCAGTCCGTCGACCTCAACGGTGGCGGCCCCGGCACCGTGGCGCAGACCTTCACGACGGTGCCGGGGAAGAAGTACTCGGTGACGTACTCGCTGGCCGGCAACCCGGGGGGAGGAGGGTCGGTGAAGACCGGGAAGGCGCTGGTCGACGGGCAGAACTTCCAGGACTTCAGCTTCGACGTCACCGGCAAGACGACGGCGACCATGGGCTACGTGACCCGGGAGGTGACCTTCGTGGCCCGTGGCACCTCCACGACGCTGGCGTTCGCCAGCACGAGCAACAGCGCCCACGGGCCGGTCATCGACGACGTCACGGTCAGCGCTTGCACGCCCTGCCCCTCCTGCTGAGCACCCCGCCGACCCGGAGCCCCGGCGCGCCGACACGCGCCGGGGCTCCCCGCCGTTCGGGGGCCGTGGCACGGACGGCGGGAAAGCCCGCACAAAACGATCTGGGGCTTCTCGGATAACCGAGAAGCCCCAGATCAGTGGCGTTAACCAAGGTGCGCCGCCAGGGACTCGAACCCCGGACCCGCTGATTAAGAGTCAGCTGCTCTAACCAACTGAGCTAGCGGCGCCTGCTGACGTGGAAATCCTACCCGACCCCGGAGAGTGCTCAGAACCGCCGGGGCGGGCAGCCGGGGCAGGCCGCCGGGCCCGATCGCCGGATCGGACCCGCCGGGACGGATCACCGCCATTGGTATGGACATGACGATTGCGCCCTGGCTACTCTCAAAGCTGGTCTAGACCGCCGTGCACGGCTCGTCGAAGCACTCCCCACGTCTTCAGGAGCGAAGCATGCGCAAGAAGATCAGCGCCGCCGTCATCGGCATCGGTCTCGCGGCGATCTCCGTCCTCACCACCGGCGGCAGCGCCACCGGACACGGCTACACCGACACGCCCATCAGCCGTCAGAAGCTGTGCGCCAACGGCACGGTGACGGGCTGCGGCGAGATCCAGTACGAGCCCCAGAGCGTCGAGGGGCCGAAGGGCTTCCCCTCGGGCGGTCCCGCGGACGGCACGATCTGCGCGGGCGGCAACAGCAGGTTCTCCCAGCTGGACGACCCGCGCGGCGGCAACTGGCCCGCGACCAGGCTGACCGCCGGGGCGAGCTACAACTTCAACTGGCGGTTCACGGTCTCCCACGCGACCACGGACTTCAAGTACTACATCACCAAGAACGGCTGGAACCCCAGCCAGAAGATCACCCGCGCGAACCTGGAGTCCCAGCCCTTCCTGACCGTTCCGTACAATGGTCAGCGTCCGCCGTTGAGCTTCTCCCACTCGGGCACGCTCCCGAGCGGTAAGACCGGCAGACACGTGATCCTCGCGGTGTGGACGATCGCGGACACCTCGAACGCCTTCTACGCCTGCTCGGACGTCCAGTTCTGACCGCTTCCGGTACGTTCTGGCCGGTCCATTCTGGCCAGTGCTGATGGCCGGTGCGTTCCGGCCGTGCCGATGGCCGGTGTGGTGCCGTCCCCGGGGACGGCACCACACGATCGCGGCGGGATCAGCCGCGCGATCAGGCGTCGAACGCGCCCGACTTCGCGCTCCGGACGAAGGCGGCCAGGACCGCCGGGACGGTGGTCAGGACGGTGCCGGGGTCGTCGCTCTCCCGCAGCTGGACACGGCCGCCGACGGCGGCGACCTCGACGCACTGGCCCTCGCCCACGGAGTACGAGGACTTGCGCCAGTGGGGACGGCGGTGGGCGGTCATTTCAGAGGTGTTCATATGTGGGGCCCTCTTTCTCATACCAGACCAGCGATGAGGGCCTTCGTCTCATCCGTGGACAGCGCGCAGTCCACGATATGGCCGAAGGCGTCGGCGAAGACGTTGACGTCGTCGACTCCTTCGACGTATGAGGGGCCGCGCAGGTTCTCCTGAGTGACCACATCCGGCATCGGGCCTGGGAAGGCCACAAGTGTGAACGCGCCCGCGTCCCCGGGGTTGGGCGCCGCGTCGATCGGCATCACCTGGAGCGTGACCGTGGGCCACTCCGCCACATCCAGCAGCCGCCGCAGCTGGGCGGTCATGATGCCGGGCCGGCCGGTGAACCGGCGGTGCAGCGCCGCCTCGTGGATGACGACCCACAGCCGCAGCGGGTGGTAGGGACGGGTGAGGACGGCCTGGCGGGCCAGGCGCACCTCGGCGAGGGCGTCGATCTCGGCGGCGGTGCGGGCCACGGCGTTCGCCGCGATGGTCTCGCGGGCGTAGTCGGGCGTCTGGAGCAGACCGGGGACGACCAGCGGGGCGTAGTCGCGGACGCTCTCCGCGTCGCTCTCCAGCGAGATGTAGTCGGCGTAGGCGGGCGCGACGACCCCGCGGTAGGTCTGCCACCAGCCGCGTTTGCCCGCGTCCTTGGCCAGTCCCTCCAGGGCGATACGGGTGCCCGGGTCGGTGACGGCGTAGGCCCTGAGCAGGGTGTCGACTTCGGTGGCGCGGATCGTGGCGTTGGCGTTCTCGATCCTGGAGAGCTTCGGCGCGGTCCAGCGGCGGGCGTCGGCCGAACCGTTGGCGGCCGCGTTGAGCGCGGCGGCCGCCGCGTCCAGTGTCATCCCCGCTTCGGTGCGCAGTTTGCGCAACGTGGAGCCCAGGCGCCTGCGCCGAACGGTGGGCACTGGCTGGTAGGACATGTCGCCAGTCTGGCGTATAGCCAACTACGCCTACCAGCCAGGCATATGCCAGTCTTGTGTGACTGGGTCGAAACATTGCGAGTGGGACGCCCTATAGGCCAGGATCGCTAGGGGACACGGCAGCGCGCCGTGCTGTGGAGGGGCCCCGGATCACATGGCTGAGAACATCTCGCAGCGATACGAATTGCGTCTCCGCGCCCATCCGCAGACACTCGCCGATGTACGTCGTGCCGTGGCGGCGCGGCTTCGGCTGTGGGGGCGCGAGGAGCTGATCAGCGCGGCGGGGATGTGCGTCACCGAGCTGCTGTCCAACGTCCACAAGCACGCGGCCTCTCCCGAATGCGTCCTCCTGCTCGAGAACCTCTCGAACGGCGTCCACGCGGCGGTCAGCGACACCGAGTCCGCGCTGCCGGTGGTCAAGGAGCCGGACTTCCTCTCCGAGAGCGGTCGGGGGATGTTCCTGCTGAGCAAGACCGCCGATGAGTGGGGCACGGATCTCACCCCGACGGGCAAGACGGTCTGGTTCACCCTCCGCTCGGAAGCGGTGGAACCGTGACGAGGGGCGCCGGTAGCGTGGTGTCCCCAACGAGGGCAGGGGGCGGACCATGGATCCGGTGACGGCGGGAGCGCTGGTAGCGGCGGTCAACGCGGCGGCGTCGGGCGCCGGCGGGGAGGCCGGGCGGCGGGCCCTGGAGTCCTTCGGCACGCTGGTCCGCCGGGTGCTGCGGCGGGGCGGGGGCGAGCCGGCCGGGGAGCCGGAGCCGGTCACGATTCCGTACGACGACGGCGCCCGGCTGCGCGAATTGGCCGCTCTGCTGGTCGAACGGGCCCGGCAGGACCCGGAGTTCGGCCGTGACCTGGCCGCCTGGATGCGTGAGCACGGTGGAGCCGCCGGGGAGACGGGTGCCGTGCACAACTCCATCGCGGGCGACGCCCGCATCACCGGCCCGGTCATCCAGGGCCGGGACTTCCACGGGCCGATCAACTTCGGCTCGCAGTGAGGGCGGCGGTGCCGTCGGTACCGACGGGTCCCCCCGAACGGGGGTAGGGGCCGTACGGCCCTGGCGCTGACAGCAAGCGGACAGTACTCCCCACCGTGCGTGGTCGAACGGGGTCGAACCGCTGCGGTCCGTAGTCCCGGCATGCCCGGACGGCGCACTCACCGGTAACTTGTGGACATGCACGCCCGGCGCATCGACGGCGCAACCGCACGACGCGGACTGCCGCACGCCCTTTTGACAACTCTTTACCTCACGCCCCGCGTTGACGTGGTCGCTGTGCGCGAATTAGTGTCAAGAGGGATTTCGCACAATGCTGCCCGCGTATTTCGGGGCAACGAAATTGACGAGAATCAGGCCGGTATTCGCATAACCAGGTCACTGTCGCCCGGCAGGGGAAGTCATGGTTGGTCTTGTGAGGATGTCCGAGCCTTCTCCCGTGCGTACGGAGGCTCCCTCGTCAGGCGCCATCGACTATGTCGAGCACGCGCTGCTGGCCGCCCGTGATCTGATCGAGTCGACGGTCATCCGGCACCGCAGGGAGCTGGCCCAGGACTCCTGGGCGGGGACGGCTCTGGGGGAGGTGCCGCTCGCCGAGGTCGTCGACACCCTGGTCGGCTGCGCCGAGCGGACCGTGGGCGTGGTGCTGTCGGGGGGCGAGGAGCAGACGCGGGCAGTCTGCGCCGCGCTCGCCCGCCCGGTCGGAGGAGGCCGGCGCGCCGTCGTCGTACGGCTGTTGTGCGAGGAGCCGGTGCTGTCCTCGGCCGCGGTACGGGCGCTGGCGCGCACCGATCCGCGCTGCGAGGTGCGGATCTGCGACGGCGGGCGGCCGGCGCTGCCCGAGGCGCTGCTCATCGACGGCGAGGTGGCCTACCTCAGAAGGGGACCGTCGGAGCCGGGGCGGGGCCCGGGGCAGGCGTCGCTCGTGGAGGACCCCGCCACGGTGCGGGCCCTGGAGATGATGTTCGCCGGGGCCTGGGGGAACGCCGTGACGCTCGCGGACCATCCGCGGCTGGGCGGGCGGCTGTGCCCGGAGTCCGTACGGCGGATCCTGGAATGTCTGCGCACCGGCCACACCGATGAGGTGGCGGCCCGCGCCATGCAGGTCTCCCTGCGGACCTACCGCCGGTACGTCGCGGAGATCATGCGGGAGATGGGGGCGCACTCCCGCTTTCAGGCGGGGGTGCGGGCAGTGGAAATGGGGCTGCTGCCCGGCCGTCGCTGACGGCGCTCGAGACCTTGACCACGTAGACCTTGACCACGTCACGAGGCGGGAATTGCGGGAATGGTGACATGAAGGACCGCGGAGGCGACCCCGGACCGGAGGCCGCGCTCGCGGGGGACACCCTGGAGGGCACGTTACGGGAGGTGCGGGACCTCATCGAATCCACGATGGTCCAGCACCGCGCCCGGCGGACCCGGGCCACCCGGTTCACCGAGGTGGGGGTGGAGGACGCCGCGTTCCTCGCCGCCGCCGAGGAGGTGATCGGCCAGGCGGGGCAGAGCGTGGACGCCGTGTTCCCCGAGTGTTCGGCCCGGATGGCGCCGGTGCACGCCGCGCTCGGCGCGCTGCTGGAAGACCTCGGCGACCCGGTCCGGGTGCGGGTGCTGCGCGGCAGATCCGCCACCGGACCCGGGGGCGGGAGCGCTGCGGGACCCGGGGGCGGGCCCGCTGCCGGATCCGGCCCCGGGCCCGCTGCCGGGCC
>NZ_BBOX01000102.1 GCF_001553455.1 Streptomyces hygroscopicus subsp. hygroscopicus
GGCCCGGACCCGGCCCGCCGGGCGGAGGGGCCGGTGCGGCCGGCCCGGCCGGACGCACCCGCGGTGTCATCGCCCCGGGGGACCGGGCCCGGTCCCCCGGGGCGGCCTCGGACGCCTTCGCCCGGCCATCACCCGTACGCGGCGGCGGCCGACCTGTCCCGCGCGGGTTCCAGCCGGACCACGACGGCCTTGGAGGTCGGTGTGTTGCTGATGTCGGCGACACTGTCCAGGGGGACCAGGACATTGGTCTCCGGATAGTACGCGGCGGCGGAGCCCACCGGCGTCGGGTAGGCGACCACCCGGAAGCCGGGCGCCCGGCGCTCCCTGCCGTCCTCCCAGACACTCACCAGGTCGACCATGTCCCGGTCGGCCAGCCCCAGCCCCGCGATATCGGCGGAGTTGACCAGGACCACGCGCCGGGCCCCGGTGATGCCGCGGTAGCGGTCGTCCATCGCGTAGGGGATGGTGTTCCACTGGTCGTGCGAGCGCAGCGTCTGGAGGATCAAGTGCCCCTCGGGCGCCCGCAGCGTGGTGAAGTCATTGCGGGTGAAGACCGCCTTGCCGCTCGGCGTGCGGAACTCCCTGCGGTTCACCGGGTTGGGCAGGCGGAACCCACCCGGGCGGCGGACACGGGCGTTGTAGTCCTCGAACCCCGGGATCACCCGGGCGATCCGGTCACGGATGGTGTCGTAATCGGCCTCGAAGCGCTCCCACGGGATGTCCGGCTTCTCCCCGAGGGTCAGCCGGGCGAGGCGGCTGATGATGGACACCTCGCTCAGCAGGTGCGCGGAGGCGGGAGCGAGGCGGCCGCGGGTGGCGTGCACCTCGCTCATCGAGTCCTCGACCGACATGAACTGCTCCCCGCCGGCCTGCACATCGCGGTCGCTGCGCCCCAGGGTCGGGAGGATCAGAGCCGTCCGGCCGCAGACCGTGTGCGAGCGGTTGAGCTTGGTGGAGATGTGCGCGGTGAGCCGGCAGGCGCGCATGGCCTGCTCGGTGACGTCGCTGTCGGGCGTGGCGCGTACGAAGTTTCCGGCCACCCCCAGGAAGACCTTGGCACGGCCGTCCCGCATCGCACGGATGGCGTCCACCGAGTCCAGGCCGTGGGCGGCCGGGGGAGTGAAGGAGAACTCCGCGCCCAGCGCGTCGAGGAAGGACTGCGGCATGCGTTCCCAGATGCCCATGGTGCGGTCGCCCTGGACGTTGCTGTGACCGCGCACCGGGCAGACGCCCGCCCCCTTCCGCCCGATATTGCCGCGCAGCAGCAGGAAGTTCACCACCTCGCGGATGGTGGGCACGCCGTGCTTGTGCTGGGTGAGGCCCATCGCCCAGCACACGATGACACTGCCGCTGGCCAGGACGCGGCGGTGGACCTGCTCGATCTCCGCACGGGTGAGCCCGGTGGCCTCCTCGATCTCCGTCCAGCCGATCGTGCGGGCGTGTGCGGCGAAGTCGTCGAAGCCCGTGGTGTACGTGTCGATGAACGCCTGGTCCAGCACCGTGCCCGGGGCCGCGTCCTCGGCCTCCAGCAGCAGCCGGTTGAGGGCCTGGAACAGGGCGAGGTCACCACCGGGCCGGATCTGCAGGAACTGGTCGGCGATGGCCGTGCCCCGCCCCAGGATCCCGCGTGCCTTCTGCGGGTGCTTGAACCGCAGCAGCCCCGCCTCGGGCAGCGGGTTCACGGCGACGACCTGGCCGCCGCGCCGCTTGGTCTCCTCCAGCGCCGACAGCATGCGCGGATGGTTCGTGCCGGGGTTCTGGCCCACCACGAAGACCAGGTCCGCGTCGTAGATGTCCTCCAGGCCGACACTGCCCTTGCCGATCCCCAGCGTCTCGTTGAGGGCCGAGCCGCTGGACTCGTGGCACATGTTGGAACAGTCCGGCAGGTTGTTGGTGCCCAGGGCCCGCGCGAAGAGCTGGAGCAGGAAGGCCGGTTCGTTGGCGAGCCGTCCGGAGGTGTAGAAGAGGGCCTCGTCCGGGTGGTCCAGGGCGCGCAGCTCGTCCGCCAGCAGCCCCAGCGCCTCGTCCCAGCCGATCGGCTCGTAGTGGTCGCTGTCGGGTCGCTTGACCATGGGCTCGGTCAGCCGCCCCTGCTGGTTCAGCCAGTAGTCGGACCTGCGGCCCAGTTCGGAGACGGAATGCTCGCGGAAGAAGTCCGCCGTCACCCGGCGCGAGGTCGCCTCGTCGCTGATGTGCTTGGCGCCGTTCTCGCAGTACTCGTTGCGGTGCCGCTGCCCCGGCGCGGGCTCCGGCCAGGCGCACCCCGGGCAGTCGAAGCCCTTGGCCTGGTTGATGCCGAGCAGTGTCAGGGCCGTGCGGCGGGGCGAGGTCTGCCCCAGCGCATACCGCAGGGCGTGTCCGACGGCCGGTGCACCGGTGGCCCACGTTTTGGGGGCCGACACCGACAGGTCGTCCTCGTTCGGCTCATCGATCGTACTCATGGTTCCCCTCAGCACGTGATCGCCCCGTGGCCAGGGTGCACCGGGGCAGCGTCGGCCTGTGGCGGGCGCACCGCCACGCATCACCTTCCGCCCGCTCGGAGGCATGGTCAAAGACCCGTTGCCGATCACGTGATAAGCGCCGCTTATCCGTCCGGTGGTCCGCCGGGCGGTGGACCGGTGGACCGTACGGTGAGGGCACCGCCCTGGTCAGGGAAAATGAGGTGTGCTGCTTCGCCAACTGGAATACCTGGTCGCCCTCGCGCGGACCCGCCATTTCGCCAAGGCCGCCGAGGAGTGCTACGTCTCGCAGCCCGCCCTGTCGGGTGCCATCCGCAAGCTCGAGGCGGAGTTCGGCGTGCCGCTGGTGCGCCGCACCCGCAAGTACGAGGGGCTCACTCCGGAGGGTGAGCGGATCGTGGTGTGGGCGAAACGGATCCTCGCCGACCGCGAGGCGATGGAGGAAGAGGTCCGCACGCTGCGCAGCGGGATGACCGGGCAGCTGCGGATCGGATCGGTCCCGACGGCGTCCACCGCGGTCTCCCTGCTGACCCAGGCGTTCTGCGCGGGGAACCCGCTGGCCCGGGTCGAGGTGCTCGCCGATCTCCAGACCGTGGACATCGAGGCCCGCCTGCGGTCCTACGAACTGGACGCGGCCGTCACCTACCGCCCCGGCGCGGACGGGGCCAGTGCCTTCACGTTCGTCCCTCTGTACCGCGAGCGTTTCGTCCTGCTCACCCAGGAGGCCGCCGACGGGCGGCAGCGGCAGGAGGCGTCGTGGGAGGAAGCGGGCCGGCAGCCGCTGTGCCTGCTGCACCCCCGGATGTTCGGACGGCGGACGCTGGACGCCGTCTTCGCCAGGACCGGCACCCCCGTGCGGCCCCGTGTGGAGACCGACTCCGTCGCCTCGCTGTTCGCGCATGTGAGAACGGGGCATTGGGCGAGCGTGGTGCCGCATGCGTGGCTCCACGTGTTCGGTGTCCCGGTGGGCATGCGCGCCTTGCCTCTCGTGCGGCCGGTGCACACCGAACAGATCGGACTGCTGGTCCTGCGGCGCGAACCGGCTTCGGTCGCGGCGCAGGCGGTGGTGGCGGCCGCGGGGAGGGCCGACATGGCGGCTGCCCTGGAACGCGTCCCCGGGGCGGCGGCGACCGAATTCATCGAGCGGCCCACGGCCCACTGAGCGGCCATGGCCCTTGAGTGGCCATGGCCCTTGAGTGGCCATGGCCCTTGAGCGGCCACGGTCCTTGAGTGGCTGCGGTCCACTGGCGGCCCCGGCCCGCTGGCGGCCCAACGGCCTGGTCTCGTCGAGCGGCGGGCGCCGCCGCGTTCGTCTGCCGGAACCGGCGCGATCAGTCCGCGGACCCGGGATCGCCGCGCTCCGCGGAGGGCAGGTGAACGAGCAGCAGGACGATCCCGGAGAGGAGGAAAACGCGCGTGGCGGCCTCCAGCCCGTTCCACTGCTTGGACTGCCACATGGCGAACCATTCGCCGCCGATGGCGATGAATCCGGCGCCGAAGAGCAGCATCACCATCAACAGCCCCACGGTGCTGGCCCGGCGGGCGCGGCGGATGCCGTCTTTGTCCCGGCCGACGCACCACATGCCCGTGGCGGTCAGGAGGACCAGAGCGGCGAGACTTTCCCAGACGATGATGGCGATGTAGGCGGTGTCCTGGAGCGCGCGGGAGTCGATCGCCCGCCACATCAGGTCCTCGTCCCCGAAGGTGGTGTCCATCGCCAGGACATGCCGTACGAACTGCTGGTTGGTGTCGAAGTCGGTGATGTTGCCGAAGGCGACGAGCGTGATGTACAGCGCGATCGTCCCGGTGAGTACCCCCGGGACGGCGGACAGGGCGCGGGGGGAACGCTTTCCGGCGGCCGGTGCTCTCATGGACGGCCTTCTCTCCTCCGCTGGATCCCGATGATCGTGGTGATCCACCATGCACGGAAGAACCGCCCCGCGTGGGTAGGTTTTCAGCCGCTTCAACCGCGAGATGGTTCACTTCTCGCCACACTGTCCGAGCCGTGGCCCGCAACCCGGTGGAGGGTCCGGTCGCCGGCTCGGCAGGGCGCCTCCGGCGCGGTCCGCACGGGCGGCACTGCTCCGCGCTGGGCGGTCCCCCATGCCAGAATGGGGCTCCGAGCGCGCTGTCCCGTCGTTCGCCGTTGTGATCCACCGAGGTACTTCCGTGACCAAGCCCGTCGCCCGCGAGCCGCAGCGGCGCAATGCGCGCTCCAACCGGGCGCGCATCCTGGCCACGGCACGTCGGGAACTGGGGCAGAACCCGGACATCACCCTGGAAGAGCTGGCGCGGGCCGCCGGTGTCGTGCGGCGCACCCTCTTCGGACACTTCCCGGGACGGGCGGCGCTGTTGGAGGCGCTGGCCGAGGAAGCCTCCGAAACCCTCCGGGCCGCGGTGGCGGCCGGGGTGAGGCCGTTCGAGCCGGCCGACCGGGCTCTCGCGTACTGCTCGCTGTCGATGTGGCCCGTGGGCGACCGTTACCGGATGCTTCTGGCGCTGGCGCGTCACGACCTGGGCGAGGACCGCGTGGCCGAGATCCTGCGGCCGGCCCGCGAGGCGATCACGGCCATCCTGGAGCGAGGGCGGCG
Organism: Streptomyces hygroscopicus subsp. hygroscopicus; assembly: GCF_001553455.1. GTDB lineage: Bacteria > Actinomycetota > Actinomycetes > Streptomycetales > Streptomycetaceae > Streptomyces > Streptomyces hygroscopicus. The sequence continues at coordinate 5,051 of NZ_BBOX01000102.1, forward strand.
GGACGGCCTCTTCCCCGCCCACCTGCCGGCCGCCGTCCTCAGCGCCGGTCTCGAGGCGATGACGGTCGCCCTGCTGGAGGAGGTCAACACCGGGGCGCTGGAGGACGACGGCACCCGGGTGGCCGTTGCCATGCTCATCGCGGCCGGTGTGCCGGAGAAGCGGGCGTGTGCCGTGGTCGCCGCCGTCGCCGCCGAGGCTGCCGCGGAGGCCGCTGACGGCGGTTGAGCCGTGGCGCGGTGCCGTGGCGCGGTGCCGTGGGGTCCCGACGCCCGTGGCCGGGCCGGGCGATGGGGCGGTGGTGGCCGTGGTAGGCGGTCACGCCCTGCCCGCGGTGTGCTCCCACACCCTGCCCGTGGTACGCGTTCACACCCTGTCTGCGGTGTGCTCCCACACCGTGCCCACGGTGTGCCCCCACACCCCGCCCGCCCCCGCTTCCTGACCGCGCGGTGCCACCGACCGCGCGGCGCCACGGCCCGTGCCCCCTGCCGTCTCCACCGCCGGTGCGGAGGCAGGACTACCCCAACGAAGCAAGCGCTGGGAGACGTACGGCGGCAGCCTTCGGTTGCGCACCGCGATAGCCGTCGCGCACGGCCCGCACGGCGGCGTGGCCGACCGCCTCCGGCGGGACGGTCGGCGTGACCGGCGGG
>NZ_BBOX01000103.1 GCF_001553455.1 Streptomyces hygroscopicus subsp. hygroscopicus
CGGCCGCGGGGACATGGGCCGCTTGGTGCGCGGGGCTGGTCGTCTGCCTGGTCACATCGGAGCCTGACGGTACGGAGGTGGCAGCGGGGCAGGAGGGGCGCTCCGGTGTTATTTGCACACCAGCGGGCAACAAACTACGCTGCTCACCGATGTGCAATTAATGTCCCCGGGAGCTTCGATGCCCTTCCTTGCCGCCACCCCCGTCGAGAAGATGACCAGGCCGTATCCACGGCGCTGGTGGGCGCTGCTGGTGCTGTGCCTGAGCCTGCTGATCGTGGTCATGGCGAACACCTCGCTGATCGTGGCCGCGCCGGACATGACCAGGGACCTCGGCCTGAGCAGCAGTGACCTGCAGTGGGTCATCGACGGCTACACCGTCCCGTACGCCGCGCTGATGCTCGTCCTGGGCTCGATCGGCGACAAGTACAGTCGTCGCGGCGCCCTGGTCGCCGGTCTGGTGATCTTCGCGGCCGGTTCGGTGACGGGCAGCCTGGTCCAGGAGACCGGACTGGTCATCACCGCCCGCGCGATCATGGGTGTCGGCGCGGCCGTGGTCATGCCGGCCACGCTGTCCCTGCTGGTCGCGATCTTCCCGCGGGCCGAGCGCGTCAAGGCCATCACGGCGTGGACCGCCACTTCCGGCCTCGCCATCGCGGTCGGCCCGCTGGTCGCCGGCTGGCTGCTGGAGGACCACGCCTGGGGCTCGACGTTCCTGATCAATGTCCCCATCGCCGTCGTCGCCGTGATCGGCGCGCTGGTCCTGGTGCCGCCGTCCAGGGCGGAGGGCCTGGACCGGATCGACTACATCGGCGGTCTGCTGTCCATCGTCTCCGTCGGCTCCCTGGTCTACGCGGCCATCGAGGGTCCGCGCTTCGGCTGGGGCGCCGCACCGGTCACCGCGGCCGTGGTCGCGGGGGTGGGCCTGCTGGCATTCGTGGCCTGGGAGCTGCGCCACCCGCGTCCCATGCTGAACGTGCGCAAGTTCGCCCAGCGGCCGTTCAGCGGCTCCATGCTCGCGGTGCTGTTCTTCTTCTTCGGCACCTTCGGCGCGCTCTACTACGCCACCCAGTACCTGCAGTTCGTCCTCGGCTACGGTCCGCTGGAGACCGGCGTACGACTGCTCCCGCTGGCCGGTGCCGTCTTCCTCGGCGCCGCGACCACCGGGCAGCTGACCCCGAAGCTGGGCGTGAAGGCGATGGTCGGCACCGGCATGGTGATCGGCACCGCGGGCGTCCTCGTCCTCACGCGGATCGACCCGGGCTCCTCCTACGCCGACTTCCTGGCGCCCCTGATGCTGCTGGGCTTCGCGATCGGGCTGAGCGTGTCCCCGGCCACGGACACCATCATGGGCTCCTTCCCCGAGTCCGAACTGGGCGTGGGCGGCGGTGCCAACGACACCGCGCTGGAGCTGGGCGGCGCCCTGGGGATCGCGATCCTGGGTTCACTGCTGGGCACCGCCTACCGCGACAAGCTGACCGATCTGGTCGGAGGCCACCTCCCGGCCGCCGCGCTGGAGACGGCGCGGGACTCGGTGGGCGGTGGCCTGGCGGTCGCCGGGGAGGTCGCGAAGAACCCCGCCGGCGGTGCCCAGCAGGCACAGGCCCTCATCGGCGCTGTGCGCGAATCCTTCGCCCACAGCGTGGCCCACACCAGCCTGATCGGCGGAATCATCATGGCCGCCGGGACGCTGATCGTCCTCGCCGTGCTGCCCGGCCGCCGGAGCGGCGCCGAGCACGCGCCGCAGGAGCCGGCGCGGGCGGCGGAGGGACCGGCGGCGGAAGCCCGGGACGCGGAGTACAGCGACTCCGCCCCGTAGTCCTCCGGTCATCGCCCGGCGCCCGCTGTCCGGCCTCCATCGGGGAGACCGGACAGCGGGCGCCGGGCGAGTCGGACGGGCAGCGGCACGAGCGCCTGGCGCTCCGGGGCGTCCGGCGGCCGGCGGTAGCCGATGGGAACCCCGAGCGGGCCCACCACGGCGCCGCTCGCGCAAGGGCACGGGCGGGCGCGTCCGCGCCGGGGACACCGGCCCGGACGACACCGGACGGCGACCCGGAGCGCCGAAGGCCATGTCTTCGGACCATCGGGTGCCAACGGCCTTCCGTACCCCAGGGTTCCGCCCGGGGCCACCGCCCCGCCGCCGTCCCCTCGAGCGGGACGGCGGCGAGGCGGAGAGCGCACCAGCGACCGGTCTCGTCCGGCCCCGCGCGCTGGGCACGGTCCGCACCGCGCTGCTGCCGCACGCTGCCGCCACCTGGCCGCGCCGGGCCGTGCGGAGAAGAACGACCCGGAACCGCCGATAATGAAAGTGGCGCGCTCCAGGGCCGCACCGAGACCGTACAGCCAGCCGTTCCCCCAACAGGCCGGGTCCTGGTACCGGCCGGCACTCGCCACTCACTGGGCTGATCCATGAACTCCCAGCCGTCCCCCCGGTCCACCCCAGGAACCGGGCCAGAGGTCCTCCGCGACCGGATCATCGCCTCCGCGCTGCGTCGGGTGTACGGCAGACTGCCGGCCAGCACGTGCACCGCCTATCTGCTGACGGCCGACGCGCGGGTGCTGGCCCCCGCCATGACCGTGGAGACACCGCTGAGCTTCACCATCGCGCCCGCTGTACCGGTGGACGACCTCACCTGGCCCACGGCCCAGGCCCACCTGACGGGGAGCGTCGTGGTGTGCGACGAGGAGTGCGTGCGGAACGTGATCCGCCGGTCACCCGAGGCGCTGATCCACATTCCGGTGCCCATGGTGGTGGTGATCGCGCCGATCCGCACGGCCCGGCATCGTTTCGGGGCCCTGGCCCTGCGCTGGGTGCCGCCGCGGGAGATGGCCGAGGAGGATCTGCGGTTCCTGCGGGCCGTGGCGGACGAGTCGGCCGTCCGCCTGGCGGAGCTGGTCGAGCGGGGCGGCTCCGTCGAGGCGCCGCCGGTCCCGCTGTTCGTCTCCGGGCGGCCGGACCCGCGGGGGGACGATGTCGCCGGGACCGCCACACCGCATCCGCGGGTGACGGCCGCCTGGTCGGCGGCGGGCGGCCCGTTCCTCTTCCAGCTGCAGAGGCTCGCCACCGAACTCACGGCCGCGGTGCACACGGCGGACGTCCTCGCCGTCACCCGGGCGCGGACGGTGCGGCCCTTCCGCGGCCGGGCTCTGGCACTGTGCCTCGCCGAGGCGGGGCATCTGCACGTCGTCGGCGCCGCGGGTCTGTCCCGGGGCGTGGTGAACCGGATCGAGGGGACCCCGCTGTCCCAGCGCACACCGGAGACGGACACCATCAACGAGATCGCGGTCAAGATCTTCCCCTCGGTGCGGGCCCTCCGCCTCGGCTACCCCGGTCTCGATGTCGATCTCGAACGGGAGGCACGGGCCTATTTCCCCCTGATCTCCCACGGGCGCCCGGTGGGCTGCTGCGTGCTGGAGTTCGCCGAGCCCGGCGATCCCCTGCGCACCGAGGAGATCGCCATCCTGGCGATCATGCTCGAACAGGTCGGCCAGTCCCTGGAGAGAGCGCGGGCCTACGAGGCCGAGCACACCCTGACGCGGGCCATCCAGCGCAGTCTGCTGCCGCGCAGCCTTCCGCACCTGTCCGAGGCGGTCCTGGCGACCCGCTACTTCTCCGCGGGCGAGGGAGCGGAGGTCGGAGGCGACTGGTACGACGTCGTCCCGCTGCCGGACGGAGGGCTCGGGCTCGTCGTCGGGGAAGTGGCGGGGAACAGCCTGGACGCGGTCGCGGTGATGGGCCAGTTGCGCAGCGGGGTACGGGCCTACGCCGCCGAGGGACACGCCCCGGCCACCGTTCTGGAGCGGAGCAGCCGGCTGCTGGCCGAGCTGGACACCGACCTGACCTCGACGTGTTGCTGTGTGTGGCTGGATCTGGCGACGGGGATCACCAGCATCGCGACAGCGGGCCCCCCGGGGCTGCTGATCACCGACGTGCGTGGACGGATCGTCCGGCCCCGCCCGCCGCCCGGACCGCCGTTGGGCGCGCCGGCCCCCCAGGGGTACCGGCAGAGCGAGGTCCAGCTGGCGGCCGGGTCGGTGGCCGCGCTGTTCACCAGCGGACTGCTGGACACGCGGCGGCAGGGGAGCGAGGCCGCCGTGGACCGGGTGATCCGCCTGCTGGCCGACCACCGCGACGAGGACCTGGAGGTGCTGGCCGACCGCATCGCCGGCCTCGGACGTCCCCGGGAGAGCCGCGACCAGGCCGCGCTCCTCCTGGTGCGGTACGAGGGGGCCCGGCCGGAGGACCGCGCCCGGGTCGCGCGGACGTCGATACGGCGCCACGATTTCCACGCGGTGGCCGAGGTGCGTGGTTTTCTGCACGACCTGCTGGGCCGGTGGGAGGTGCTGCCCCTGCTGGACGACCTGGAGGTGCTGACCTCCGAGGTGGTCACCAACGCGCTGATCCACGCGCACAGCGAGGTGGAGCTGCGGCTGCGCGAGTATCCGGACCGGATCCGGGTGGAGGTCCGGGACAGCAATCCCTATCCACCAGTGCCGACCGCCTTGCTCGAAGACGAGGTCAGCAATCAGGAGGCGGAGTCCGGACGCGGCCTTCTGATCGTCGACGCGCTCGCCTCGGCGTGGGGCAGTTCGCCCGCCGGGCGTGGCAAGACGACGTGGTTCGAGCTTGCCATCCCCGGGTGGCTGCGCGGCCGCCGCCGCTCGGGCGGGGGCACCGAGGCTGTCCGCCGGACGCGCTGACCGTCCGGCGCCGGACCCCGCCGGAGACCGTCGGGTACGGCCCCGTCCGCCGGGGCCGGCCGGCAGTCACCCGCGCTGCCGAATCCACCGCTGCCGAATCCACCGCGGGGCCCGGCGCCGGTTCCCTGACCTGTGACACGGCGCGTTCCCGCGGTGGGCGGGAGGCCCGCCCCCGTCATCGGTCCGGCCCCTCCGGCTGCCCGGGACACAAGGACGCGTCAGGCCCGCGACCCCGCCGCCACGGCGGGCTCGGGCGCCGATACGGCGGAATCAGGGGCGGTATCAGGACAGCCGCGCCTTCGCGGTGCGCCGCAGCACCAGGCTGATCATGACCGTCACCGCCATCGAGGCCGCACCGGCCCAGGCCGCCACGGTGTATCCGGACTCGGTGGGGAAACTCGCTCCCGAGGAGGTGTGAGCGGAGAGCACCAGACCGCCGAGCGCGCTGCCGGTGGAGAAACCCACGCTGCGCACGACCTGGTTGAAGCTCATCGCGCTGGAGGTCTCTTCCGGCGGGGTGGCGGCAAGGATCGCGCCCGGCATGGCAGCGGAGAAGGCGCCGACGCCCAGCCCGAGCAGGCCCATCACGGCGAAGGCCAGCCACAGCCGGTCGCGGGCCAGCGCGAACACCACCAGCGCCGCCAGCACCACGGCGCCCCCGATGGCGAGCACCGTCGCGGCCTCGAGCCGCTTGCGCACCGGCGGCACCAGCTTGCCGCCCGCGAAGCCCAGCACCGAGAACGGCACCAGCACCAGGCCCGCGACGAAGACATTCACCCCGAAGCCGTAGCCCACCGCCTCGGGCGTCTGCACATAGCGGGTGACCAGCGTCAGCAGCAGGTACATGCCCACGCCGCCGAGCAGCATGGTCACGTTGGCACCGGCCACCGCGGGGTGCCGCAGCAGCGTCAGGTCCACCAGCGGGGTGGCGCACCGGCGTTCGCGGCGCACCCACACGGCCAGCAGCACGGCCGCCGCGGCCGGCAGGGCACCGGCGAGGACCAGGTTCTCGCTCCACAGCGTGGTCCGACTGACCGCCAGCAGCAGGGCCAGCAGACCGGCGCCCAGCAGCGCGGCACCGGGCACGTCGACCGCCACCGACCGGCCCGGCGGCGGCTGCGGCACCGCCCACCAGGCCGTCGCCAGCGCGATCGCGGTGATCAGCAGACCGAGTCCGTACGCCGCCCGCAGCCCCGAGACATCCGTGAGGAGTCCGGCGAGGGGGTAGCCGACGCCGATACCGATGGTGGACGCCACCGACAGCAACGCGATCGTCGACGCGGAGCGCCGCTCCGGCAGGTGGTCACGGGCGACACCCATCATCAGCGCGGTCAGGCCCAGTCCGGCGCCCTGGGCCACCCGCCCGGCCAGCAACCAGCCGAACGACGGCGGCACCACGGTCAGGAAGCTGCCGACCACCACCGTGGCGAGCGTGGCCAGGATGACCTGGCGCCGGCGCGGCCCGGTGCCGAGGCGCCCGAGGACCGGGGTGGCGATCGCACCCACCAGCAGTGGGGCGGTGAGCGTCCACTGCGCCGCGGCCAGCGAGACGTCGAACGCGTCCGCCACCTCGGTGATCAATGGTGCCCCGAGGCTGCCCACCACCGCGACGACCAGGGCGATGAACATCAGCGCGGGCACCAGCGGACCGCCGGTGACCTTCGTCCGCGCATCGGCTGCGGTATCGGTCATCGGTTCGCCTCCGTCGTCAGGTGCTCGAACAGCTCGATCCGTTTGCGGGTGGTGGCCCGGCCGGCCCAGTCACGCCTTCCGGGCGATCGCCTCGGCGGACACTCCGTGCGGCCCGTGCGCCGCGAACTCCTCGGCGGCGATCCTCAGTACCTGCTCCCGGCGATCCACGCCCGTCAGCCGTCCGGCCCGTTCCATGATCGGGGCCACCCACCCGTAGAAACGAGTAAGTCACCGGTAACTTAGCGCATTCCAACGACAGTTGTCGTCCCGTCAGGTAGTGCCTGGCCGCGGTCACCCGTTCCGCGCCGGGGCGCGGACGGCCCGCTCGACCGCCGCGAGGAGGCCGAGCACGTCCGGGTCGGCGAAGGGCATGATCTGGGTGAACAGCACGGCCGCACCGGCGCCGTCGGTGTCGCCGTCGGCCCAGTAGTAGGTATTGGCTCCTCCGGCCCAGGCCAGCGTGCCGACCGGGCGTCCCTGTGGCGTCCGCGCCTCGTTGCGCATGCCCAGCAGCGACCATGTGACCGGGGTGCCGGGCAGCAGCTCGATGTCGTGTGACACGGCCGGGTCGGCCGAGACCAACCGCCCCACCGGGCCGGAGTGGCTGCGCCGTGCCTCGGCCAGGGTCCGCCGGGTGAGGATCGTGGTGCCGTCCAGAGTGCCGCCGGCCGCGATCATGCGCAGGAAGGTCAGGTAGTCGCGCGGGCTGCCGTAGAGCCCGCCCCCGGCGCAGTGGAGCTCGGGTTCCTGCGGGAACTCGAACGGGATCGCCACCAGCCCGTCGGGGGTACGGGCGTGCAGCGTGGCGAGCCGGCCACGGTCGGCTATCCGGAAGGCGGTGTCGGCCATGCCGAGCGGGGCGAATATGCGCTCGCGCAGACGCGTCTCCAGGTCGGTGCCGGTGATCCGGGTGATGGCCAGGCCCACCCAGTCGAGTCCCATGCCGTAGTGGAAACCGGCGCCCGGCTCACCGACCAGCGGGGAGTCCACGAGCGTGGCCAGCCGGCCCTCCCTGGTCGACGGGATGGCGTTGGCTTGGTGGTAGCGCGCGAGGTCCGGACACAGGAACGGGTAGCCGCAGCCGCCGGTGTGCGACAGCAGCCTGCGCAGCGTGACCGGCGACCGGGCCGGGCGGAGCCGGGGCACGTCGCCGTCGTAGCCCTCGAGCACCTGGGGCGCGGCGAGTTCGGGCAGTACGTCCGCGACGGGGTCGTCCAGGCCGATCGCCCCCTGCTCGACCAGCTGCAGCGCGGCGACGGCCGTGACCGACTTGGTCATGGAGGCGAGCAGGGCGATGGTGTCCTCGCCCCATGGGGCGTCGCCGTCACGGGTCCCGGCCCCGCCGGAGTAGACGATCCCCTCGCGGTCGGCGGCCATGGCGTAGACGCCGGTGGTGACGCCGCGCTCGACGGCCTTGGCGAGCAGGGTGTCGATCAGCGCGGTGTCCATGGTTCTCCCCCAACGGTCACAGGACGCGGCGCACCGCACGGACCAGGCCGGGGCGTGACCGCCCGGTGCGACGTGGCTCACCAGGCCACGGGCAGGTTGTGGAGCCCGAAGACGGTCATGCTATGGCGGAAGCCCAGATTCCCCAACGACTCGTCCACCAGCCGGAGTTGGGGCAGCCGCCGCAGCACGGTGGCGAGTGCCACCCGCAGCTCCAGACGGGCGAGCGGCTGCCCGATGCACTGGTGGACACCGAAGCCGAACGCGACGTGTGCACGGGCGGTGCGCTGGACGTCCAGCCGGCCCGGGTCGTCGTAGGCCCGCGGGTCGTGGTTGGCGGCGGTGAGCGAGAGCAGTACCGGATCCCCGGCCGGGATGGTGGTGCCACCGATCTCGACGTCCTCGACGGCCACCCGGGGCAGGCCGTTGTGGGCCACGCTGTGCAGCCGCAGCAGCTCCTCCACGGCACCGGGGATCAGCTCCGGCCGCCCCCGTAGCAGGGCCAGCTGTCCGGGGTGGCGAAGCAGGCTGAGCACCGAGAGGGCCGTCATGTTCGCGGTGGTCTCGTGGCCCGCGACGAGCAGCAGCAGGCCCAGGTTGACGACCTGCCGGCGGGTCAGGTTGCCGGTGGCCTCCTGGTCCACGACCAGACGGCTGATCAGGTCGTCGGTGGGGCGTTCGGCCTTCGACGCGACGAGCCGGGCGAGGTAGTCCGTCAGCTCCTCGCGGCTGGCGCGGATCTCCTCGGCCGTGGACTCCCGGTCGAACGCCACGGCACTGCACCGCTGGAAGAAGCCGTGGTCGGCGTAGGGCACACCGAGCAGCCGGCAGATGACGAGGGAGGGCAGGGGCAGCGCGAAGGCGGTGACGAAGTCGGCCGGGGGGCCGGCCGCGACCATCTCGTCCAGCAGCCGGTCGACGGTCTTCTGCACACCCGGTCGCATCGCCTCCACCCGCGCGGCCCGGAACTCCGCGGTGAGCATGCGGCGGTGCCGGTCGTGCTCGGGCGGATCCATGCGCAGGAAGCTCTCGAGCATGGTGCGGGTGGCGACCTGCCCCTGGGAGAAGAACGGGTAGGAGGGGTGCCGCACATCGGCGCTCAGCCGGGGGTCGCGCAGCGCCTGGCGCACCTCCTCGTGCCGCGAGACCAGCCAGGCGGTTCTGCCGTCCCACAGCGTCACCCGGCTGACGGCTCGCCGCTCGCGCAGTTCCCCCAGCAGCGGCGGGGGATCGAGCGGGCATCCGGCGGCCCGGGGGATCGGGTAGGACGGGGCGATGTCCTCGGTCTGTGGCATGAAAGCAACCTCCTGGGAGCCGGTACCGAATGCCGCCGGTGAACGCCTGTCCGCGCAACGGGAAACGCCCGGTGCGACTACAGGTCCAGCTTCAGATCCGGCAGCAGTTCTCCGGCGGTCGCGACGCCGGGGCCGGTGCGCGGACCGGGAGTGAACCGGGCGGGCATCGTCACATAGCCGTTGATCTGCCCGACGGTCGCGTAGCGTTCGGCCGCGCCCTCGACCAGCCGGTAGTCGGGCAGCCGCCGGAGCACCTCGTTGACCACGATCTCGAAGTCGGTCTGTGCGATGTGGCGCCCGATGCACCGGTGCATGCCGATCCCGAAGGCCGCGTGCTTGCGCGTGTCACGGTCGAAGTCGACGGTCAGCGGGTCGGGGAACACCTCGGCGTCGAGATTGGCCGCCGCCCACGAGATCAGGACCCTGTCGCCGCGGGACACCGGGAACCCGCCGATCTCGTCGTCGCGCATGACGGTACGGCCGACGCAGACCACGGGGGTGAAGTACCGCAGGAACTCCTCGCACGCCCTGGGAACCGTCGCGGGCTCCTCGATCAGCCGGCGGCGGGCGGCGCGGTCCCGGTCGAGGTACTCGAAGGCCGAGGCGAGCAGCGCGGTGGTGGTGTCCATCCCACCGGCGATCATGGCGTTGCACACCGCGACGATGTCCGCGTCGCCGATCTTCTTCCCGTCCACCTCCACCTGGGTCAGGAAACTGATCAGGTCTCCCTTCGGGTTCGCCCGGCGCCGGGGAATCGTTTCCCGCACCTCGTTGACGAGCATCGCGAAACCGGCTTCGACCCGCTGGTACTCGGGGGTGCCGGAAGGGGTGTACGCGAGCGCGTGCACCGCGTCGGCGTACCGGCGCCAGTTGTCCATCGGCAGTCCCACGATGTCCAGCGTGAGCAGCGCGGGAACCGCGTTGGACAGGTCCAGCACCAGGTCCGTCTCGCCCTTCTCGACGCACTGGTCGACACACCAGGTGGCGAATGCCTGGATGCGGGGCCGCAACTGCCGCGCGGCCTTGGGCGAGAAGAACCGGTTCAGGGTGCGGCGCCACTCCAGGAACTCCGGCGGGTCCATCTCCAGCGGCAGCGCACGGAAGGTGGAGGCCGGGATGATGGTCCCCTGGGGACGCCCGGGGGTGTTCGGCAGCTCATGGGCGGACGAGAAGACCTCCGGCCGCCTGGCCACGTCCGCGACCTGCTCGTACCCCGTGACGACGTAGAAGCCGCCGTGGTGCGGGCTGTGGGCCACCGGGCAGCGCGTGGCCAGCTCGGTGTTGGCGGCCCACGGATCGCGTCCGTACTCCTCCGAGTGGTGATCGAAGTCGATCTCCGGCACCTCACGGTGTGCCATGGTGTCCTCCTGTCAGCTCGGTTGTGACCGGGACGGTGCGATGTGCCCCCTGGCGGGCCGGCTCCGGTCCAGCCGCGTCAGCGCGAAGCCCTGGTAGCCTCCCGCCGCGACCTCGGCACACGTCCGCGCGTAGGCCGGGAAGCCGACGAGCGGCATGAACACGCGCCTCTTGCCGGGGATGTTCGCTCCCAGGTACCAGGAATCGCAGGAGGAGAACAGCGTCCGGCCGGCGGTTTCGCTGACGTGCAGCCCCCAGGCGTGCTCGGCCTCCCCGGTGGCCTCGATCACGTCGATGTCCTGGTCGGTCAGGTACGTCAGGCAGTCGCCGATCCACGTCGCGTGCTGGTGGATCGCCACCATCATGTTCGTCAGCACCGACGGGCTGCCGGGGCCAGTCATCGTGAACAGGTTCGGGAAGCCGGGCACGCCGAGGCCGAGATAGCTGCGCGGCCCGGCCGACCACATGTCCCGCAGCGACAGCGCGTCCCGCCCGCGGATGTCGATGCTGAGCAGCGCGCCCGTCATGGCGTCGAACCCGGTGGCGAAGACGATCACATCGAGCCGGTATCTGCCCGCCGCGGTGCGGATCCCCTCCGGTGTGATCTCTTCGATCGGTGCCGAGGCCACGTCGACCAGATGGACGTCCGGCCGGTTGAAGGTCTCGTAGTAGCCGGTGCCCAGGCAGACGCGTTTGCAGCCGATGGGCTGCTTCGGCGACAGCAGGGCCGCGACCTCGGGATCCTTCACGATCTGGCGGATCTTCCCGCGGACGAAGTCGGCGACCAGCGCGTTGGCGGCCGGGTCGGACATGATGTCGCCGAAGGACCGCAGCAGCAGTGGCCCGCCCAGCCCCCAGAAGTACTCGAAGGCGGCCTCGCGTTCGGCGGCGGAGACCAGGAAGACCGAGGAGGGGTTGGTCGGGTACCGCGACAGACCGGCCGTCGGCATGGCGTTGTTGCGCTCCCGGAACCCCGCGTAGTCGGCCTTGACGGCGGCCCGCAGCTGCGGATCGAGCGGTTGGTCCCGGGCGGGCAGGGTGTACGCGGCCGTGCGCTGGAAGACGTAGAGCTCCGCCGCCTGCCGCGCGATGACCGGGATCGTCTGAACACCGGACGAGCCGGTGCCGACCACGCCGACGCGCTTGCCGGACAGGCCGACCGGCTCGTGCGGCCAGTGGCCGGTGTGGTGGATCTCGCCGGCGAACGTCTCCCTACCGGCGATCCGCGGCAGGTTGGCCGAGGACAGGCACCCCGTCGCCATGATGACGAACCGCGCCACCACCTCGTCACCGGCCTCGGTGCGCACCGTCCACCGGCCGGCCGGCTCGTCGTACCCCAGCGCCGTGACACGGGTGTGGTACTGGATGTCGCGGCGCAGGTCGAAGCGGTCCAGGACGTGGCCGACATAGCGCAGGATCTCCGGCTGGGAGGCGTAGCGCCGGGTCCACTCCCACTCCTGCTGCAACTCCTCGGAGAACTGGTAGGAGTATTCGAGGCTCTCCACGTCGCAGCGGGCGCCCGGATAGCGGTTCCAGTACCAGGTGCCGCCCGCCCCGCCGCCGGCTTCGAGGACCCGCGCCGTGAGGCCGGTCCGGCGGACCTGGTGCAGCATCTGCAGGCCCGCCAGGCCGGCGCCCACGATGACCACGTCGAAGCAGTCTGTCATCTCAGTACTCCTGTGGGAGGGGTTGCGTCTTCGCTCATGGCGAGGGTCCGGCGGTGCGGCCGGGGCGCGGCGCCTATGCCGTGCGGGCCGCCGCGTACCCGTCCCGGTGCTGGTCCGCCGCGGAGCGTTCCCAGCGGGTGGCGGAGCAACTGGCCAGGCAGATCCAGAGGACGGCCGTGAAGAACGGGGCGTAGGTGATCAGGCCGCCGGCCTTCAGCGGGCCGGTGGGGAAGATGAGCGGCACGCTTCCCAGCACCTGCGTCGCCACGGCGAGGACGCCGAGCGGTTTGAGCCAGCCGGGCCAGCCCGCCGACGGCCGCAGGGACCACGACGCCGCCGCGACCATGATCCCCGCCGGGAGGACGTTGAACATGAAGCCCAGGACGTACGCGTCGGAGAACGCCTTCAGGAGCGCGTGTGTGTCAGGGTCGTCGGCCCAGACCGAGAAGACCTGGAAGAGCCCCAGGAAGACGACCGCGAAGCAGACCCAGGCGGCGCCCGCGGCGAGCATGATCACGGGCAGCGGGCTTCCCGGCACCTCACGGCGGAGCCGGGTGTAGAGGTAGCCGAGGAACCACAGCGCGCCGAGCAGGGCCAGGCCCGCCATGAACTGATAGAGGTATCCGCGGGTGGCGTGGGACGCGTAGAAGGACGCGATCTCTTCCTCGGACGAACCGAAGGCCGGGATCGGCGGCAGTACCGGAATGGTGGCGAGGAGCAGCACCAGGCTGAGGATTCCGGTCGCCGCGTGCGGCACCTGTGACGGTTGTTTGACCACGGGGGATCCCTTCGGTGTGCGCTCTGCTGACGGCCTCCCGGCCGGCGGAACCGGCGGCAGCCGGTCCGCCGACGGGAGGTGGTGGCGGTCGGGCGCCGGACTACGGGGCTGTCCGGAGGTTGAGCCGGTCGATGATGCGGGTGGCGAGGGCGGCCAGGCTGGAGTCCTGCCGCATCTGCTTGGGAGTGATGCGCACATCGAATTCCCTGCTGATGCGCGTGCTCAGCTGGAGTGCCATGAGGGAGTCGAGACCGTAGTCGGTCAGGGACAGGTCGGGGTCCAGACCGGCCGGGCTGACCCGCAGGATCTCGGCCGCCTGGTCGGTGAGGTGCCGTTCGAGGAAGATCTGGCGGGTGGCCGGATCGGTGAGCCGCAGCTCGGCCAGGACGGCCTGCCGGGCGGCGTCCGCGGTGGCTTCGGCCGTGTCGCCGGCGGGGATGGCGGCGAAGAACGGCGAGGTGCGGAGCTTCTGCGCGAACATCTTCTGCCAGCCGCCGTCGAGGATGTCCAGGTAGCCCACGCGGGCCCGGTCGTGGCGCAGCAGGGTGTCGCAGGCGCTGATGCCTTCATCGGGGTCGATCATGGCGTGGCCGCTGTCGGCGAAGAAGGCACCGCGCCCGCGTTCGGCCCAGGCCCCCCAGTTGACGCTGAGCGCGGGGAGGCCGTGACCGCGCCGCCAGGTGGTGAGGCCGTCCAGGAGCGCGTTGGCGGCGGCGTAGGAGCCCTGACCGGGGAATCCGAGGAGGGACGAGGCGGACGAGAAGCCGAACCACCAGTCGAGGGGAAGACCGCGGCAGGCGTCCTGCAACCGCAGGGCTCCGCGCGCCTTGGGGGCCCAGACGCGCTCGACCAGCTCCTCGTCCAGCCCCGCGATCGCGGCGTCCGCGATGACCGCGGCGGCGTGGACGACGCCGCGCACCGGCAGACCGGTCGCGGTGGCGGCACGCACCAGCCGGTCCGCGGTGCCCGCCACGGCGATGTCACCGAGCACCACCTCGATGTCGGCTCCGGCGGCCCGCAGCTCCTCGAGGGCCGTCCGGGCGTCGGGAGAAGGGGCGGAGCGGCCGCCCAGCACGATCCGGCCGGCCCCCGCCTCGGCGAGCCAGCGGGTGAGGAGCAGACCGAGCCCGCCGAGTCCGCCGGTGATGAGGTAGGCGCCGTCGCGGCGGACGACGGGCACCTGGTCCGGCCGGACGACGGCGTGGCCGTCACCGTCCCGGGGAAGGACGAGCACGATTTTGCCGATGTGGTCCCCGGCCGCGAGGGTGCGGAAGGCGGTGGTGGCTTCGTGCAGCGGGTGAACGGTGTGCGGCGGGGGTTCCAGCGCACCGGTGGCGAGCAGGTCGTGGACCTCGCGGAGCACGCCGCCGAGGTGATCGTGGTCGAGCACCCCGAGGTCGACGCTGTGCAGCGAGATGTTGCGGCGGAAGGGGTAGAGCCCGATCCGCGCGTCGGCGTAGATGTCCTTCTTGCCGAGCTCCACGAAACGCCCGCCGACGCGGAGCAGATCCAGGCCCGCCCGCTGGGCCGCACCGGTGAGCGAGTTGAGCACCACATCGACGCCTTCGCCGCCGGTCAGGTCGCGGATGTCGTCGGCGAACCGGGTGGACCGGGAGTCGAAGACGTGCTTGATGCCCAGGTCGCGCAGGTACCGCCGTTTGGCTTCGGTTCCGGCGGTGGCGAAGATCTCGGCTCCGAGGTGCCGGGCGATGGAGATCGCGGCGAGCCCGACCCCACCGGTCGCCGAGTGGATCAGTACGCGTTCCCCGGCGCCGAGCCGGCTCAGCCGGTGCAGCGCGTACCAGGTGGTGGCGTACACGCTGGGCCGGGCGGCCGCCTCCTCGAAGGTGACGGCGTCCGGAACCGGGACCGCCTTGACGGCGGGCACGATCGCGAACGAGTCGAACGCCCCGGGGTGCAGGGCCGCCACCCGGTCGCCGACGCGGTAGGAGGTGACCTCGTCACCGACGGCGGTCACGGTGCCGGCGCAGTCGAACCCGAAGGACATGGGCCGGCCGTCGACGGTCTTGTACAGGCCCATCGCGTTGAGCACATCGGCGTAGTTCAGCCCGAACGCCACGGCCCGGATCTCGATCTCCCCCGGCCCCGGCCGCCGCCGTTCGGAGCTGATGAGTTCGAAGCTGCCCAGGTCGCCCACGTGCCGTACGCCCAGGGTGAAGCGGTCGTGTCCGTGGCGGATCCGCCGCGTCCTGCGGTCGTCCTCGTGGAGCGGCGCCAGTTCGAGCCGCGCCAGGTACAGGTCGCCGCCGCGCAGGGCGATCTCATCGGCGTCCTCGGTGGACCACAGGGCGGCGGCCAGCTGTCCGGGCGTGGTGCCGGTGTCGATGTCGACGCAGCACACCCGTAGTTCGGGGTGCTCGTGTCCGATCACCCGGCACAGGCCGCGCAGCGGTGTCTGCTCCAGGTTCAGCCCGTCGCCGTCGTGCACCGGCTGGGCGTCGCGGGTGACCACCCACAGGCGGGGCGCGGGTTTCCCGGCCCGCTCGGCCAGCAGACGCACCAGCCCGATCAGCCGGTTGACGCGGCGTTCCGCCCGGTCCAGCGCGGCCTCGTCGGCCGCCCCGGTGGGGGAGGGGCACAGCAGCACCAGGCCGTGCGGCGGCGCTCCGGCCGACAGGTCGTCGAGCGCGGCCACCAGTTCCTGGTCGCCGTCCGGGGCCGCGCCCACGCTCAGGTGCGCACAGCCGGTGCCGGTGTCCAGGGCCGAGGTGAGTTCCCGGACGAACTCCTCGGGATCCGCGTCGTCCTCGGTCACCAGCAGCCACCGCCCGGCGGGCTGCCGCGGAGCCGGATCGACGCGGTCCCAGCCGATGGCCAGCAGGCGTTCGGCGAACCGGCGGTCCTGGGTGGCCAGGCGGACCTGCTCGATCTCGGCGAGCACGTCGCCGTCCTCGTCGAGGAGCACCACGTCCCCCACGGCCAGGTGGCCGTCGAGATGGCGCAGCCGGGCCAGGCAGTAGCGCCCGCGGTGCGGATCGCGGTGCACCCGCAGGGCGCCCGCCCCGACCGGGAAGGCGTCCCGGACCAGGGCGGGATGAGCGGCCAGGGCCTGGAGGCAGCCGTCGATCAGCACCGGGTGCATCCGGTAGGAGTTCAGGTGGGCGCGCACGGTGGCGGGAAGCCCGATCTCGGCGAGAACCGTCTGGTCGATGCCCGGCTCCTCGGACAGGCGCAGGGCGGTGAGCGCGGCGAACGCCTCGCCGTGGTGGACCCCCACGGCCTGGAACTTGGCGTAGACCTCACCCGGATCGAGTGTCCCGGGGTGGCGGTCGAAGAGTGCGGCCAGGTCCCGGCGGTCCGGCCGGACCGCCGGCGCGCGGCGCAGCGATCCGGTGGCGAGACCGGCCGGTTCCCCGCCGTCGCGGCGGGCCAGGGCCTCGAACCGGACCAGGCCCTCGCGGACCGGGCGCACCCGCGTGGACACCACGGTGTTCCGCTCCAGCGGCAGCATCTCGTGGATGGTCAGGTCGGTCACCTCGACCGCGTCCGTGGTGCCCGGCTCCGCGCCGAAGACGGTCTCCGCGGCGCTCAGGGCCATCTCGCAGTACCCGGCCCCCGGCATGACCGGCTGCCCATGGACCCGGTGGTCGGCGAGGTAGCGCAGCTCGCGACCGCTGAGGCCGGCCTGCCAGCGGTGTTCGTCGTCGGTGTCCACGGGCGCCAGATGCGCGCCGAGCAACGGGTGGACGGCCACGCTCGCACCGCCCGGCCGCCGTGCGGCCATGGCCAGGACTCCCAGGTCGCGCCCCGCCCACACCGGGAGGGGGACATCGGCCACGTTTCCGGTGGGGTACTCGCGCGACCAGTCGACGGGGACACCGGTGCAGTGCAATCCGGCCAGCTGGGGCAGGAGTCCGTGCCGGGCCTCCTGGTCACGGCGGAGCGTGGGGACGGTGATCGTGTCCCGGCCGATCGCGTGGGCGGTCTCGGAGACCGCGTGGGTGAGCAGGGGATGCGGGGAGACCTCGAGGAACACCCGGTGCCCGTCGGTCACGGCCGCGGTGACGGCGTCGGCGAACCGTACCGGCCTGCGCAGATTGCTCACCCAGTAGTCCGCGTCGAAGGCCGCCGGTTCCCTCGGGTCGTCCAGTACGGTGCCGTAGAACGGGACGGTCGGCGCGGTGGGGGCCAGGTCGCCCAGGCTCGCCGCCAAGTCCCCCAGGATCGGATCGACATGCGGGGAGTGCGAGGCGTAGTCCACGGCGATCCGGCGGGTGTGCAGGTCACGGGCCTCCCATCGGGAAACCAGGAGGCGGATCCGCTCGGGGTCGCCCGCCACGACGGTGGAGCCCGCGGAGGCCACCACCGCGACGGTGACGTCCTCGATGCCCGCGCCGGAGAGTTCGGCCTCGACCTGCTGGTGGGGGAGTTCGACCGTCGCCATGGCGCCGCCGCCGGCGATCCGGGTGATCAGCGCCGACCGCCGGCAGATCACCTTCGCCCCGTCCTCGGGGGACAGCGCACCGGCGACGACCGCCGCGGCCACCTCCCCGAGGGAATGCCCGATCACGGCGGCGGGCTCGACGCCCCGGGCCCGCCAGGCCGCGGCGAGCGCCACCTGGACCGCGAAGATCGTGGGCTGGACCCGCTCGATCCCGGTGACGGTCGTGTGGCTCACCAGCTCGGAGCGGACGGAGAACCCCGATTCCCGGGCGATGAACGGTTCCAGTTCCTCGATCGCGGCGGCGAAGGCGGGTTCGGTCTCCAGCAGGGTCCGTCCCATGCCCGCCCACTGGGAGCCCTGCCCGGAGAACAGCCACACCGGTCCGCCGGCGTGGAGACCGGCCGAGCCGGACACGATCCCCTCACCGGCCCGGGACCCGGCGGCCGTGGTGAGCCGATCGACCAGCTGGCCGCGGGAGGAGGCCAGGACGACGAGCCGCTCCTTGCGGTGCTCCCGGCCCCGGGCCAGGGTGAAACCCACATCGCCGGGCGGCACCGACGAACCCTCGCCGGACAGCCATCCCGCCACCCGGCCGGCCGTCTCCGCCAGGGCCTGCGGCGTGCTCGCCGACAGCACATACGGCCGTACCCGCTGCTCCGCCACGGGCGCGGTCCCGGTCGCGACCGCCGCCGCCACGGCGGGTGGGGCGGTGTGCTCACCGGACCCGGCGGTGTCCGGGGCCTGTTCGACGATGACGTGGACGTTGGTGCCGCTGAAGCCGTAGGAGGAGACCGCGGCCAGCCGCGGCCCGTCGGCCACCGGCCACTCGGTCAGCCCGGTCGGCACGAACAGCCGGGTCCGCTCCGGTGAGATCTCCGGGTTCCACTCGTTGAAGTGCAGGTTCCCCGGTATCCGGGCATGGCGCAGCGCCATCACCGCTTTGATGAGTCCGGCCAGACCGGAGACCGATTCGGTGTGGCCGATGTTCGTCTTCACCGAGCCCACCGCGCACGGCCGGTCACCGGCGCCGTAGACGGCGGCGAGCGCCGTGAACTCCACCGGGTCACCCGTCGGTGTGCCGGGGCCGTGCGCCTCCACCAGCCCCACCCGGGCGGGGTCCACACCGGCCGTGTGCAACGCCCGGCGCTGCACGGCTTCCTGTGCCGCCGCCGAGGGGACGACGATGTTGTCGGAACGTCCGTCCTGGTTGGCCGCCGAGCCGCGGATGACGGCGAGGATCCGGCGGCCGTCCCGTAACGCGTCGTCCAGCCGCTGCAACGCGACCACGGCGCAGCCCTCGCTGCGGACGAAGCCGTCGGCGGCGGCGTCGAACGCGGCGCACCTGCCGTGGGGCGACAGCATGGACCACTGCGAGAACAGCAGCCCGACCTCGGGCCCGAGCATCAGCATCGCGGCACCGGCCAGGGCCACGTCGGACTCCCCGGCGCGCAGGCTCTGGCAGGCCAGGTGGACGGCGAGGAGACCGGAGGAGCACGCGGTGTCCACGGCTATGGCGGGGCCGTGCGCGCCCAGCAGGTACGACACCCGGCCCCGCCCGCGACGGAGTGCGCGTGTCCCCGCACTTANACCCGTTACGGGGTTCCCTTCCCACCCCGAACGCGGCCCGTCCGGTTCCCCGATCGGT